>CAYPOW010000010.1:8089-27709 GCA_964412145.1 uncultured Draconibacterium sp.
TGCCAAAATTGACCATTTCCAATTTCCCAGTTCTGTGTGTCGTTTCTTGCCTGTCTGTTCCATCCATCGATCATTCCATTGTAAAAAATGATGAGTACAAAAGCAAATGACAAAACAATCACATTCAGCCAAGTTCTGAGACCTGCACCCAGTAAGTTTTTAAATGCTAATTTAATTGCTAACATAACTTTTTATTTAAGGGTTTTTTATGATACACTTTCAAACTGCATAATCTCATCGGCAACCACTTTTCCATCTGCTAATGAAATTTGACGCTTCAGATATTTCATCACTTTTTCGTCGTGCGTAGCAAAAACAAAGGTTGTTTTCAGTTCTTCATTGAGCTTGAGCATGGTTTGCAAAATATGATGAGAATTTTTAGAATCAAGGTTAGCTGTAGGCTCATCTGCCAAAACAATTTTTGGCTTTTTAACCATGGCGCGGGCAATGGCAACACGTTGACTTTCACCGCCGGAAAGTTGTGCAGGCTTCGATTTAATTTTATCGGTAAGTCCCACCCAATCAAGCGATTCCATAACAGCTTTTTTCCTTTGCGAAGAAGACATATTTTGCAAGAGTAGTGCAAATTCTACATTTTCGTAAACAGTATAAACAGGCAAAAGGTTATAAGTCTGGAAAATAAATCCAAGATGCATATTCCTGAGCAAAGCTGATTGTTTGTGGCTCAATTTTGCAACGGACTGCCCAATCACGGTTGCATTTCCTTCTGAAGGGATATCAAGCGATCCAATAATGTTTAACAAAGTGGTTTTTCCTGAGCCACTTGGTCCAACTAAACCTACAAACTCACCTTCTTCAATATTCAAATTGATATTACTTAGAGCTGTAAATTGTCCAGTTCCAACTGGGAATCTTTTGGTCATTCCTTCTAATTTGATTATTTCCATATGTGCATTTTTTGTGTCGATTTTGGTGCTGAACCCATACCGACTAATAAATAATATTTAATGATTAAAAATTAACATGATTTGAATACCCTTACCACCAAATAGGTTTGTTGCTCCACCTGAAGTAGGGAGATTTGAATTTATAGGATTCCAGTAACCCATCAAATAAAAACTAAAATTAGTGAATTGCTTCTGCCAATTTACAAAATTATATACCGAATTATTAGTCCAATCGTAATAAAATATTGCGCTTAAATTGTCAAATATTCCAACCGGGTAGCTAATGGATGTTGCAGTAAAATTACTTGTATTTTCGAATGCAAAAGCTCTTTCATCATTAGCCATTGTTAAATGTTCCATAACTAAGTACAACCCATTTCCAACTCCAAAAGTATAGTCCATTCCAAAGGTCATCATTTCCTGATTTTTAAACATAGAAACATCCGCATTTTTTGCAGACCATACGCCTTCGAACCACAAACCAATATGCCAATCGATTTTTATATCGAAGCCCATTTTATTTTCAATAACATTTTCAAGTGGCATAATCAATCCATTAAAAGAACTCATATCCAAATTCTGATGATGGAAACTAAGTCCGATTTCGCTTAAAGCCAAAGGAAACTGTATCCTACCACCATATTCAGGAAATTTTTTATTCCGTTTAGCAATTTCCCATCCTCGCGGCTCTTCGTTTCCATAAAGTGCCCATAACCAGATATTTGCGTTATTCAAGAAATAATAACGACCTAAAATTCCCCAAACGCCATCCGTTAAATTGAGTGGATCGCGTGGATCCATTTCATCAAACCACATCAAAGGTCGAAGTATCATTGCTGAACCAAAATTTATTTTTTGCAATCCTGCCCTCAGTTCAAATTGTTTACCCGAGTAACGCATCCATATTCGATAAGCTTTGATTTTACCATCAATAGATACCGAATCCGAAAGATTCGATCCAAAGCTCCCAAAAATATTTGCTAAAGCTTCCAAATCAATTTGTTGTTTGTTCTTAAATAAATAGGCGTAATTTAACTGTGGAATATAACGCAGCCCCGTCCATAGTGCTAAATTATTTTCCGGATTATAATGCATCCAACCTGATAACTGCCCTTTGAAAATTAGCGAATCTTGAGCTTTTGAAATTGAATTTAAAGCAAAGAAGGCAACAATACCTAAGATTACTAACTTTTTCATTTGTTGAATTGTTTAGCACCAATACCGTAAAAGAAGAATTCGGTAATCTCCATAATTAAATCTTGCGGATTATTATACTTGGCAAGCAAAGCTTTATCTGTTGACATTGCAAGCATTTGATTAAAAAAGTACATAATAAAATCTACTTTAATATCTTGTCGGATATGTCCTTTTATCTGCGAATCCATTAAAAAATCAACTGTTAGTTTTAAAGACTTCTCCCCTTGCTTTTCCATAAATGGTAATAAACCAAGATCTGGATTTTGATAAATATCCATTACAAATTCCTGACTAATATCTTGAGTTCCTTCCAATTTCATTTTAAGCATAAGATTGACCTTTTCTATAAAGGAGCAGTCTTTGGCAATCAATTCTTTATAGTCATTTATTGCTTTCCCAACTGTTATTTCGAGTATAACCAATGCCAATTCCGTTTTATTTTGAAAGAATTTATAGAATGTCATTTTACTGACATTGGCATGCTTACAAACTTCTTCTACCGCCACTCGTCTAATACCAAACTTCCAAAACAACTCTTTTCCAGATGCTAAAATCTGTTGATATTTCTTATTTTTTTTCAAATTTGAATAGTGTAAAATTACGATTATATCACAAATATACGTATTTATTATATTTAGAAGCAAATCGTATACTAAATTTTTTTATTATTTCGAATCCAAATTAAATAGCAAATGAAATTTTGAGCTATACTAATAATTGTTAATTTTAACCTTTTAAACTATAAGATACATTTGAAATAAATCATTAAAGAATTCCGATATGAAAACAGAAAATGAAGATATAGATTTAGGTGTTTTATTCAATTTGCTTCGTTCACTATTCAAAAGCCTTGGAAATAGTATAAAATGGTTTTTTAATTCGGTATTTCAATTAACAATTGCCTTTTTGATTTATTTAAAACGCCATATTATTAAGTTTATCATTGCTGCTTTTATTGGCGCTTCACTTGGAGCCGTTTTGCAGTATAAAATAAAAGAACCTGTTTTTAGCTCCTCAATGACTGTTCAAGCTAACTATGAGAGTATCATACAGTTATATAAAGACATTGAATATTGCGAAAGCTTAATTTCGGAAAAAGATTTTAAATCTCTCGCATACTATTTTAATATCGACTCTATTGAAGCAGCTTCAATTAATACAATAGAAGTGAGTCCCTATACCAACGACAACCAAATTATTTTAGCCTATAATGATTTTGTATCAAAATTAGATTCAACGGTTATTGAAAATATTGATTTTAAAAAATTCAGTAAAAATATTCCAAAAGAAGAATTTTTATATCATATAATAAATGTTGAGTCAACAAATAGATCCATATTTGGAAAATTAGAAAAACCAATTGTAAACTCATTAGCTCAAAATCCATACTATTCAAAATTATTGCAAACCGAAATTAGCAATCTTCAATCACAGGAAAACGTACTGAATATTAGCATGATAGAGCTTGACTCTTTGCGTCAGTTATATAAAAGAATTTCACTTATTGAAAGCGTTAAAGAAAATTCAGGTACGAATTTCTATCTGGGAAATTCGGAAGTTGACAAACGAGATATTGTCGTTTTTGATAAATATATTAAAGCGAATATCGACCTTGTGGATGTGCGCAGTGAAATGAATCTTAAAAATGAAATTGTTAATGTTGTTTCCAGTTTCAATAAAACGGGTGCAAAAATAAAAGGTTTTATGAAAAACTCGATGGTAATCGGGTTTTTAGGAGGTATTTTTATTATCCTTATTTATTTATCAATCATTGAATTTAATCGTTTTTTATTCAGTCAGGAAAAAAAGCTAAAAAAGAATTAATTTAATTTATTTCTTACCAAACGGAACATTTCAATTTTTCGGAATAAAAGTCTTACTAATTTGAACAGCGATATCAAGTATTTGTTAAAAAATAGTGGCCTTACATTCATATTACGAATGGGGGGCTTAGGATTAGGCTATTTAATTGCTATCTATATTTCAAAGCTTTATGGCGCGGATGTTTATGGTAGATATTCGATCCTCGTTACTTTTGCTCAGTTTGCCGTAATGGTATTTTCTTTGGGCATACCTACTGCTGTTATAAAACTGACTTCTGAGACGAATAATTTTAATAAAATCCCAATTTCAAATTACCTAATTCGTTCGCTTATCGTTTTGTTTATTTCTGGACTTTTTGGAAGCTTAATTATATTTTTATGTTCCTCTATCATAGGAACTCAAGTTTTTCACGACAATTTGCTAGCTCAAGTATTTAAATATCTGAGTTATTTCTTCATTTTTATGATTTTTCACAATTTTGGAACTCAGTTTCAAACCGGAAAAAAAGACTTTATATCCTACGGCTTAAATATGTTCGTTTTTCCGAACGTTCTGTTTTTTGTTTTTATCTATATCTTTAGAAGTTTTAACTTAGTATCTGAACTATACATATTTCTAAGTTATATTCTGTCAATTACTTCTGTGGGTATATACTTATTTTTTAACATTCCAAAAAATAAAACCACTCATAATTATTCATACAAGAATTTATTAAAATTAAGCTTACCCATTTTGTTAAGTTCGGCTTTTCTTTCTATTTCTAGTTGGACAGATATTTTTATGCTCGGTACCATGGCAACAAAAGCTGATGTAGGCATTTATAGTGCTGCCTATAAATTATCAACTGCTACTTTGCTTGTAATTTTAACTGTTAATATAGTAATTGCACCAAAAATTGCCGAATTATACAACAAGAAGAATATAAAACAATTGAAATCGGAAGTTCTTAATGCAAATCGATTAATGACAATTTTGACATTACCTATCGTATTTATACTGATTTTGTTTCGAAAATTTCTTTTGGGCTTGTTTGGCATTGAGTTTTTAGGTGGTGAGCTAGCTCTAATAATTTTATCCTTTGGTTTTCTTGTTAACGCTTTTAGTGGGACAGTTACACAAATCTTGAATATGACAGATTATCAGATAATTTTGAGAAACCTCATGCTTTCAATGGCTATAATTAATATTGCACTTAATTATTTTCTTATTCCAAAGTATGGTATTAATGGTGCTGCAGCAGCCAGCCTGATTTCTCAAACTTTCATAAATCTATTTGCAGTATTTTATGTGAAAAAGAAACTTGGTTTTTGGGCACTTATTTAGTATGCCTTATTTGGTATTACCAAATATTAAATATTCACTCTTTAAATAAAATTATCAATAACGCAATGAAAAACAAACTATTATCAATAATTATAGTTAATTATAATGGAGAACAATTCCTTAGAAATTGTATAGAATCGATTCATAAAAATTGTCAGGGTATTGATTATGAAATTGTAATTGTTGATAATAATTCCAGTGATAAAAGTGTAAATTTGATTAAAGCAGAATTCCCTTCAGTTATCCTTATCGAAAACAAAGAAAATGATGGATTTGCTAAAGGAAATAATATTGGGGTAAAAAATTGTAGAGGAAAATATATCTTATTACTTAATAACGATACAATTTTACTTGATAATCTTAAACCTGCGATAGACCTTATTATAGAGGATAGCAACATTGGTATAATTGGGATCAGGATGCTGGATGAGCAAGACAAATTTGTTGCTTCATTTGGTAAATTTCCAAAAATTTATAATTTCTTCAAATTATCAACTTTACAAATTGATATGGATGAAATTAAAATAAGAATAATAAGTTCCCCTAAAAAGCCAATCCTTGTTGATTGGATTTCTGGCGCTTTCCTACTAACTACCAATCAATTATGGAAACAGGTGGGCGGCTTGGATGAGGCTTATTTTATGTATGTAGAAGATGTTGATTACAATAAAAAGGTCCAGGTATTAGGAAAAAAAAGCCTGCTTTTACCTTCTTTGCGATTTATTCACTATGTTGGTTTTAATAAAAACAGAGAAAAACAATTAATCAAATCATATAAAATTTATATTCGTAATCATAAAAAAGGAATTGGATTAATTACAAGCCTATTTATGTTAAACTTTAATTTACTTATTAAAATTGCTTTAAAGAGGGTTTAAACAAAACATGAAAACTATACTTTTTATTCACCAATCAGCCGAATTATATGGAAGCGATAAAACTCTTCTCTTTTTAGCGAAAAGTATAGGGCAATATGGAATTCGTGCTATTGTTGTACTACCTGAAAAAGGCCCATTAGCTGATTTAATTCGAAAGAAAGATATTAAATTAATCATCAATCCGGTAATAAAAGTATCTCGATCTTCAATTTCTTTTTTTAACTTATTCAAATTGCCATTTCAAATATTATTTTTCCTATATACTATAAATAAAAAGTTGGGAAAGGAAAAAATAGATATAGTGCATTCGAATACATTAGCTGTTTTAGGAGGTGCCATTTTTGCCAAATGGAAACATATCAGGCATATATGGCATATCCATGAGATCATTGAGAAACCACGATTCATAAATAAACTATATAGATTTTTAGTCAATTCCTTATCATATAAAGTAGTATTTAATTCCAAAGCTTCATTGATTAGTTTAGTGAAACAAAGTGATGAGTTAAATGCCAAATCTCAGGTAATTTATAACGGGATCGAAAAAATAGATAAAATATATAGTAGTCAGGAAATAAATGATTTCAGAACAAAACAAATGAAGTTTCCTGCTGATGCCATTATTGTGGGTATGGCAGGAAGAATAAGCAGATGGAAAGGACAACTTTTATTGCTTAACGCCTATGAAAAGCTGCAAAAAGAAATTCCAAACCTTTACCTGATTATTATTGGGTCTCCACCTCCAGATCAAGGCAAATACTTATTCAATTTAAAAACAGAAATAATTTTTAAAGCTTTAGAAAATCATGTAAGAATCATTCCATTTACAACTGAAATATGGAAATATTGGTCAGGTATTGACATTGCAGTCGTGCCTTCCATTGAACCAGAACCATTTGGTTTGGTGGCAATAGAGGCCATGCTTATTAAAAAACCAGTTATTGCAGCTGGTCATGGAGGGCTTCTTGAAATAATAGAGCACAAGGAAAATGGTCTTTTATTTGAGCCTAATAATCTTAATGACCTTTACGCTTCTTTAAAATTATTAGCTGAAAATGAATCTCTGAGAACTTTTCTGGGTACGAATGGAAACTTATTCGTTTCACAGGAGTTTACCATCGATAAATATGTTCATAATTTTGTCAAACTATATCAAAATATAATGGATAATGTTTAAGAATTCTAATGATATCAGTATTAAATTTCTATTTTTGGTATTGCTTTTAATACCTTTACAAATAGTTTCCTTTGAAATAACATTTACCATTTTGTTAATCTCAACTGTATTTTTATTGAATAAGAGAAATCAAAAAATTTCAGGCGATTTTATCACGGTAATTCTTTTCTTGTTGGTAATATTTAGCATTGGGATTTTATTAACTTTTTTTTATAAATACAACTATGTGGATATCGGAAAAGACATCGCTTATTTTTTAAAACCAATACTTCTTTTATTTCTTGGTTATGCAATTATACATACCATAATAGACACGGCTTATTTCTTTAAGGCATTTGTATATATTGGTATTGCCTTTGCAATTTCGCATCTTTTTAAGGTTGTTAATTACACAGATTTATTTAGTACTAATATAAATAATTTAAGAAATGCAACAGGTTTATCTAATCATGTTGAATTATTAGCCTTAATCTTTCTGCTTTTGTCCTTTAAATATCCTAAAATTCAAATATTTAAACACAAGAAAACAACTTATACCGCTTTAATAATACTATCAATTTCTTTCTTGCTTTATTTTTCAAGAGCTATGTGGGTAGCTGTTTTTATTTTTTTATTAACGGCTTTCGGTTATGCGAAAATAAGCTTGAAAGCTTTAAAATATTTAGGCATTACCATAGTTTTATTAGGCAGTTTATATATATATTTATATTCTATTGATATTCAGCGTAATAAATCTGGAATATCTACCTTTTTGTATAAAATAAAAATTGCTCCTGAAGAAATATTTAAACCAAAAATTGATTTAAATGACCATGCTGCTCTTTGGGATCATTGGCGAGCATATGAAGCAAAAATGGCTTTTGATCAAATGCATTCTTCTCAGCATATTTTTGGGAAAGGTTTTGGCTCTTTAGTCGATTTACATTTTGTAGCACCATTAAATGAGGAAGGAATGCAATTTATTTCACTATTGCACAATGGATATGCTATGGTTTATTATAAATCGGGAATCATTGGATTAATGTTTTATTTTCTGTTTTTGTTAAACCTTTATCTTTATACTTTTTACACAAAGAATAAAAAAAGAGATATTCCAATAAATAATCTGATAGCGGCTATCGGTATATATTTGTTTTTTAGCACTTTAATTATAGCAGGCGTGTACAATTTAAATGAAATATATTTATTTGCTTTAGGAGGCTTACTTGCTCTATACGATAAAAATAAGAACTATAAGTTGGATACAAAATGAAGATTGGAATCATAGGGACACGAGGAATACCAAATCAACATGGTGGTTATGAACAATTTACAGAGATTTTTTCTCAGTATTTGGCTGAAAAAAGACACCATGTTACGGTATATTCTTCCTCTCTTCATCCATTTCAAAAAAATGAATTAAATGGCGTAAATATAGTGCATCGTTTCGATCCTGAAGACAAATTGGGCACAATCGGCCAATTTATTTACGATTTGAATTGCATAAATCATAGCAGAAAACAAAATTTTGATATCATACTACTTTTAGGCTATACAAGTAGCTCAGTATGGGGTTGGCTTTTACCAAAAAACACGGTAATCGTCAGTAATATGGATGGACTTGAATGGAAACGTTCAAAATACAATTGGGCAGTGCGTCAATTTCTAAAATTTGCAGAATATTTAGCTATTCTCACAAGCGATTTTTATATTGCCGATTCCAAAGGCATACAAGACTATCTATATATAAAATACCGTATATCAGCTGAATATATCGCTTATGGAGTGCAGACTGAACATGAAATTGACTCTAAATTATTTTCTAAACTGAATTTAAAATCAGGAGAATACAATATGCTGATTGCACGAATGGAGCCTGAGAATAATATTGAAACTATTCTGGATGCTGTTGCAAATTCAAAAAGTCAGGAAATATTCATTGTAATTGGGAATGCTCAAAATTCTTTTGGAATAAAAATGCAAAAAAAATATTTCAATTATAAAAATATCCAGTTTATTGGTTCTGTTTATGATATGCCTGCCTTAAACTATTTAAGAGAAAATTCCCGTCTCTATTTTCATGGGCATAGCGTTGGTGGAACCAACCCTTCATTGCTCGAAGCAATGGCTTCAAAAGCTTGCATTTGCGCTCACGACAACCCATTTAATCGTGCAATTCTAGAAAATGAGGCATTCTATTTCCAAACATCATTAGAAATTACCAAAATTCTTGATAGTGAGATTTCAAGTGATTGTTTGGGCAGAAAAGGAAAAAATCGTTTAAAAGTCCTTGAAAATTTTTCATGGGAAAAAATAAATTCTTCATACGAAACCTATTTAAAATCGTGCTTGATCAATTAAAAAAATATTCAATTGCTGATGGATTGATGTTATTGATATTGATAACACTCCCTTTGCGCGAACACTGGAACTCTAAAGCTCTTTTGATTACACTGATTTATGCTTTATGGCTTTTGTATAAGGACTTCAAAATTCAATTTCCTCAAATAGGCTGGTTTTATATCTTATTTTTTGTTTTCGCCTCACTCTCCTATTTTTGGTCGACAGAAAAGACAGAAACGCTTAAAACCTTAGTTCGTCTTTTCCCATTATTATTTTTCACACTGGCACATAAACAAATCTTTAGCAGCATTTCTTTACCGAAAATTTTGCGCATTACTGCATTTGTTTATCTTTTCTATGGCATCCTTTGGTTATTTCTGGCCTATTTCCGATTTTTAGAATCAGCATCCATTGATACTTTCTTTTATCACGATCTGGTTTCGCCTGTAAGAACCAATGCAATCTATATTGCTCTAATTTTTGGAATGTTATATCTTTTCTTGTTCAATCAAATCCTCTCAAATACAACTGAATATAAACCAATCGATTATTTTTTAGCTTTCTTTCTACTTGCCTATCAAGTACTTCTTAGCTCAAAAATGATTTTAATCCTTTTGATCGTTTTATCAGCTATACTATTTGTGTATTTTCTTAAAAAGAATCATAAATACCACGGCAAACTTGTATTCGGGATCATACTTGTTGTAAGTATTCCAATTTTATCTGGCTTATCTACTTTTACCAAAGAAAGATATAAGGATATAGCACAATTTGAGGCGATTAAGCAAGTTTTTTCAAATGAGTATTTCGGGGAGGACTATTATTTTAATGGTCTAACAATGCGATTATTTCAATTAAGATGTTTTTATGAGATTGAAAAGGATTCTAACTTCAACTCTTTTTTAGGTACAGGTTTAAAATCAAGTCAATCTTTATTAAATGAAAAATATAGGCAGTATGGACTTTATGGGAATTTAAATGCCGAAGGAGACGAAAGAGGCTATTTTAAGTATAATTTTCATAATCAGTATACTCAAATTGTAATTGAACTTGGAATATTTGGACTGATAATAATTATGCTGTTGCTTTATTTTTATTTATTATCGCCTTTAAAAAGCAAAAACATACTTGCATTCTCAGTAGGACTTTTCTTTATAATTTTGGCGCTTTCAGAGTCCTATTTGCTCAGACATAAAGGAATTGTGAGTTTTGTTCTATTCCCATTTTTAGCAAATCAACTTGACAATTTCAAAAAAATTAATACAAATAAAATATGAATCCAAAAACTCAGCTTCACATTCTAACACCTGTGTATAACGATTGGGAGAGTCTCGAAATATTGATAAAAAATATTGAAACCCTGCCTTATTTAAATTCATATACATTAAAACTTATTATAATTAATGACGGCTCCTCTATTGCCCCTCTTTCCAATCCACCAAGCAATTCCATTTCAATAGAAATTTTGCACTTAAAAACGAATGTTGGACATCAAAGAAGTATCGCCATAGGATTGCAATATATATCTGATACTCAAAAAAATATTGATAAAATAATTGTGATGGATAGTGATGGTGAAGACAAACCTGAAGATATCCCTACGCTTCTTGAAGCAAGCCATGAAAATAGTGCCTCTATCATTTTCGCAAAACGAAATAAAAGAAATGAAAGTTCTATTTTTAAATTATCCTACTTTACCTATAAATTCATTTTTAGAATATTTACCGGATTCTCAATCAATTACGGGAACTTTAGTTGTATTCCAAACCAATTATTAAAAAAACTCGTTTATCAGGAAAATATTTGGAACCATTTTGCGGGAAGTATTTTTCAATCAAAAATACCACATCAAACGCTACTTTTGGATAGAGGAATACGTTATAAAGGAGTATCAAAAATGAATATGAACAGCTTAATTTTACACGGACTCAGTGCCATTTCTATTTATTTTGATACTTTTACAATTCGGATTTTAAAAGGCTCATTTTTAGGCACCTTCCTTGGGCTTGTATTTATTTTAAGTGTTCTATACCAAAAACTAATTGCAGGAACAGCCATCCCTGGCTGGGCTTCCAGTTTAATTCTAATCTTGTCTGGTATAATTTTGCAGTTATTTTCGGTTACGCTCATCGTTCTTCTATTGCAATTGAGCAAAAGAAAAACGCTTACACATCCTGATAGTCGTCTCTATTTATATTTCATTGAATCAATTACTTACGTTAAATAATTTATGCGATTAATTGAAAATTTCCTGAGAATAATCCTGCCTTATCTACTTGCGATTTTTCTATTTGATTACAGTTTGGATATTAAAATTATCGACCCTGGAAATATTAATTGGTTAATGAGTGTATACCACGATTGGGGTCAACATTATTTGGGATGGGAATTTTATCGAAATGAACCATGGACTTTTCCGCTAGGCGAAATTGCCAATTACAACTATCCAATTGGCACAAACATTGGTTTTACTGATTCAATTCCGTTATTAGCTATTTTTTTTAAGTTATTTCGGTCTATTTTGCCTGAATATTTTCAGTATATTGGATTTTGGATGTTTCTATCCTACATTCTGCTAGCGTATTACACCCTGAAAATCTTAAGGCTATACAAAATCGATTTTTTTCCTTCACTTATTTTTATAGTCTTCATTTTAACTAATCCTGTTCTTATTTACAGAGCAATGCACCCCGCTCTTTTTAGTCAATGGATTATAATCGCAGCTCTATTTTTATACCTAAAAAAATCAAGCGTTTTATCCAGACATACAATAAACTTACAGCTGTCCTTATTAATATTATCAAGCGCATTGATAAACCCTTACTTATTTGCGATGATCTTTGCTTTTTCAATTATTCTTCCGGCTAAGCAAATATTTATCGAAAAAAATTTAGAAAAAAAATATATTTTAATCTATCCTATTTTCAATATTTTTCTTGTCACAATTGCTTGGTTTCTGGTTGGACTTATTAGTTTTAGACAATCAGCTACTCTCGCAGTTAACAAAAGTTATGGATTATATGGTTTAAATTTAAATTCTCTTATTAATTCATTTGGCTTCTCCAACTATTTTCCGCAATTAAAACAAGTTTCCTGGCATCAATATGAAGGATATGCATACTTGGGAATTGGAATAATGCTATTAATCACTATTTCATTGGGCTTACTTTTATTCAAAGGTAAATTGAATTTTCTAAAAATTAAAAATGAGTATATTGGCTTGATAGTCCTTAGTTTGTTATTAACTTTATTTTCTATTACTGGATCAATTACTTTTGGAGATAAAACACTAATTCAGATTAATTTACCTTCTGTAATATATCAACTCGGAGATATCTTTAGAGCAAGTGCCCGCTTTTTTTGGTTATCCTATTATCTAATTTTCTTCGCTGCATTTATCTATTTTTCAAGAAGTAAAATTCCATTCAAACTAAAAAATATTATTCTGAGCATTCTTTTAATCATTCAGCTTTTAGATATAAATCCAATATTGACTTTCAGACATTTTGAAAAAGGGGCCTATAGAACACCATTAAAGGAAGAAATTTGGGTAAAAATGTTTAAAGAATTCGAAGTTCTATGCATTTATCCTCCCTTTGAAAATCATTTATTATCTAATATGGACTATCAGGATTTGGATTTTCTGGCACTAAAAGCAAATAAACCCATAACCAATGGGTATGTTGCGCGGGAGAATTCAGCTGAAAACCAAAAATTCATTAAAACTGTTGATAAAGAATTACTTAAAGAAATAGATACTGAATATTTATTTATTACCACTGCTAGATATCTAGTCGATTTTAGACCACAATTTGTGAGGAATAAAATAATCATAGCACCTCTTGACGATTATTTTCTTATTTATTCAAAAGATAAGAAGCTTCCGTTTGATCTTTTTAAAGAAAAGAAACAGATTATTGATTCATTAACAAAAGAATACAGTACGCCATCACTATTACTTAAATGTTCGGAATGGTCCGTTATTGATAGCAATTTAATTTACAATATCGAAGAAATATATACGTATAATAATGTGTTAAAAGCCTCAGGTTGGGCCTATTTAAAAGATGCCAACAATAATGAATTCGATTCTGCTTTCGTCACTTTATCAAACAAAGAACACAACTTTAAGTTTCCTTTAAATAGAGTTATTCGAAATGATCTAAATCCTTTCTATAAAAGAAATGATCTGCAAAATGCTGGCTTCAATTTTGTCATTCTTTCGGATAGCATTATCGGTCAAACTTTCGAACTTGGTTTTGCTTTTAGAGAAAATAATTCTAATTATATTTATTGCCCTACTTCATATCAAACTAAATTCAATAATATTCCAAAATTATTGAAATCTTTTACTTTGGCCGATTCGACTATAATGTTTAATCTTGAAACTCTTAAAAAAGAGGATGCCGAAATTGAAATAAGTGGCTGGTGTTTTTTACCAAATCAAAATTCAACTTCAAAACATATTAAACTATTATTCATCAAAGAGAATCAAATGTTCGAATTAACAACAGAAAAAATTATCAGACCAGATGTTTCTCAATTTTTTGATTCGAATTACAATATGGATTTGTCGGGTTTTAAAGTAAATTTTAAGATTGAAGATTTACCTGAAGGAAATTATTTAATAGCTATAGCCGTCTTTGATATAAATACAGAAAGTTATAGAATGAAAATGACGGGTCAAATACTAGAGAATAAATATATAATTTTGAACCATTTTCAATAATAAAGAGATAAAACAAACTAAATATTTAATTGAATAAGATATTTAATCAAGACATAGAATCATAATTAAACTATTGATATTCAATATGATTTAAAATAAATAAATTTTAAACAATGCAATGCCGAATCTGTAAAAACAGCAATAATAATACGATATATTCAGTAAAAGAAATGATGTATGGCTCTAAAGATGAATTTACGTATTTCCAATGTTCGCAATGCGAATGTTTGCAAATTGCGAATGTACCAAAAGATATATCAAAATATTATCCTGCAAATTATTATAGTTTTTCAGCAATCCCCAAAAGTCAGCTTCTAGGATCATTGATGAATAATATTAAGAAACTTAAAGATACTTATACGGTCAAAAATATTGGATTGATTGGTCGCTTTTTAGATTTTATGAAGCCAAACGTTAATCTGAGAAGTTTATCTCATATAAATCTGACTAAAGAATCAAAAATTCTGGATGTTGGATGTGGCAACGGAACCCTTCTCTATGCACTTCGTGAAATTGGTTTTTCAAATACAGAAGGTATAGATCCCTATATTAAAAAAAGTATCGTTTATGATAATGGTCTGGAAATAAAAAAAATAAATATTCACAATATTGATGGACAATGGGACTTAGTTATGTTTCATCATTCTTTTGAACATATCCTTGACCAAATTGAAACTCTTTCATCAGCATCTTCGCTTATGAAAAAGGGAGGATATTGCCTTATTCGAGTTCCAACAGTTTCTTCCTATGCCTGGGAACACTATCGTGAAAATTGGGTACAACTCGATGCTCCCCGTCATTTTTACCTGCATTCCTTAAAAAGTATGGAATATTTAGCAAAAAAAACGAATTTTGTTATAGAAAAAGTAATTTTTGACTCTTCAGATTTCCAATTTGTTGGCAGCGAACAATATTCAAAGGGAATACCATTGTTATCTAATAATTTAATTAATAGTAGTTTAGCGAAACCCATTTATTCAAAAAGGGAGTTGAAGTTTTTCAAAAAACAATCAATTGTATTAAATAAACTGAACAGAGGCGATCAAGCTTCTTTTTATTTAAGGAAAAAGTAATCCAATCAATGGCTTCTTATGCCTTAAAATTTATCAAAAACTTATTTATTATACGATTCTGAAGCATTTACATTGTGTCTAAAGTAATTTCAAAATATTCTATTAAGAAAATAATATTTCTATTTATATTTCGTTATACATTTGCATATTGAAAATAATTGGCCAATAAAATATGAAAACTCGCTACTCTGTTTATTTGCGACCTTCAACCATCATTTTAGACTTACTTGTTCTAAACTTATGGCTGTATTTATTTATTATTCTACCAGATGCAATTCATGGAATTGAAATTATTAGTTTCTTATTAATGATGAACTTAGGCTGGTTTGTAGCTGCCAATATTTTAGGAATTTACCATATTTTCCGTTTAACTAAATTTACTTCTATTATCAAAGATATAATTAAGCAAATGCTTGTATTTTCATTTATAGTCTTTGCTTTTTTTACGATTTATCAAATAAGTTTATCAGACGTTTGGGTGAATTATATTTTCCAAATGCTTTTTTTTCTGACAGGTTCTATTGTACTTTTAAAGTCACTCTCCTACTTTTTGATTAAACGTTATCGCTTGATGGGTTGGAACTTCCGCAATGTAATAATTGTTGGTTTAGCTAATAACTCAAAAAAACTGGCAAAATTCTTTGAAACTCGCAAAGAATTCGGATATCGTTTTCATGGTTTTTTTTCAAATAAAAAAGCGGATACTACAATTCTTGGTAGTTTAGATGAAATCCCTGCTTTTGCAAAAAAAATTAACCTTCATCAAATCTATTGCTGTGTAGGTGAATTAAAAGTTGATGAAATCAATACGCTTATTCGTTTTTCTGAAAATAATTTGATCGAAATAAAGTTTATACCTGATTCAAAAGTAGACTATGGCCAGAATTTAGTTTTGCAGTATTACGATTATATTCCGGTATTTGCATTGCGAGAAATTCCTTTCCAAACAGATGTAAAATGGATTAAGCGTGGTTTTGATATATTGTTTTCATTACTGGTTATAATTTTTATACTAAGCTGGTTAATCCCTATTATTGGCCTTCTAATAAAGCGCGAATCTAAAGGGCCTATTTTTTTCAAACAAAAAAGAAGCGGATTAAACAATGAAACATTTAATGTTCTTAAGTTTAGATCGATGAAGTTAAATGGTTATGCCGACTTGAAACAAACCAAGAAAAACGATTATCGCATTACAAAAATTGGAAAATTTATTCGAAGAACAAGCATAGACGAATTTCCACAATTCATCAATGTATTGTTAGGAGATATGTCAGTTGTTGGTCCTCGTCCTCATGCCTTACTTCACACCGAACAATTTGCTAAAGCAGTTGACAAATTCATGGTTCGCCACTTTGTTAAACCTGGTATTACAGGGCTCGCTCAAATAAAAGGGTATCGCGGTGAAATACAAAATCAAGAACAATTAAGAAATAGAATAAGGCTGGATAAATTCTATATTGAAAATTGGAGTTTTATGCTTGATATTGAGATTATTATTAAAACTTTTTTCATTAATTTTAAAAAGAATAATAATATTTATTAATGCTATTTTCCACGTCCCTGAAAAACAATTAAAACTGTCCAGATCATTATTTTAAAATCCATTGCTAGGGACATATTCTCAAGATAAAGAATATCGTACTGCATACGTACAATCATTTCCTCGATATTTTCGGCATAGCCAAATTTCACTTGTCCCCAACTAGTCATACCTGGTTTAACTTTTTGCATCAGTTTAAAATGAGGCGCTCGCTCAACTATTTGATTTATAAAATATTCCCTCTCAGGTCTTGGACCAACAATCGACATATCACCTTTAAGAATAATGAAAAATTGTGGAATTTCATCAATACGAAGTTTTCTTATAAAAGCACCGAATTTTGTTGTTCGCGGATCAATTTTACTTGAAAGTTGTGGCCCATTATCTTCCGCATTGGAATACATAGAGCGGAATTTAATCATTTTAAATTTTCGTCCATTTTTGCCTACGCGTTCCTGAGTAAAAATAATAGATCCTGGGGAAGAAAATTTCACACCAAAGGCCACAATAATAAATATTGGAATTAAAAATACAATAGCTAAAATTGAAAAAGAAATATCTAAAATTCGTTTAACACTAAATTGCCAGGCAGGCATTAAATCGGGTGATATTTCTATAAATGGTGTCAGGTACATACCTGTTGTTTTTATTTTTCCGAAAATATAATCATGGAATAATGGAATAATTTTAATCACCACATCAAAAAACTCAAGTTCATTTATTATGGAAATAATAAACTTCGACTCAGACTTCTCAATTGCTATCACTACCTCTTCTACAGCATATTCATCAATAAGTTGTGGCAAATCGGAAATACTACCCAGATAAGGCAAAATGGATTCGATTTTATATTTATCTGATTTTTCAGCATTTACAAACCCAATAAACTTATTACCCGATGAATTCTTCTGATTTTCCAGGTCCCCAAATACATTTAAGGCATTGTCGCCTGATCCAATAAGTAAAGTATTGAAGCCTATTTTACGTGCATGTATTTTTTTTATTGTTGGGTGAGTTATAGATAATCGGCCAATATAAGTCAGCAAAAACTGACTGAATAGAAATATAAAAAACAGCTTCGTTTGATTCGTAGACGCAAAAATAGGATCTTCTAATATCAAAAAAAAGAAAAGAATTAGCATACCAATTATGCTTGTTCCAGCAGTTTCCTTCACTTCAACTAATCGAGTCTTTTTATATACGCGCCGATACATTCCAGCCATTATATAGATTAAATACCAGAATAATGGATATAAAACAAATCCATACCAAAATGTTTTATCAGTGAAATTTTCATAGAAATTATTTGATTGATTTGGATCAATCGAGTATTGTCGGTAAAGAAAAAAACCAATCCAGATAAATTCAGCAGTGATAATATCAACTGCGATATATTTTATTCTTTGTAATTTTTTGTTCATTTAAAATGCTTAAAAATAATAAACGTTTTTAAAAGATAAATAGTGTCTTCGAGTCATCTATAAACTTGGATACTTGTTATCTTGGCTTTAATCATTTTCGAAATTACATTATTGAAAAGCGTGCAGAAATAAATGCCAACTATCTGCAATGAATATTGGTTTCATTTGTTTTTTCACAAAAGTAATTTTTTTTGACACGTCTGAATTGTTTATTTTCGCAAAATAATCACAATTTAAATGCTAAACGACACCTATAAGCATCGCGGTTTGCGCAAAAAGCTTGTTGAAACAATACGCGCCAAAGGAATAAAAGACGAAGCTGTTTTACAGGCAATCAATGCTGTTCCACGACATTCATTTTTAGATTCTTCTTTTGTAGATTTCGCATACCAGGATCAGGCTTTTCCAATTGGTTCGGGTCAAACAATATCTCAGCCATATACTGTTGCTTTTCAAACTGAATTATTGGAAATTAAACCAGGAGATACTGTTCTTGAAGTAGGTACCGGAAGTGGTTATCAAGCTTGTGTTTTTGGTGAAATGGGAGCGAAAGTTCTAAGCATAGAAAGACAAAAGAAACTTTTTGATAAAACGAAGAAATTTTTAAGTCAGTTTAATTATCGCATCAAATTATTTTACGGCGATGGTTTTAAAGGATTGCCCTCTTATGGCCCTTTCGATAAAATAATTGTAACAGCTGGTGCGCCCTTTATTCCTGAAGAATTGCTTAAACAATTAAAAATTGGTGGGCGATTAGTAATTCCGGTCGATATTGACAAAAACACTCAGGAAATGACTTGTATTAGCAGGATCAGCGAGTTGAATTATGAAAAAAGACTTCATGGGAAATTTCGCTTCGTGCCTATGTTAGAAAAAAAAGCGAATGATTAATTTGTAAAAACTTGATCGATTTCATACTTTTACTCCATTATGAGACGATTGAAAATATTTTTGACTGTTTTTGTTTTATTTTTCCTGCATAGCAATTGCGCTAATAATCAGAAAGATATTCAATTAATTAAACAAGGAAAAGTTCTATTGGCAGAAAATAAATATACTGAAGCTATACCTGTTTTCACAAAAGCTATCCATAAGAATTTCAAAAACGACGATGCTCATGCCTATCGTGGATACACTTATTATCTACTTGAAAAATATCAAGAAGCGATGCGTGATTTTGAAAATGCATTAAGTCAGAATCCTGCTAATGAAACAGCTTTATTTGGTC
>CAYPOW010000011.1:0-2478 GCA_964412145.1 uncultured Draconibacterium sp.
ACAGCATCGGCGATAGCTTTAAAAGCTTCCGGATTGTTCATTGCTAAATCTGCTAAAGCTTTACGGTTAAGCTCGATGCCTTTGGCATGAAGTTTTCCCATAAAAACTGAATAAGACATACCATATATGCGGGCTGCCGCATTGATACGAACGATCCATAACCGGCGAAAGTTTGATTTTTTAGCTTTACGATCGCGATAAGCATAAGTTAATCCTTTTTCGACAGCATTTTTTGCTACTGTCCAAACATTTTTCCGACGGCCGAATTGTCCTTTGGCCATCTTCATTACTTTTCTGCGTCTATTTCTAGCCGCAACTACATTTACTGATCTTGGCATTTTTTAATGTTTTTTCGCTTTAGCGCCTTTCGGACTTATTAGCTAAAGCAACGGTTTAAAATTTAATTACCTACAAAGCAAAGTCTTTATATTGGCCTCATCTGCTTTAGAAACTAATCCAGTTTGCGTAAGATTACGCTTTTGTTTGGTTGATTTCTTTGTTAGAATGTGGCTTTTAAAAGCATGCTTCCTTTTTAATTTACCTGATCCGGTAAGGGTAAACCTTTTTTTTGCACCGGATTTAGTTTTCATTTTTGGCATTCTACTATTTATTAAATGATTAATATTAAATAATCGATATTTCTATCTGTTATTTTTTCTTTTTAGGAGTAATAATCATAATCATACGTTTTCCTTCTAATTTAGGTAAACGTTCAACTTTTCCTATCTCTTCAAGCGCTTGCGCAAATTTTAGTAATATTATTTCTCCTTTGTCTTTGTAAACGATAGATCTTCCTCTAAAAAAAACATCTACTTTCACTTTTGCTCCATCTTGCAAAAACTTCTCAGCATGTTTCAATTTAAAATTAAAATCATGATCATCAGTATTCGGGCCTAAGCGAATTTCTTTAACAACTACTTTAGCTGTTTTCGCTTTTATCTCTTTTTGTTTCTTTTTTTGCTCGTAAAGAAACTTTTTATAGTCGATAATACGGCATACGGGTGGATTAGCAGTTGGCGATATTTCTACCAAATCCAATTCCTGCTCTCTGGCTTTATCGATAGCATCTCTCAGATTAAAAATACCGGGTTCGATATTTTCTCCAACAAGACGGAGTACCGGAGCAGTTATATGCTCATTAATTTTATGAAGGGCTTCCGGTCTTTTAAATGGCCTTCTACCTCCTATGGATCTTTTTGCTATGGCTATTGCCTCCTATTATTTTGGGATTTTACAATCCGTCTAATTAAAAATATTCTCTGTTTCTATTTTTATCTGTTCAATAAATTCTTTAATGCTTTTTGTCCCTAAATCACCTTCTTTATGTTTACGAATTGAAACCGCTTCGATTTCTTCTTCTTTTTCGCCTACAATAAGCATATAGGGGACTTTTTTCATTTCAGCATCTCTAATTTTCCGACCGGTTTTTTCACTTCGGTCATCAATTAGTGCGCGAATGTCCGCATTTTCAAGCAAAGTTAAAACTTTTTCAGCATATTTCTGGTATTTTTCACTGATTGGAAGGATAATAACTTGATCGGGTGTTAACCAAAGAGGAAAATTTCCTGCACAATGCTCTATCAAAACAGCTACAAACCTTTCCATCGATCCAAAAGGAGCACGATGAATCATAACTGGCCTATGCTTCTCATTATCAGCTCCTACATATTCCAACTCAAAACGTTCGGGTAGATTATAATCCACCTGAATGGTTCCTAATTGCCATTTTCTTCCAATGGCATCTTTTACCATAAAGTCCATTTTAGGACCATAAAAAGCAGCTTCGCCATATTCTACAACTGCTGGTATGCCACGTTCTTCAGCAACTTCGCGAATGGCATTCTCAGCCAATTCCCAATTTTCATCAGTTCCAATGTATTTTTCTTTATTGTCAATATCGCGAAGTGAAATCTGAACCATTACATCTTTAAAATCAAGCGCCTTAAAAATAAGCTCAATAATATCCATCACTTTCTTAAACTCATCTTTCACTTGCGATGGCATACAAAAAATATGTGCGTCATCTTGAGTAAATCCGCGTACACGTGTTAAGCCATGCAATTCGCCACTTTGCTCGTAACGATAAACAGTACCAAATTCGGCATAACGAATAGGTAATTCTTTATAGGAATGCGGACTGTTTTTATATATTTCGCAATGATGCGGACAATTCATTGGTTTGAGTAAAAACTCTTCGCCTTCAGCAGGTGTATGAATAGGTTGAAAACTATCTGCACCATATTTTGCATAGTGTCCGGAAGTTACATACAATTCTTTTTGTCCAATATGAGGCGTAATTACCGGAAGGTAACCATATTGCTTTTGAACTTTTTTCAGAAAATTCTCCAATCGTTCGCGAAGCATAGCACCTTTGGGCAACCACAGAGGAAGTCCTTTCCCCACCTTCTCTGAAAAAGCAAATAACTCGAGTTCTTTTCCTATTTTTCGGTGATCGCGTTTTTTGGCTTCTTCAAGAAG
>CAYPOW010000011.1:2578-23870 GCA_964412145.1 uncultured Draconibacterium sp.
ACTCGAGTTCTTTTCCTATTTTTCGGTGATCGCGTTTTTTGGCTTCTTCAAGAAGCACTAAATATTCAGTTAGTTCTTTTTGCTTTGGAAAAGTGATGCCATAAATACGTGTAAGTTGCTTGCGTTTTTCATCACCTCGCCAATAAGCTCCAGCAATACTTAAAAGTTTTATCGCTTTGATTGGAGAAGTGTTAATCAAGTGAGGCCCCCTACATAAATCGGCAAAAGTACCTGATTGATAGAACGTTATAGACCCTTCTTCTAAATCATTTATTAGTTCTAATTTATATTCATCACCTTTTGAAGTAAAAAAATCGAATGCTTCCTTTTTACTCACTTCTTTTCTTACCAGACTTTGCTTTTCTCTAGCAAGCTCTAGCATACGTTTCTCAATTTTTACTAAATCACTCTCAACAATGGAGTAATCCATAAAATCAATGTCGTAATAAAAGCCATTTTCAATATCGGGGCCAATTCCAAATTTTACACCTGGATACAATTGTTCAACAGCTTCAGCCATCAGGTGAGCAGAAGAATGCCACATAGCTGCTTTTCCTTCCGTATCATTCCAGGTAAACAGTCGCACTTTTGCATCTTCAACAATGGGAAGAGATGCATCTACTACTACTCCATTTACTTTGGCAGCCAATACATTACGAGCTAAACCCTCGCTAATATCCAATGCCACATCGTAAGCAGTAATGCCTTTGGGCATTTGCTTAACTGAACCATCCGGTAATGTGATATTTATCATTCTTTTTCTTTCAAATTTTGAGCCTGCAAAGTTAGCAAAATATGTTATAAATAACTGTTAGAAACTCATTTAATTAGACGATTTTCTTTTTGAAATAAAGGAAAAGTGCTTTATGGGAATTTTATTCTACTAATCCTCTTCCCGTTTTTATGAGCTTACCTGAATCTTTGAGTTCAACAATTAGATTGTCAAGGATTCCATTGATAAATATTTTGCTCTTTGGAGTGGAGAAATATTTTGAAATTTCGATGTACTCGTTCATAGTAACTTTTATTGGAATTGAAGGCATTTCTGTTAATTCAACCAAGGCCATTTTAAGGATGAGTAAGTCCATTAAAGCTACACGATCGATCTCCCAATTTACTATTTTAGGCTTAATAATTTCCATATATTCCTTGGAATGATAAATCGTCTTTTTAAATAAATCCCGCCCAAAAATTAAATCCTGACCACCATCCTCATCTAACTCATCTTTAAAAAGTGAGGGAAGTGCCCTATTTTCCGTCCAGGAAACTTTGTAGGACGAAATTGTCATCAAAACCAATTGAGCTACCAAAAAATAATCGTCTGTCCAATTGAGATTTAGTTCTTCAAAATAATAATGCAATGATTCGCTGGGAATGACAACTTCTTCGAAAAGTCGTTCTATAAATAATTTATCCGCTTTAAAACTGGATTCAGGTTCGCTTAGATATTCTTTATACGCCTCTGATTCACGAATTTGATTAAACAATTTTAGAACAAGTTCTTTTTCCGATTTCCAGTTAATGTGCAAAGCATCTGATTTCTTTTCCAAATCTTTATTCTCTGCCAACTTAAGGAGAAATGAATTATGAATAAATTTTTCATTTGGATTAAGCTCTTCACTTGTAGGATAGTATTTCTTTTTGGCTTCAACCATGCGTTCCACAGCATAAGCTCTAATTTCTACCAGGAGAGATAGTTGGTAAACAAACAAATCATACACTTTCTCGAAGTGTTTCATCAATTGCTTTTCGCCATTTATCGGATTCCCATTATCCAGCTGAGTATAAGCATATAAAGCCTGAAGCACTTTGATTCTAATGTGTCGTCTGCTTAGCATAAGAATGAACGTTTTTATTGAGATGCAAAATTAGTTATTTTTTTAATCCGATGTGTTTTTCTACAAGGAATTCCAAAATATTTTATGCAATCAAAAGTATAAAGAATTGGAAAGATTAAAGATTTCATTACATTTGCTACAATAAAAACATATTTATTGAATAATGAGTGATTCAAATTCGACAGAAAGACAAGAAGAGATTTATTCACAAGCAGTCAGAGCAGGTAAACGAACTTACTTTTTCGATGTAAAATCAACAAAGTCAGAAGAGTTATACTTAACAATTACTGAGAGCAAACGCCACTTTAACAACGATTTGGGGAAATTTCAATACGAAAAACACAAAGTTTTTTTATTTAGAGAAGATTTTGAAAAATTTATGGACGGATTAAAAGATGTTACTCAATACATCGAAAACAGCCAAAGTAGCGATTCGAAAAAAGGCTCTGATTCTATCGAAACAAAGGAAGATAAAAATCTTAAAATACATTCCGAAGTTTCTTTTGAAGATTTAGATTAGTATTCCCAAAATGCTCAATTTTAATAAATTATAAATCTAGACATAAAATGCCTGATAAGTCTATTCTATTTCCGGACTTGAATTGTTAATAAATTTTCAATTCAAAAAAGGATTTAATAGTACTTTTGCACAAATTCAAAATCCATGGGAAAAGTTATTGCAATAGCAAATCAAAAAGGAGGTGTAGGTAAAACAACCACTGCTATTAATTTAGCAGCCGGCCTTGCTGTGCTTGAGCACAAAACCCTTATTATTGATGCTGATCCACAAGCTAATTCCACTTCCGGGATTGGGTTTGAACCTAAAAAAATTACAAATGGCGTTTACGAATGCATAATGGATGGTGTAAATCCAAGAGATGTTATTTTAAGTACTAAAACACCCAATTTATTCATTCTTCCTGCTAATATTGATTTGGTTGGTGCTGAAATTGAACTGGTTAACTTGCCTGAACGTGAGTATAAGCTTAAAAAAAGTATTGATAAGCTAAGCGATGAATATGATTTTATTATCATCGATTGCTCCCCTTCTCTGGGTTTGATTACAATTAATGCACTCACTGCTTCCGACTCTGTAATGGTTCCTGTCCAATGCGAATATTTTGCTTTGGAAGGATTAGGCAAACTGCTTAATACTATAAAAATTGTCCAATCCCGCTTAAATACAAGTTTGGATATTGAAGGCATTTTACTAACAATGTATGATTCGCGTTTACGTTTATCAAAACAAGTGGTTAAAGAAGTGAAGACTCATTTCCAGCAGATGGTATTCAAAACCATTATCAATAGAAATATAAAATTGAGTGAAGCACCAAGTTTTGGCGAAACTGCCATTATGCATGATGCTACCAGTGCCGGAGCTATTAATTATTTAAATTTGGCACGTGAAATATTACAAAAAAACAATATGACTAGCCTCACGGCGAAAAATAAAAAAGCATAAGTATGAGTAAAAAGCAAGCCATGGGCAGGGGTTTGGATGCCATTCTGGGAAGCCCCGATACTGACATTACTTCAAAGGATATATCTGGCAACTATGTAGTTGGAGCAGTTGCCGAACTTGCCATACATCTTATTGATGCCAATCCATTTCAGCCTCGTAGCGAATTTGAAGAACAAGCATTAATTGAGTTAGCCGACAGCATTGGCAAGCAGGGAATTATTCAGCCAATAACTGTTCGGAAAATGGGCTTGGACAAATATCAGCTAATTGCTGGTGAACGCCGATTACGAGCAGCAAAAATGGCCGGATTAAAAAGCATTCCTGCTTTTATACGAGTGGCCAACGATGAACAAATGCTTGAAATGGCTTTGGTTGAAAATATCCAACGCGAAAATTTAAATGCAATAGAAATTGCGATTAGTTATACTCGTTTGCTAGAAGAATGCAAGATTACTCAAGAAGAATTGAGTGTTCGTGTAGGTAAAAAAAGATCTACAGTTACCAACTTTATTCGTTTACTAAAACTACCTGCCGAAGTGCAAATTGCTTTGTCGCAAAACCAAATTAGCATGGGACATGCACGTGCTTTGATTAATGTAGAAAATTTAAGCGCCCAGCTCAAAATTTTAGAGCAAATAATTAATCGCGATCTCTCTGTAAGAGAAACCGAAAGTCAGGTTAAAGATCTTTTAAATCCTATTGAAAAAACAGAAAAAAAAGCAGATAATTACCTGCCATCCAGTTATTTAAGTTATCGTAATCAACTTAACAACTTGCTTTCTACCCGAATTGATCTCAAGCGAAACTCAAAAGGAGGTGGCAAAATCAGCATTCCATATTCAGGTGAAGCTGATTTGTTGCGCATTATCGCACTCTTTGAAAAATAATTTGATGCTATGCATGAAAACAGTACAATCAAATAGCGCTAACTATTCAAGAAAGTATTTACACTTTTTGGTAAGTCTTGTGCTTTTTTTTTATCTGCTTTCTCCAGCTTATAATCAAACTATAAATCAAGAAAAAGACAAGGCTACGCCTAATCATAAATATTTTTCTGAGCACAATACAACCAAAGCCATGTGGATGTCTGCTGCATTGCCTGGGCTTGGTCAATATTATAATCGAAAATACTGGAAAATTCCAATTGTATATAGCGGATTTGCTACTCTAGCCTATTTCTCAATTATCAATAAACAGGAATATGTAAAATACCGAGACGCCTATTCTGCTAAACTTGCACTCAATGGAGCAAGTTCCGACGATCCAATTGTTGAAGCTTATTCAAGTAGTCAACTATTAAGTTTGCGCGAATATTACCAATCGAATCTGGAACTAAATTACATCTTATTTGGCGCCTTTTATATACTTCAAATTGTTGATGCAACCGTTGATGCTCATTTTTTTGATTTTGATATTGACGACAATCTGAGTCTTGGCGTTGATCCCATTTTTTATCAAAACAAAAACCGGATTTATGCAGCCCCTGGCATTCAGCTTCGCTGGACATTTGGAAATCCATAAAATAAAAATTGAATATGGAGAATAGTTCAAAGAAATCCCTAAAAATTGCCTTGCTCGGTTACGGAAAAATGGGAAAAGAAATTGAGCAAATGGCCATAAACGCTGGTCATTCAATTGCCCTAATTATTGATACTGAAAACGACTGGAAACAAAAAGGCAAGGAATTAGCAAAAGCAGATGTGGCCATCGATTTTAGTATGCCAAAAACTGCTATTCAAAATATTGAAAAATGTTTCGCTGCCAATGTTCCTATTGTTGTTGGGACGACAGGCTGGTATGCTGATTTTGAAACAATTAAGCGGAAATGCCAGGCTGAAAATCAAAGTCTATTTTATGCGACTAATTTTAGCTTAGGCGTAAATATTTTCGACACAATAAATAAAAAACTGGCCGCAATAATGAATCGTTTTCCTGACTATGATATTTCAATTTCCGAAACACATCATACACAAAAACTCGATGCTCCCAGCGGAACTGCCATTAGTTTAGCCAATGGGATTTTAGAAAATACTGATCGGAAAACACATTGGGAATTGGTTCAAAATCAAGAGATTATTCCATCCAACATACTTCCTATAAAATCTTTTCGTATAGAACAAGTTCCTGGCACTCATGAGATTACCTATAACTCAGCTGTCGACGAAATAAAAATAAGTCATCAAGCTAAAAACCGAAAAGGTTTTGCAAAAGGTGCATTGCTTGCTGCTGAATGGATAAATGACAAAAAAGGTGTATATAGTATGATTGATCTGCTTGCATTATAATTAAACTTTTGTGGGCTTTCGTTTTAACCTGTTGCAAGAAAAATTTATATCGTTTTAAACGTTGATTATCAATATTATCTAAGCTTAACAAAATTTAATAGTATAAATTTGCTACTTAATGGCAAATACAAGACTTTTGCATAAACAAAAGAAAACACATGACACTTTTACTTTTTATTGCAAGCCTTCCGGTTTTATTTACAATTCCAGCTTTATTTTCTTTTAAATTGATAGAGAAATCCGGAATTTCACCCTGGAAAATCTTTATCCCTATATACAACCTGGTAGTTTTGGTTAAATTAACCGGTCGCTCCTATTGGTGGTATTTATGGTTGATTATTCCCTTTATCAATGTATTTACTTTTATGCTTTTGCTAATTGAACTCATCAAGGGTTTTAATAGATACAGCATGCTCGATCAGGCACTAGTGGCTTTATTCCCATTTATATATTTGCCTTGGTTAAGTTTTCAAGATCAAAGTTGGGTTTCATTAGATGATCGCCCAAAAATTATCAAATCAGCAGTACGTGAATGGACCGATGCGATTGTTTTTGCCGTTATCGCAGCATCTATTATCCGCATATTTTTAGTTGAAGCATACACCATACCAACCAGCTCAATGGAAAAATCACTTTTGGTAGGTGACTTTCTTTTTGTAAGTAAAATGGCCTATGGCTCTAAGAGTCCACAAACACCTATTGCTTTTCCTTTTGTTCATCATACTTTGCCATTCACTGCATTTACAAAATCATATGTTGAATGGGTTAAATTTCCCTATCATCGTTTTCCCGGCTTTGGAAAAATTAAAAACAACGATGTAGTTGTATTTAATTATCCAAGTGGAGATACTGTTGTTTTGGAGCGCCAAAACGAAGATTATTATCAGATTGTGCGCACTTTTGAGGAAGAACAAAAAATGCGTCAGGGCGATCTTTACAAACAAGGATCAGGAAGAGCTATTGTTTGGGATCGATATCATGTTACTGCGCGTCCTGTAGATAAACGTGAGAATTACATCAAGCGTTGCATTGCTATTTCTGGGGATACTATCGAAATAATTGATCGTCAGGTATTTATAAACGGATCAATAGTCGTAAATCCTGAGGAAATGCAATATATGTACGATGTTTTCACTAATGGCACAGCCATCAATCCAAGAGCCCTCGATAAAATGGAAGTAAGTGAATACTCTCAAATCAGCAACAACCATTATATTATTCCTCTTAGTGAAGATAAAAAAGCCGAGTTGGAAAAATTTGCCAATGTTAAAAATATTGAAATCAGAGACAGAGCAAAAGGGCAAATATACTCTCCTATTTTTCCTCACGACCCGAAGAATTTCAGATGGAATGAAGACAATTTTGGCCCACTGATCATTCCTAAAGAAGGAAGTTCTGTAAACATTAATATGGAAAATATTGCACTCTATAAAAAACTCATCAGCAAATACGAATATAACGCTCTTGAAATAAAAGACAATATTATTTATATTAATGGCGAATCTACTGATAGCTATACCTTTAAACTCAATTATTATTGGATGATGGGTGATAATCGGCACAATTCTGCCGATTCACGCTATTGGGGGTTTGTACCTGAAGATCATGTTGTTGGAAAGGCTTCTTTTGTTTGGTTATCATTGGATAATAAAAAATCACTTTTCGATGGAAAAATCCGCTGGAATAAAATATTCCGATCTATTAAGTAATCTTAAATAAAAACTAATATACATTATGACAACAGCAGAAATTAAAACTAAATACGGTATAATGAAAGTTGAGTTTTACGACAATGACGCTCCAAAAACGGTAGCAAATTTCGTGAAATTAGCAAAAGAAGGATATTACGATGGGCTGACTTTTCATCGCGTTATTCCTGATTTTGTAATTCAAGGAGGCTGCCCAAAAGGCGACGGAACCGGAGGCCCAGGTTATTCTATTGATTGTGAGCTATCTGGCGAGAATCAATACCACGATCGTGGCGTTTTATCGATGGCACATGCGGGAAGAAATACAGGAGGTTCTCAATTCTTTATTTGCCATAGCAGACCCAATGTTGCTCACCTCGACCGAAACCACACTTGCTTTGGAAAAGTAGTTGAAAACGTTGAGTATGTTGACGAAATAAAAGCTGGTGATCTGATTGAGAAAATTACCGTTTTTGAAAATTAAATCTTTTATAAATACAGATCAACCCGGACAAATGTTCGGGTTTTTTTATGCCTTTTCAAACATTGAAGCGTTAATAAGCTTTTCTATTTGCCTTTATTATCCCTATTATTTTTAATACTTTTGTATAAAATGCAATAATAAACTCTATTCCGAACATATTGATGGCCAATAGAACAAATACCTTAAAAACAGCAAAGCCCGTTGAGACTGAAGCCCCTAAAACAAGGCGAAAATCTCGTTTTACATTTGTAAAAAATGAAAAATTTAGACTGACATTTGGTGTTTTCTTAATCCTTTTTTCCTTCTATCTTCTATTTTCATTCATTTCCTACTTTTTCTATTGGACAATCGATTTTGACAAAATATATCATTTTGAATTGCGCGATTTAAGCGGCAAAGTGCCAATAAAAAATTGGGGAGGATATCTTGGAGCATGGCTTAGTCACCTTTTTATTTATAAATTATTTGGAATTTCAGCCATTTTAATAACCTATTTAACTCTAATTTCAGGATTAAAATTGGGATTAAATATTCAGGGTTTATCCATTGGTAAAAATATTAAAACTTGCTTTCTAATCACTATTTGGATAGCACCCTTATTAGGAACTTTTTTTGGAAGTGGAACATGGGGCATATTGGGTGGTGTTTTTGGTTATCAACTTAGCAACTGGTTACAAAACATTATCGGATTTACAGGTTTGCTTATATTGCTGATATTCAGTCTGTTTGCGTTTTTGACAGTGCATTTTAATTTTATTCCACGCTATTTAGAAGCACTTAGAGAAAGAAGAGCAAATACAAATACAAGTGAAACTTCTGAGAATGAAGAGGATGTAGTTTCGGAAGAAGATAACAAACAAGAGAATGTCAACGAAGAGGAGCATGATGATTTTGAATTAGTCGTTCAAACTAAAAAAGCAGCTAGCATACCGAATACCGAACTTGAATTTGAAGCCTCAAATGGAAATTTCAAAATTGCAGAAACGGAAAATATAGACGACGGGCTCGACTTGGATGTAGAAGTTCACGAAGAAAAAAAAGTCACCTCTATCAAAGCTCATTCAATCGATACACCTTACGATCCTACAGAAGATTTAGCAGATTATAAATTCCCGACTATCGACTTATTAAAAGATTACGGGTCTGATAAAATAAGCGTTTACAAAGAAGAACTTGAAAAAAATAAAGATCGGATTGTTGAAACTTTGAATAACTATAATATTAGTATTCAGAAAATTAAGGCCACTGTAGGACCTACTGTTACGCTTTATGAAATAGTTCCTGCTGCTGGTATTCGCATTGCTAAAATTAAAAACCTTGAAGACGATATTGCTTTAAGTTTGTCGGCTTTGGGTATTCGGATTATCGCTCCCATTCCTGGCAAAGGAAGCATCGGAATTGAAGTTCCGAATTTGCGACCCGATATAGTTCCAATGAAAAGCATTTTGCTTTCAGAAGCTTTTCAGAATAACAAATACGATTTACCTGTTGGGTTGGGAAAAACAATCAGCAACGAAAGTTATGTTTTCGATTTAGCAAAAATGCCTCACCTATTGCTTGCTGGTGCAACTGGACAAGGTAAATCAGTAGGATTAAATGCCGTTATTGCCTCTCTGCTTTACAAAAAACATCCTGCCGAGCTAAAAATGATTATGGTTGACCCGAAGAAAGTCGAGCTGAGTTTGTTTTCAAAAATCGAGCGTCACTTTTTAGCCAAGCTACCCGATTCAGAAGAAGCCATTATTACCGATACCAGCCAGGTGGTAAAAACACTTAAATCATTGACGATTGAAATGGATAACCGTTACGATTTATTAAAAGATGCGCAGGTTAGAAATATAAAAGAATACAATGCCAAGTTCAATGCCCGACGATTAAATCCTGAAAATGGCCATCATTTTTTACCCTATATTGTTTTGGTAGTTGATGAGTTTGCCGATTTAATGATGACTGCTGGGAAAGAAGTTGAAGGACCAATTACACGCCTGGCTCAATTAGCTCGGGCAATCGGAATTCATTTAATCATTGCTACTCAACGGCCATCTGTAAACATCATTACAGGAACAATTAAAGCCAATTTCCCTGCCAGAATTGCTTTCAGAGTGACTTCAAAGATCGATTCAAGAACGATATTGGATTCTGGCGGAGCCGATCAGTTAATTGGTCGTGGAGATATGCTAATGTCATCAGGATCAGAAATTATAAGACTTCAATGTGCTTTTATAGACACGCCTGAAATTGACAATATCACTGAATTTATTGGCTCACAACGAGCTTATCCAACAGCCTTTTTACTTCCTGAATGTGAAGACGAAGAAAGTAGTTTATCGGCTGCTTTTGGGGCGGACGATCGTGATGAACTCTTTGAAGATGCTGCTCGCGTGATTGTATTGGCTCAACAAGGATCCACATCCTTAATTCAGCGTAAGCTAAAATTAGGATACAATAGGGCTGGTCGGATAATTGACCAACTGGAGGCTTGTGGTATAGTTGGTCAGTTTGAAGGCAGCAAAGCACGAGAAGTTAGAATTGGCAGTGAAATGGCTTTGGAACAATTTTTGCAAGATCTGTATGCAAAAGAAAAAGCAAACAAATTCTAATATGAAACTATATAAACAATTTATCTTACTAATGGCTATTTTGGTAGCCGGAACTCTTCAAGCTCAGGTCAGTAGTCAAAAAATATTGGATGATCTTGCAGAGAAAACCAATGCTGCTCAAAATATTAAAGTGGGATTTAGCTATGAAATGGTAAATGAAGAAGCAGATATTCATGAAAAAACAGAAGGTTCTCTTATTGTGTCAGGCGATAAATATGTACTAAACATTGCCGGCCAGGAAATAATTTGCGATGGAAAAACTATCTGGACTTATATTGCAGATGCCAACGAAGTACAAATAAACGAAGTTGATATAGACAATTCTTTTAGTCCAACTAAATTATTCTCCTCATACTCTGATAATTATAGTGCTCATTTGGAAAAAGAATATAGCGAAAACAACCGTAGTTATTATTTAATGAAACTGAAACCAAAAGATAAAGACAGCGGTTTTGATTATGTGCATCTAAAGATTGAAAAAGACAAAATGCAACTTGCTGCGTTTATTCTTTACGATTTCGATAATAATGAATTCTCTTACCTCATCAAAGAATATTTCACAGATATTGCACTTAGTAACAACACTTTCTCTTTTGATGCATCAAAATATGCTGGTGTAGATATAATTGATATGCGATAAAACGCGATAATTTTATTTATCGTTTTTCTTTGCTAAAGCCGCTTTTACAAAAGTCACAAAGACAGGATGTGGATTTGCAACTGTGCTTTTATATTCAGGATGAAACTGAACACCCATAAACCAGGGATGATCTTTCACCTCCACAATTTCTACTAAATTTTCTTTGGGATTAATACCCGTTGCTATCATTCCAGATTTTTCGAATTGAGCTAAATACTGATTATTAAACTCAAACCTATGACGATGACGTTCGCTAAAATCTAATTTTTTATACGTATCAAAAGCTGTGGAATCCGATTTAATCTTGCATGGATAAGCACCTAAACGCATAGTTCCACCTAAACCAGAAATTTTCTTTTGATCTTCCATAATGTCGATGACCGGGAAGCTGGTTTTTTCATTAAATTCAGTTGAATGTGCATCTTTATGCCCAAGAACATTTCTAGCATATTCAATAACAGCACATTGCATTCCAAGGCAAATTCCAAGAAAAGGAATATTATTTTCCCTTGCATAACGAACGGCACTAATTTTTCCCTCTATTCCTCTATTACCAAATCCCGGTGCAACTAATATGCCACTCACACCTTGCAATAATTTCTCCGCTCCTTTTTCTTCTATTAGCTCTGAATGAACCAATCGTATATTAACTTTTGCTTGATTACTGGCACCTGCATGAACAAAAGACTCAAGAATAGATTTATAGGCATCTTTAAGTTCAACATATTTTCCTACAAGTGCAATTTCAACTTCTGTCTTGGGGTTTTTTAATTTCTCTAAGAAATCTTCCCAGTCAGAAATATCCAAATCATTTTCAACAGGAACATTCACCAATTTCAAAACTTCAGTATCTAATTTTTCCTGACGCATTAAAACAGGCACATCATAAATACTTTCGGCATCAATAGATTCAATAACACTACTTGGAGCCACATTACAAAAACGAGCAATCTTTTCACGTAAACTGCTGTTCAAAGCGTGCTCTGTTCTAGCCACGATAATATCAGGCTGCACTCCTTGCTCAAGCATCATTTTAACAGAATGTTGAGTTGGCTTTGTTTTCAATTCGCCCGCAGCCGCTAAATAAGGCACTAAAGTAAGGTGAATAACCAATACGTCGTTGCCCATTTCCCATTTCATCTGTCTAACCGCCTCAATATAAGGCAACGACTCAATATCGCCAACCGTACCACCAATTTCAGTAATTACAAAATCATATTGATTACGCTTTGCCAATAATTTAACGCTCGATTTTATCTCATCCGTAATATGAGGAATTACCTGAACAGTGGATCCAAGATATTCTCCTTTTCGTTCTTTATTTATGACTGATTGGTAGATGCGTCCGGTAGTAATATTATTTGCCTGCGAGGTTGGCTCGTTAGAAAAACGTTCATAATGACCTAAATCCAAATCGGTCTCAGCACCATCTTCTGTAACATAGCACTCACCATGTTCATAAGGATTTAAAGTTCCGGGATCGATATTGATATAAGGATCAAATTTTTGAATGGTTACTTTAAACCCTCTCGATTGTAATAACTTTGCTAAAGATGCTGAAATAATACCTTTGCCCAATGATGATGTAACACCACCCGTTACAAAGATAAATTTAGTTTGATTCATGGTTTCTTATTTATTCAAATAAGTCAGCAAAATTACTATATTTTATGGGAAAAAGCTTTTTAAATCACATTAAATACTATTTGCAATTGACAATTCTTGTAAGCTACATTCTCTTTAGCAAAAAGATATATGTAAAATTTGATGATGGAAAATTAAAAAGGATTCTGTACTTTTGTTAGCAGAAAATGTAATTTAAAAAATCAAAAAAAATGGCCGATTTATCTACTACATATATGGGTTTGTCTATTAAAAGCCCCCTTGTAATTGGAAGTTCAGGATTAACAAATTCTGTTGAAAACATCGAAAAATTTGCAAAATTAGGAGCTGGAGCAGTGGTGTTGAAATCACTTTTTGAAGAGCAGATTATGCACGAAGTGAACTTCACGATTAAGCAAGATAAATCTTCAAATCATTATCCTGAAGCTGAAGATTATATTCGTAATTACACCAAACAAAATAGCGTACAACACTATCTTGATTTAATTAAAGCAGCTAAAGAGAAGGTAGATATTCCAATTATTGCCAGCATCAACTGTACTTCTGCAAGTGAATGGACTTCATTTGCTAAATCGATTGAAGCCGCAGGTGCCGATGGACTGGAATTAAATATTTTTGTTTTACCTTCAGATTTTAACCATAGTGGTGAGGAAAATGAAAAGATCTATTTTGATATTGTAAATAAGGTAAAAAAAGAAACCTCCTTACCAATTTCAGTTAAACTATCCTATCATTTCTCCAGTTTAGCCAATACGCTTGAAAAATTAAGTTGGACCGGAATTAAATCGATCACTTTATTTAATCGCTTTTTCTCGCCTGATATCGATATAAATAAAATGGAAATAAAACCCTCCTTTGTTTATAGCAAGCCAGAAGATCTGGGTATCTCTTTGAGATGGGTAGCACTGCTTTCAAATCGATTGCAATGTGAATTATCAGCCTCTACAGGAGTGCATAATGGAGAAGCTCTCATCAAGCAACTATTGGCAGGAGCTCAAACCGTTCAGGTTGCATCTGTTCTTTACAAAGAAGGATTTGATAGCATTACTGTAATTCTTGATACTTTGCGCAATTGGATGAAGGAAAATAAATTTGAAAACACTTCAGATTTCAGAGGACAGTTAAGTGTTGCAAAGAATGCTAACTCAGGTGCCTATGAACGCGTTCAGTTTATGAAACATTTTGCAGGGATTGAGTAAATTTCACATACTGGAATTGGCTTTTTAAATGAGAAAATTAAAAAATTCAGAGCTAAATAGAATTGGTGTAGATGAATATAAAGCAGCTGAAAAGACGCCTTTTATAATTGTCCTGGATAATATCCGAAGTTTAAACAATATAGGTTCTGTTTTTAGAACTGCAGATGGTTTTAGAATTGAAGCCATTTACCTATGTGGCCTAACTGCTCAACCACCCCACCGAGAAATACAAAAAACTGCGCTAGGCGCCACCGAATCTGTGCCATGGAAATATTTTAAGGAAACAGAAGAAGCAATTACTGAACTCAAAAATAAAGGATACCAGGTTTTTGCCGTTGAACAGACTGAAAACAGCCATAAATTAGGGTTATTTACTCCAAATTTCTCGAAGAAATGTGCCTTTATCTTCGGTAATGAAGTAAAGGGAGTTCAACAAGAAGCTATTAACCTTTCCGATGGCTGTATTGAAATCCCACAGTATGGCACAAAGCATTCATTTAATATCTCCATTTCTGTTGGAATTGTTTTATGGGATATGAGCCAAAGACGTCTAAAATAACCAAACTGAATTTTTATTGCATCCAATAAAAATATTAAGTACATTTACACCACTTTATCGTTACATTTTTAGTATAATTTTTTTTAGAATAAAAAAAGTTATACTTTTACGTGTTAATTTAAAAACATCGATTAAAATCAATAAAAAATCAGAATTATGAGAAACTTTCACAAAATTTTTTTAACGCTTCTTACGTTTGTATTTGCATTAAGCATAAGCGTTACGAATGCTCAAAGCACAGAGCAGACCACAAAAAAGGCATCTTCCTTTAGCAAATATTTCTATGTAAATGGAAGTTTAGGATTTGTAAATTCCTGGGACGATGTATCTGCCAAGAGAGATTTGTTTGGAAATCCTAATTTTGCAGGCGCTCTAAATCTAGGTTATCAATTTTCATCCATTTTTGGTGGCCGTTTAAACCTTACATCAGGCTTGTCTGCCACAAACGATGCGGCTTATGATAGCCAGTTTGCTGACTTTAGTGCTCAGTTAACCATTGACCTTACCAATCTTCTTTATAAAAACAATAATGATAAGTTTAATCTTTATGGTTTTGGTGGTATTGGTTTTGGTGGTGTTGGTGGCTGGAAACGTTTGGTTGGAGATGATAGTGGAGATGCTACTAACAACAATATCATTTTCCCTGCTGGTCTTGGTGGTAAATTAGCTGTTAATGACAATTTAAGTATTACCCTTGAATCAGGTCTTCATTATTCAGTTACTGATAAATTAGAAAATGTTTTTATGGTCGATCCTTCATTTTATAAAATGGATGGATTCTTATCCACAACTTTAGGTCTAACTTATAAATTAGGTGGAGGGACAGGCACAACAAAAATGATAAAGAACTCAGGTTCTGCTACTTATAAAGTTACACCTGCTATTCTTCAGGAAAAAGGCGGCAAAGTACCTTATGAAGTTACTGTTACCTTCACTCCAAATTATTTCTCAAAAAATGCTGCTATTCATGTTGCTCCAGTTTTAAAATATGGTGATCAGGAATTAGCTCTTGCTACTCAAACATTTATTGGTGAAAAAGTTTCGGGTAAAGGACAAATGGTTCCTTACGAAACAGGTGGAACCTATACTTACAAAGGTGAATTTGATTTTGTTCCTGAAATGGCAAATTCCACTGTTCTATTAAATCCTGTAGTTTATGTGCCTAAAACAGGTATGGAAAATGCCTATAAAAGCTTAACTGCTGCTCAATATAAAGTTGCTGATGGTATTATTAATACAGAAGATTTTGCGGGTGGTAATGAAAATATTCTATTAGGTAAGCATGGTTATGAATTGAAAACTATTCTTAACGGAAGCGCCAAATTATTTTTCCCTGTAAACCTTGATACTTACAATAAAAAATTCGGATTAAACAAATCGGAAGAAGCTGTTGCTGCCAGAGCTGCACTTTCTAGTTTTATTGCTCAGGGTTTAGTTGTTAAAGATGTTACAGTAAATGCATATGCTTCACCAGAAGGAGAAGAAACTTTTAACGCTAATCTTTCTGAAAAGCGTGCTAAAGTTGGTAATAAATATATGCACAGTGAATTAAAAAGTGCTATAGGAAATTGCACGGATGTTAAGTTCGATGTTGTTGGTCACGGTCCAGATTGGGAAGGCTTTATGACTGCACTTGCTGCGTCTAGTATTTCAGATAAAAGCACAATTTTAAATGTGATTAAATCAGCAGCGCCTGCTAAGAAAGAAGCTGAGATCCAGAATATGATTCTAATCTATCCTGAATTAGAAAACCTTCTTTCTCCTCTACGTAGAGCAGTTATGAATGTTAAATCATTCGAAACAAAACGTTCCGCAGAGAAAATAGCTAATCTTGCTACAACTAATCCTGCTGAATTAAGTCGTCAGGAATTATTGTATGCTGCTACATTAACTCAAAACAAAGCTGCTCAGGCCGCAATTTATAAGACAGCTGCTTCTCTATATCCTAAGTGTTGGGTAGCTCAATCTAATTATGCTCAAACTGAAATTCTTGCTGGTAATACTAGCAGTGCTCTAACTTATCTTAAAAAAGCAAACAAAATTGCGCCAAATAATGCAATTGTTTTAAACAATATGGGCGTTGCCTTTGCAAGACTTGGTCAATGGAAAAAAGCTAAGAAAAGTTTCACAAACGCACAAAACTTAGGCGCTACAGAAAATTACAATCTGGGTGTTGTTGCTATTCAGTATGGCGAATATAAAAAAGCTCTTGGACTATTTGGTACTAAGAAATGTGATGCTAATGTTGGTTTAGCTCAGTTATTATTAGGAAACTACGAAGCTGCAAAAGCTAATTTAAACTGTGCTGACGCAACTTGCAAAACAAATTATTTGTTAGCTGTTGTTGGAGCAAGAACATCTAATGATGCTGAAGTATTTGCTGGTTTAAAGAAAGCATTTGCTATCAATCCTGCATTAAAAGGAAAAGCATTAAACGATAGAGAATTTATTCGTTATTTCGATAATGAAAAGTTCTTGTCACTCGTTAAATAATCTCTTTTATTCTGATACTTTAAAGCCAAACGTCAACAGACGTTTGGCTTTTTTTGTTGAACTAATTCACACACCAGAATCAGCCGATACTTAATTATCACTAGTGTCCTTTTATACTAATTGTATTTCAAAATGACCATTAAATATTTTGAAAATTACAATGCTATTTGTCGATTTACAATCAAAAAGGCGTTTAGAAAGTAGCGATCAAAAGAGATTTTATGATTGTGATAATCAGTATTAAAATGCGGAGAAATACCTGTTCTGACAAAACAGATATGCCAAATACAAACCGTAACATAAAGACAATCAAAAAGAGAAACGGATATAATGATATAAGAATTTAATTGGGGATTGAATATCAGGCGCTCTCTTATTTCTTCTTTATTTTAGCATTTAAGATGCTCACATTCAGCTCAAAACCAATAAGCAAAATAGTGGAATTAAAATAAATCCATAATAAAATTAGAAGTAAAGTTCCAATAGAACCATACAGAGCATTGTATGTCGCCAAATTATTGGCATAATAATTAAAACCAACATTGGTTAGCATAATAAAAAAAGTTGTAGAGCTAGAACCTGCCGAAAAGAATTTAAATGGACGTTTTTTTGCCGGAGCCCAATAATAAATAATGGAAATGCCAAAATAGGTCAATGCTATTAAAACTATCCATCTAAATGAGTCCAACAAAAAGTAAATAAATTTATCTTGAAGGAAGCCCTCAGCTCTCAAATAATGCATCAAAGCAGAACCCAACGTTATAAAGGTTATGGCTACCATCAACATAATAGCAAGTACCAAAACCAAAATAAAAGCTACCCAGCGTTGTGAAAGAATTCCCCGCGTTTCCATTGTATGGAAGGAAGCATTGAAAGCTTCAATCATTGAATTAATTCCATTGGTTGAAAAAAACAAGGCCAGAACAAAACCAATAGATAACCAACTCCCATGTGGCCGCATTACAATATCTAGCATTGTGTGTTGTACTGATTCCCAAGCAGATTGAGGTATAATATCTTCGAGTAAACCTAATAATGTTTCCTGAAAATTATCAATTGGAATAAACGGGATTAGCGTAAATAAAAAAATCAACGTCGGAAAAATGGCCACAAAAAGATTAAAACTGATTGAAGATGAGCGTGTTGTAATAGCTCCATTTACAATGCCCTGATAAAAAAAAGAAAAAACTCTGGAAATTGGTAAACCATCAAAACCCGGCAAGGTTACACTATGTACAAATCGATATGCTCTGATGTAAAGTTTTTTAATTATATCGTTCATTATCAAATAATTAAATTGCTTTCAAACTCAAGTCCAGGCTTTTTATCTGATGAGTTAAAGCCCCTACAGAAACAAAATCGACGCCCGTTTCGGCGTAAGCTCTAATTGTATCCAAAGTTATGCCTCCCGAAGCTTCTGTTTCGTATCTTCCATTTATTAATTGCACTGCCTCACGCATATCATCTACGCTGAAATTATCAAGCATTATCCGGTCAATACCGCCTTTAGCAATGACTCGTTTTAATTCTGAAATATTTCTTACTTCTATTTCTATCTTTAAAGCTAAATTCTTTTTTTTTAGGTAATTAACACTAGCGTCTATTGCCTTTTCTATTCCTCCGGCAAAATCGACATGATTATCTTTAATCATAATCATATCGTAAAGACCCATCCTATGATTCTTTCCTCCGCCCAATTTAACAGCCATTTTTTCCAGTTCACGCAATAGAGGAGTGGTTTTTCGTGTATCGAGCAATCGTGTTTGAAGTCCTTTTATTTTTTCTACATAAATTGATGTCGTTGTAGATATGCCACTCATTCTTTGCATAAAATTCAAGGCAAGTCTTTCACCGGAAAGTATTGAAATGGAAGAACCCTCCAGCTCAAAAACAATATCTCCAAACTTCACTCTTGACCCATCGTCTATTATTTTTGTAAAAACCAAAGTCGGATCAACAGCCTCAAAAACACGTTTTGCTATTTCAACACCAGAAATAATTCCTTCTTGCTTTACAATCAAATGAGCCTTTCCTCTGCTATCAAAAGGAATTGTGGATAATGAAGTATGATCACCTCCCCGAATATCTTCCTTAAGCGCCTCTGCAATAATTTCATTAATAGTCATTAAAGCTCTTCTTCTATTTGTAATTGAACAATTTTTGCCTTTCCCTGTTTATCTTTAAATAAAGCATAAACCCGATAAGATCCTTTATTAGAAATATATAAGCCAATGGCATATACTGTTCCATCATTTGAGGAGCCTTTGTGTTTTATTTGAAAGGATTTAGGTTTATCATTTTCGAAAAAGTCTTTAAGCACACCTCGGGCTTGGGCTTTACTAAAAATGCCATCTGTATCGCGTACTGTAAGATCAACAGAATCAGTAAATAAATCTGATAAACCTGTATAATTTCCTCCGCTTATTGCTGCATTCATTTTTTTAAATGCATCATCAAATGATTGTCCGGATAGTGGTAAAACTAAAACGCTCAAAAGTACAAGCACTAAAAATTTTCTGTTTTTCATCGTGTAATTTTTTTGTTAAACACACTTTCACTTAAACTAACAAATTCTTTTTGGTCTTAATGCAAAATTATCAATTTTTCAACACAATTCCATAAAGCCATATATGTTTCTATTTTCAAGAATTAAAATACTTCATTTGTTAAAAGTCAAAGATTTGTACTTTTGTCAAACAAAAAACATACCATGGATATCAAATTATTCCTTCACGGCAAAACTGAAGACGCCTATATACAAGAAGGGGTATTAAAATACAGCAAACGCCTAAAACGCTATATCTCTTTTTCGGAACATATAATTCCTGCCTTAAAAAACACTAAAAGTCTTAGTTTTCAGGAGATAAAACAAAAAGAAGGCGAAATGCTTTTAGCAAAACTTAAAGATTCTGATACTGTGATATTATTAGATGATAAAGGAGTTTCGTTTTCTACGCTCGATTTTTCTGATTTTCTTCAAAAACAGATGAACCAAAGTACAAGATCCCTTGTTTTTGTGGTTGGTGGCCCTTATGGTTTCTCTAAGGATGTATATTCAAGAGCAAATTCTAAACTTTCGCTTTCTAAAATGACCTTCTCGCATCAAATGATAAGATTGCTTTTTGTAGAACAAATTTATCGTGCATTTACTATTTTGAAAAACGAACCTTATCATCATGAATAAAATTAGGTTGAATAGCATACAGACTCTTCAAAAACTGATTTTATATCTATCTTTGATTTTTAAAAATTTATAATGAGGCATTTCCTAAGAATATTTCTTTTACTGTTTTTTGTAGCCAGTTCTATATCTGTGTTCGCTCAAACAAAAATGATTCGCAGTGGAGAAACTGCTGGGAATTTTGAGAACAACCCAAGAGCAGGGAATTCTATGGAGGGAGATACAATTAATAGGGCTTACTCTGGGAATGACTCTTTACTGAATGTTGGGAATCTAAAAAATGTAAAAACATATTCCTTTTACTCTCAATATATTGGTTTTCAGGAAAAAACAATCATTGATACTACATTACGCAATATCGAATTATACAATTCCACAAAACAAGCACAAACATTTTCGCAAGACTTGGGTATAATGGGCTCTGCAAATACACCCTTAATTATCAATTTTAAACCAAAAGTGTCATCAGATATTGGCATTCAATCCTTCGATTTATATATTAGAGATTTATCTGAAGTTGTATTAATTGAAACCGAATCGCCTATTACTCAGTTATCTTATGTTCAGGGAGCTAAAAAGCAAAATATGCTTCAGGTTCAACACGCCCAAAGCTTTAAGGATAAACAAATTAAAGCCGGACTTGATTTTAAACTTTTAAATACAATTGGTTATTATACTAATCAACAAACGGATATTAAAAATTTTAATGTAAACCTGGCCTATCAAACAAAAGACAGGCGCTATACAGCGGATGGAGTTTATTTTCACAACAAGCTAATTTTGCAGGAAAACGGCGGCATTGTGTACGATTCAATTTATGAGCAAAACATTCAAACAAACAGGCAGATTATTAATGTCAATTTGGCAAATGCAGAAAACTATGTCAAATATTCAGGAATTGGATTTACGCAAAAACTTTTTATTTCGAAGGCAGAGCCTGATTTTTCTGCTATTCCTGATACCAATATATTAAATCTGAATGGCTATAGTGTTTATCATTATAAAAAACCTTATTTCGATCCTATTCTCCCACTGGGTCGATTGACACATACTTTTCTATACAGTAAAGAAGTTTATAGATATAGCGATAAAGATGGAGCTTCAGGTTTCTACTCAAATATTCCGAATTTTACGTCAGGAGTCACAAGCACTTTTGACAGCATAAGCCATTCGAAAATTGAGAATCTTTTTACATACAGCAATGCCAATTACAAAGATAATATTGAAGACCCTAAATTTC
>CAYPOW010000011.1:23970-27705 GCA_964412145.1 uncultured Draconibacterium sp.
CTTTTTACATACAGCAATGCCAATTACAAAGATAATATTGAAGACCCTAAATTTCTTGCTTATTCTTTTGGAATTGCCTTAATATCAAATAGATACTCTCAAGATACGATTGTTAATACACTTTCGGAGCTCAATCCGCAAGGAAAACTTCAAGTGTATCTAACCAATAAAATTAATATTTCTGGAGATGTAATTTTTTCCTACAGAAGCGATAATACAACTGCCTATAAATTGAATGGGAATGCTAAAATTTCTATTAAGGAAAATACGCTAAATTTATCTTTCGTTTCCGCTTCTATACAGGCTTCTCGGATTTATCAACATTTTTATAGCAATTATTTCCAATGGGAAAATAATTTCCAAAATCAAAAAAATCAAGAAATAAGTGCACAGTTCAAACGAAAGTCTACGCAAGTAAAATTCAAGACCGGAATCATTCATGATTTCCTTTATATTGACAGTTCTGTAGCACCTCAACAAAACGGAGTTCCATTATCCTATTTTTCCATTAGCGCATCTCAAATTGTTCATCTTGGAGATTTTGGAGTCGATTTTAATGTAATTTATCAGGGTGTGAGCGATCAAAGTATTTTAAGAGTTCCTGAAATATATTCCCATACCCAATTATTTTTTGAGAATACAATTTTTAAAGGAGCTATGGATTTGAAGATCGGCCTTAATATCAGATATTTTAGTAGCTATTTCGCCAATGCCTATATGCCGGCTCTTCGCTCTTTTTACATTCAAAATGAAAAAGAAATTGGGAATTACCCTTATGTTGATGTGTTTGTAAATGCCAAAATAAAACGTGCTCGTCTGTTTTTAAAATATGAAAAACTTAATTCAAGCTTTATGCCTCAAAACTATTTTGCAAGCCCACATTATCCAAACACAGATGCAAGCCTGACCTTTGGTGTTATTTGGCAAATGTTTAATTGATTCTATCAGAAATAATCAATAATAATATAAAATGTTCAATATTAATGTTTTACAACAACTTATTGACTATTTTATGACCACCTAATTATCGTCTTGTCTTTTTTAGTTTTGGAAAAATCATTCGGTAAGAAGTACTGATATTACCTTCGGTAATATCGGCCAATTTACGTTTAAGTAAAATTTTACGCATTGGGCTCAATCGTTCTATAAATATTTTACCATCAATATGATCGTATTCGTGCTGAATAATACGCGCCACAATTCCATCTATCCACTCATCGTGAAATTCCCAATTTTCATCGTAATACTGAATGTGGATACGTGGTTTTCTCATCACTTCTTCATGAATATCAGGAACGCTTAAACATCCTTCCTGAAAAGACCACTCTTCACCTTCTTCCTCAAGTATATGCGCATTGATAATTGCCTTTTTTTGTCCTTCAGCACCTGTATAATCATCCTTAAATGGATTGGCATCGATTATAAATAGGCGTATATTCAAATTAATTTGGGGGGCAGCTAGACCAACACCATTCGATTCATACATGCTTTCCCACATATTTTCAATTAGTTCATTTAATCCAGGGTAATTTTTATCAATATCAACAGACTTCTTTTTCAAAGTTGGATGCCCATAAGCCACAATAGGTAAAAACATTTATTGTTGTGTTTTAGTTTCTAAATAAGATTGTAAAATTATGGTAGCACTAATGCTATCAACCAAAGCTTTATTTCGTCTTGCTTTCTTGCCCAGGCCTGCGTCTATCATACTCTGAAAAGCCATACGCGAAGTAAAGCGTTCATCAATTCTTTCAATAGGTATTTTCGGAAAAACTTTTCTCAAACGTCCAATAAAAGGGTTGATATAACGTACAGAATCAGAGGGTGTATTATCCATTTGTTTAGGCTCACCAATAACAAACAAACTCACCTCTTCCTTGCTTATGTATTTTACCAAATAAGCAATCAGTTCTTTTGTAGGGACTGTTTCCAATGCATTGGCAATAATGGCTAATTCATCCGTAACGGCTATGCCACAACGCTTCTGCCCATAATCAATTGCTAAAATTCTACTCATAATTTTTACGTTTGCAAAGATAATAAAAAGATTCTTGCCTTTGAGTACCATTTTTATCTTGAAAAATAGATATTCCCAAGAAATTGAGACGAGCTACTGTTGAAACAAAGATTATCGCTATTTTTACAAACTCAAAAAATGATAGGAATGTACACTAAAATAAAAAATAATATAGAAGCCGCGTGGGAAAATAGAGCATTATTGAAAGAGGATGATATTCAAAAAGATATTCGCGAAATGATTGCCCTACTTGATAGCGGAGAATTAAGAGTAGCTCAAAAAGAAGGCCGTGAATGGATTGTAAATGAATGGGTTAAAAAAGGTGTAATTCTTTACTTCCCTATTCAAAAAATGGAAAGCATCAGCATGCCTCCATTTGAATTTCATGATAAAATCGCTCTAAAAAAGAATTATGCCGAATTACAAGTTCGTGTTGTTCCTCACGCCCTTTCGCGCTATGGATCTTATCTCGCACCTGGTGTTGTATTGATGCCAAGTTATATAAATATTGGTGCTTATGTTGATAGTCACACAATGGTGGATACCTGGGCGACGGTTGGCTCTTGCGCTCAAATTGGAAAAAACGTACACTTAAGCGGTGGCGTTGGAATTGGCGGCGTTTTGGAGCCTGTTCAGGCGGCTCCTGTTATCATTGAAGACAATTGCTTTATTGGCTCCAGATGTATCGTTGTTGAGGGTGTTCGCATTGAAGAAGCTGCCGTTTTAGGTGCCAATGTGGTTCTGACAAAAACGACTAAAATAATTGATGTTAGTGGCCATAAGCCTGTCGAATTTAGTGGAACTATTCCTCCTCGTTCGGTGGTTATTCCAGGCACTTACACTAAAAAATTCCCGGCAGGCGAATATCAAGTTCCTTGTGCACTGATTATTGGTAAACGGAAAGCATCTACCGATTTAAAAACATCGCTTAATGATGCATTGAGAGAATATAATGTTGCAATCTGATTCCTATGAAAATTGCTTTTGATGCAAAACGGGCATTTCTAAATTACAGTGGATTAGGCAATTACAGCAGAACTGCAATTAGTCTTCTAGCTCACTATTTTCCTGAGAATGAATATCTTTTATATACACCAAAAACAGGCTATTCAAAACCTGATTTCCCACCATCAAACACCACCATCCTTACTCCGGAACGATTTTTTGATAAAAAATTTAGCTCACTCTGGAGAACTGCTTTTCAAAGCAATGATATTAAAAATCAGCATCCTGATATTTTCCATGGCCTTAGTAATGAATTGCCCTTCAATATTCAAAAAGCAGACGTAAAATCAGTTGTAACTATTCACGACTTAATCTTTCTCCGATTTCCGGAATTATATAAACCTGTTGATCGTTTTATCTATAAAAAGAAATTCGCCACTGCAGCCAAGGTGGCAGATAAAGTAATTGCCATAAGCGAGCAGACAAAAGAGGATATTATTAATTTTTTACATATTGATGAATCTAAAATTGAGGTCGTATATCAGTCGAGTAATCCCGTTTTTGGTGACGATGTAGGTGGAAATGTTTTGCAAAAAGTGAAAGAAAAATACGGATTGCCTTCTGAATTTATCCTTTATGTTGGCACCATTGAAGAACGTAAGAATTTATTAAATCTGCTAATGGCTCTTCACGAAGGGAACATTAAAATTCCACTCGTAGTAGTTGGCAATCCTAAGAAAAAATACACCGAAAAAGTCTATTCCTATATTCGC
>CAYPOW010000012.1:0-14938 GCA_964412145.1 uncultured Draconibacterium sp.
AAAAAAATCAATTAGTAATTATTTAACAAGCGTTTAGACGAAAATTTCTTTACTTTGTTCTAAAATAAAAAACACTCAATTTTTTTTGGGCTAGTTCACGATAATATTCAACTCAAATAATAAACACATGAAAAAATTATTTCTATTTACAGTGCTACTTACAGTTTTAATAAGCTGTAAGAATAATACGAATCAAAAAGCAGAAGCAGGCGATGAATTTGAAAGTTTTGTAGTTAAAGAAAGTATTTCGGCAGGTGGATATGTGTATTTACTTGGAGAACAAGGAGAAGATTTAAAGTGGTTTGCAGTTACTTCAAGAGACGTAAATACAGGAGACGTTTTTTATTATGCCGAACCTCTTGTAATGAAAGATTTTTACAGCAAAGAACTGGATCGTCCTTTTGATGAAGTCATTTTTTTAATGAAGGTTGCTATGGATCCCAATGATTTGAAAGAGTCGGGTATGGAGAAAGAGCAAACGACTATGCCTGGTAATAAACCCAGTGGAAAAATCACAACTGATAAACAGGATTTGAATATAGAAACACCAAAAAAAGGAATCAGCATAGCCCAGCTTTATGAAAATTTAAAGCAATTTGATGGAAAAAAGGTAATTATTAAGGGTCAGGTAGTGAAATTTTCACCTGAAATAATGAATACGAACTGGGTGCATATCCAGGATGGAACTTTATTTGATAGTAAATACGATCTTACAATTACGACCGATCAAAATGTGAATGTTGGTGATATATACACCTTTGAAGGAACTGTTGTTTTGGATAAAGATTTTGGATATGGTTATTTTTATGAAGTTTTGATTGAAAAGGCGAAAATAATAGAATAAAAAAATCAAAATCTATGAGAAAAGTTAAATCAGGTATTTTTATTTTAACAATGTTAACATTGTTCGCTTTTAAATCGGACAAGCCTGCTTATCAGATATTTTCAAAAGAAGGGAAAGCGGTTAAATTTAAAAAATTAGTGAACGCCGCTCAGCAAGCAGATATTGTGTTCTTTGGAGAATTGCATAATAATCCTATTGATCATTGGTTGCAATTGGAATTGACCAAAGAACTTTATGCCTCTAAAGGTAAAGATCTGGTTTTAGGCGCCGAGATGTTTGAAACCGATAATCAACTTTTGATTGATGAGTATTTCAATGGCGACATCAAACGATCAAATTTTGAGAAAGAAATACGTCTTTGGAATAATTACAAAACAGATTATAAACCATTGCTTGAATTTGCCAAGGATAGCAGTCTGAAATTTATTGCAAGCAATGTTCCTCGCCGCTATGCCGCTTTAGTCAGCAGCAAAGGTTTTGATGGTTTAGATAGTCTTAGCTCGCAGGCAAAAGAATATATTGCTCGTCTTCCAATAGCCTATGATGGAGAATTATCGGGGTATAAAAACATGCTTGAAATGATGAAAGATATGCCCCACTTTAATGCAAATATTCCAAAAGCACAGGCGCTGAAAGACGCAACGATGGCTCAATTTATTCTGACTAACTGGTCAGTAGGAAAATTGTTTTTGCACTACAATGGATCTTATCATTCTGATGATTTTCAGGGAATTGTATGGTATTTGCTTCAGGCAAATCCAAATCTAAAAATTGTCACCATAAGTAGCACAGAGCAAAAAGAGATTAAAGAACTCGAAGAGAGCTATTTAAACAAAGCTGATTTTATAGTTGTCATTCCTGAGAGTATGACTAAGACCTATTAAAAGTATTAAAAGGTGAGGAATTAAAATTCCTTACCTTTTACTTAGACTTACCCAAAATGCCATTGCAATAATGATGGCCCCTCCAAGCAATACATTTAAGCTTGGCCTTTCATTTAAGAGGAAAAAAGCAAATATGATTCCATAAACGGGTTCCATATTGGCTATTACGCTTGCTTTTTGAACTTTAATTTTGTTTAATCCGCTGATAAACAGCGTGTGAGCAACGGCAGTAAAAATACCCCCAAGCAAAATAAGCTGTCCAATTCCAAGGGTATTTAAGTTAAAATCGACCAAAAAAAGCACTGGAATCAATACCAAAGTGGCGCTAATATCCTGATAAAAAGCGACTATACTTCCGCTATAACGTTGAACTTGTTTTCGGTTTAAAAAGGATATAATTGCAAAAGCCAGACCTGAAATAATAGCCCAGAACAAGCCTTGTGTAATTTTGTTTTCGAAGCTAAATTCAGGCAGAATAATGTAAATTCCAACCACACTTAATAATGCAGGTATCAGATTTTTATAACAAAACTTTTCTTTAAAAAACAGCGCTTCAAGCAGAGCACTAAAAATTGAAAATGTGGAGACGCCTAATATGCCAATGGCAACACTTGAGATTTGTATGGAATAAAAAAAAGTAAACCAATGAAATGCCAGAAGTGCTCCCGCCAGGAATAAGCTCAAATAATCATTTAGCCTTGTTAGTCGAAAGGACTGCTTTGTATAAAACAAATAGAAAAGCAGGAAAAAGGCGGCAAAAAATACACGCCCAAAGACAATAATAGCAGCTGGCAAATCAACCCATTTTCCAAATAATCCTGCAAAGCCGAACAGTAAAACAGCTATATGAATGGCTCCTATGCTTTTGCTTTTTGATATCATATTCATATAAATTGAGTTGCAAATATGGTGAAGAATAGAGGATAATGATTTAGTTTTGCAAAAAAAGAAGTGAAAAAAATCCTCCTGATACGATTTAGTTCTATTGGCGATTTGGTGTTGACTACGCCCGTAATACGTGCGCTGTATCAACAAAAACCAGGAGTAGAACTTCATTTTGCAACTAAAAAGCGATTTGTCAGTATTTTAGAGCACAATCCGTATTTGACTCAAATACATCATTTTGAGCAGAATATTCAGGAAATTATTCCACAACTGAAACTTGAAAAATTTGATTTAATCATTGATTTACATAAAAACCTTCGAAGCCTTATACTTAAAAGTCAGTTGAGTGTAAAAAGCATCAGTTTCGATAAATTGAATTTTGAAAAGTGGTTAATTGTACGTTTAAAAATCAATCGCTTGCCTAAAAAACACATCGTAGATCGTTATTTTGATGCTTTAAAACCATTGGGAATTAAGAATGATTTTTTAGGGTTGGATTATTTTGCAGGTCTTGAAAATGAGGCTATTAAAAACACATTTCCAGAGCAATTTCAAAAGTCTTATGTTGTCTTCGCTTTAGCGGGGACTTATTTTACCAAGAAAATCCCTTTCGAGAAATGGCAGGAAATGGCCAGGATTTCGCCTATGCCCATCTTGCTTTTAGGAGGTCCGGGAGAAAAAGAATTAGGAGATAAAATAGAAAAGGAAGCGATAGAACAGACTGTTTTTAATGCGTGCGGTGACCTGAGCCTGAACCAATCGGCTGCTTTGATAAAAGGGGCTGAATTGGTAATTACAGGCGATACTGGCTTAATGCATATTGCCGCTGCTTATCAGAAGAAAATCGTATCGCTGTGGGGAAATACAATTCCTGAATTTGGTATGTATCCTTATATTCCCCAAAAGCCTGAGAATATTACCCTTCTGGAAAACAAACACTTAACTTGTCGACCTTGTAGTAAGCTAGGCTATGATAAGTGCCCTAAAAAACATTTTGATTGTATGTTACAGCTTGATGTTTCTAATGTATTTCACCAAATTTAAGAAAAGGATTTCCTGAAATTTCTTCAGCAATTGTTGTACTTGGCCCGTGACCTGGATAAACTTTATAATCACCATCTAAGGTAAAAAGCTTATTATGAATGCTATCCAATAGCAAATCTAAATCGCCGGTAGGCAAGTCTGTTCGGCCAATACTCTCGCGAAATAAAACATCTCCACTAATTACAAAGTGATTGCTGTGAGATACAAAGCAGAGACTTCCTGCTGCATGTCCTGGCGTATTTAAAATATGTAATATATTGTTTCCGAATGTGATTGTATCCTTTTCAGTAATTTCTATAGAAGGTGGTTCAATTTCAGGAATTTGCAATCCATAAACGGCGGCCTGTTGAATAGCGCCCTTAATAAATTGCAAGCCTGCCGGATGAGCTGCATACCCAAATCCATATTTATTTTTAATATATCCAGCACCAAAACAATGATCAAAATGCAAATGTGTGTTATAGGCGCCCACTAATTTTAAATTGTTGATAGATAAATAGTTATCAAATTCTTCCTGTTCGTTTTTGTCGACAAAAGCAGGGTCAATCACGATGGCTTCACCACTTTCATCGCTCAAAACATAGGTGTTTGTTTGAAAGGGATTATAGGCAAAAGATTTTATTTTTAGCATGTCAGATTCTTTTTTACAAAAGTAATGTTTTACTTAGAAAAGCCGCTTAAAAATTGATCAATCGGACGAGGAAGAGGTAGTTTTTCAATTTCCTCAAACGAATAATTTCGAAACTTTTCTGTAAGGTTTTCGCTTACCAAATCTATTTCGATAAAGCGTAAGTGTAATTTTTGATGCGATAATAAATGAACTTGTATTGGAAATATATTTTTGATTGTATAATTGACTGAATTAAAAATCATTTCAGCAGCATTTGTTTCAAACAGCTCTAATTCAGATAAATGTGTAAGAGTTTCAATTAAAGGGAAATCGTAAAGATTGAACCAGACATCTTTTTCCGTGCGCTTTTTCATGCTTATTTCTTTCTTTGTATTCTGAACAATAAAATAATTGAAATAACGGTTTCTGATTTTGGTTTTCCCTTTTTTGATCGGAAGTAAATCTATTTTTTTATCGGCGAATGCTTGACAATTTTCCATAAAAGGACAATTCGTGCATTTTGGATTTTGCGGTTTGCAATGCAATGCCCCAAATTCCATAATTGCCTGATTATGAAGACCAGGTCTCTGCTTATCCAAGAGGTCATTGGCGATATTTTTGAATAGCTTTTTGCCTTTGCTGGAATCAATGGCTTCTTCAATGGCGAAATACCTAGCTAAAAAGCGGTAAACATTTCCATCCACCACCGCGTAATTCAAATCAAAAGCGTGAGATGCAATGGCCGCCGCTGTATAATCACCAACACCCTTAAGCGCTAATAGTTTTTTATATTCTTTCGGGAATTCACCATTGTATTCAGAAACAATGAATTGTGCAGTATGCAACAGGTTTCTAGCTCTGGAATAATAACCTAATCCTTGCCAAAGCCTTAAAACCTCCTGTTCGTCTGCCTTAGCAAGATCCTCTATATTCGGAAAGCGTTCAATAAATTTGTAATAATAGCTAATACCCTGATCTACTCTGGTTTGCTGTAAAATCATTTCCGACAATAAAATATTATAAGGATCATTAGTATGGCGCCAGGGTAAATCTCTTTTGTGAACCTGATACCAATTGATTAGTTTTTGTGATATTAGCATAGGAGTTTAAAACAATTCTAAGTGAGTGGATTAGATGTAAAAAAAGATAAAAAATTCTTTTGTGGTAGAAAAAAATATCTATCTTTGCAGACCATACAAATATAAAGATTAATTTAAAACTATATTATCATGACAAAAGCAGAAATTGTAGCTGATATTGCGAACAAAACTGGAATTGAAAAAATTGCCGTTCAAAAAACTGTTGAAGCATTTATGGAAGCCATTAAAGGCTCTATGTCCACAGGTGAGAATGTTTACTTAAGAGGTTTTGGTAGTTTTACCATCAAGAAAAGAGCTGAAAAAACAGGAAGAAATATTTCTAAGAATACTACTATTATTATTCCTGCACACAATATCCCAGCTTTCAAACCCGCCAAAACCTTTGTTAACGAGGTTAAGACTAACGTTAAATAATTGCTAAAACAAGAAATATAATGCCAAGCGGAAAAAAGAGAAAAAGACATAAGATGTCTACGCATAAGCGTAAAAAACGTCTTAGAAAAAATCGGCATAAGAAGAAGTAATTTAATTTATGCATAACTTGATTTGTTATGGGGCGATGGTCGCATAACAAATCTTGTTTTTTATATGCATAATGAGTTTGTGGACTTATGCCGTCTGCAACTTAGAAAAAGAATATCCTTCCTTGTTATCTTCCGGCACTTAAAAGTTAAGTGCTTACTTATGTACCTAAAAAACAATTCATGTGGATAAAGAATTAATTATAGATTCTCGTTCCTCGGAAGTAGAAATTGCTTTATTGGAAGAAAGCCAACTTGTTGAAATTCATCAAGATAAGAATAGTAACAATTATAGTGTTGGCGATATTTATTTAGGTAGAGTACGAAAAATAATGCCTGGTTTAAACGCCGCATTTGTTGATGTTGGTTATGAACGTGATGCTTTTTTGCACTACCTCGATTTAGGGGCTCAAGTGCGCTCACACAATAAATACACACGTCAAAGTTTAAATGCAAAAACAGAAAAAATTAATTTTTCCAATTTTGAATTGGAAGATGATATTGAAAAAACAGGCAAAATAACAGAGGTTTTAAAGCCAAACCAACTTCTATTAGTTCAGGTGGCAAAAGAACCCATATCCTCAAAAGGGCCTCGGATTTCTACCGAAATTTCTTTTGCTGGACGCTATATCGTACTTATACCTTTTTCCAATAAAATATCAGTTTCTCAGAAAATAAAGAGTAACGACGAACGTAAAAGATTAAAAAGACTAATTGGAAGCATTAAACCTCAGAATTTTGGGGTTATCATCCGGACAGTTGCTGATGGCAAAAAAGTAGCCGAACTGCATTCGGATTTAAGTCAACTATTAGAACGCTGGGAACAAATTTCCGGCAAGCTTCAAAAGGCAAAAGCTCCTGTAAAAATAGTGAGCGAACTAGACCGTACATCTACCATATTGCGTGATTTATTAAGCGAATCGTTTAATCATATTCACGTAAGTAATGGGGAATTGGCCGATGAAATAAGAGACTTTATTCGTGGATTTTCACCCGATAAAGTAAATATTGTCAAGGAATACAAAGGCACAAAATCAATTTTTGAGCATTTTGGCGTTGACAAACAAATTAAGAATTCTTTTGGTAAAATTGTGACCATAAAAAGTGGAATTTACTTAATTATTGAACATACAGAAGCGCTTCACGTTATTGATGTTAATAGCGGTCATAGGGTAAACAAAGAAAAAACCCAGGAAGAAAATGCTCTAAGCGTGAATTTGGAATCAGCTTCTGAAATTGCACGTCAGTTGAGGTTGCGCGATATGGGAGGCATTATTGTGATTGATTTTATCGATATGGCTCAGGCACAAAATCGCCGCAAGCTCTTTCAGCATATGAAAGATGAAATGGCGAAAGACCGTGCAAAACATACCGTATTGCCTCCAACAAAATTTGGTTTGGTACAGATAACCCGTCAACGGGTGCGGCCTGAAATGAACATTTCTATACTGGAACAATGTCCTGTTTGTGCAGGAAGTGGAGAGATAAAACCAAGTTCATTATTGATTGAAGAAATTCACAATAAATTGAGTTATTTAGTTCAGGAACAAAACGAAAAAGGACTTACATTAATTGTACATCCTTATGTGTTTGCTTATCTGAAAAAAGGATTTAAGTCGCTTCAACTACAATGGTTTTGGGAGTTTAAGCGTTGGATAAAAGTGAAAGAAAGCTCGACGTATCACTTTTTAGAATTTCGGTTCTTTAATAAGTCCAACGAGGAAATAAAACTTTAGTTCTAATTAATGTTAGAAAAAGCAATAGCAAAAAGCCTTTCGGTATGCTTTCATCCAATTGTATACCCTCTTTATGGTTTTTTGCTATTGTTTTTTATTGATAATCAGTTTGTAGTACAATTAGGTAATCAGGCGAAAATCTATATACTTGGCATCGTTTTTATTAACACTTTGTTTTTTCCACTAGCCTTGACATGGGTATTTAAAAGACGTGGCATCATTAGTTCGTATCGGTTTGAGAATAGAAAAGAAAGATTTTATCCTTTACTAAGCGGCTTGTTATTTTATGTAACTACTTGGTATTTAATTAACAGACTGCCTCTTCTTCCAGTTTATTCGTACTTTCTTTTTTTGGCTTCTGTCATCACGCTTGTCGCAATAGCAATTAATTTCTTTTATAAAATTAGTTTGCATAGTATGGGGGCGGCTGCATTTTCAATGTCGATACTTGGTATTAGCGCACTGTTTAATCTTCAACTTACATTATTAATTGGAGTTTCGTTTTTACTTACCGGACTAATTGCTTCCTCACGATTGATCTTAAAATTGCATAATTCCAAACAAGTTTATTTAGGATTGGTCGTTGGGTTTTTAAGCAGTTTATTAAGTTTCCTTATCTATATTTAAATCAAACCTGAAATCAAGGCAAACATACTAATCAGGAAAATGATTAAATAAAGTGCTAAAACTGCAATAAGCAGGATGCCAATAAATTTGAAGTGCTTCTTCAGAAAATAGAGTGAAGCATTTAACTTTTCTTCATCTTCTGTTTTATAAGCAGTAATAGTGCCTTGCGAAAACTTATGCAGATAGTATACTGGAAAGAAATAAATTATTGCAAGAACCCCATAAATAGCTGCAATTACACTACTTGCTATTTTTGGACTTGCTGCTGATAAGCCCATATCCGCATTTAGAAAAGTAAGAACAGGGCCAATAACCACTGCCGCCATTATCATGAAGCCAATAAAAACAAAGCCTAAAATAGCAAGAAATCGAGTCCATCTTGCTGTTTCGTATAACCATCCTATAGCTGTCTTATTTAAAATAGAGTTTTCCATAAAAAATATTTTGTTTAACGAATATAGGTTTTTTTGGGTAAAAATAAAAAAAGCCGCTTCAAAAATTTGTAGCGACTTTTTTGATTATTTTTAATGTGCAAAAAATCAAATACTTGGACCTGCAGCAACTAATGCCTTTCCTTCGTCATTATCAGTATATTTAACAAAATTCTTAATAAATCTTGCCGCTAAATCTTTCGCTTTAGTATCCCATTCAGAAACATCAGCATAAGTATCTCTTGGATCAAGAATTTTAGTATCCACGTCATGAAGTTTTAGTGGAATTTCAAGATTAAAGATTGGTAATACTTTTGTTTCAGCTTTTTCTATTGATCCATCAAGAATAGCATCAATGATAGCGCGTGTATCCTGAATAGAGATTCTTTTACCTGTTCCATTCCAGCCTGTATTTACAAGGTATGCTTCAGTACCATGTTTTGTCATTTTTTTGCCTAATTCTTCAGCATATTTTGTTGGATGAAGGGATAAGAATGCCGCTCCAAAACAAGCTGAAAAAGTGGGCTGAGGTGTAGTTACCCCTCGCTCAGTGCCGGCCAGTTTAGCTGTAAAGCCCGACAAAAAATGATATTTTGTTTGTTCGGGTGTTAATTTTGAAACGGGAGGCAAAACGCCAAACGCATCGGCAGAAAGGAATATTACTTTATTGGCATGCCCCGCTTTAGAAACAGGTCTAACAATATTATCAATATGAAATATAGGATAAGATACACGTGTGTTTTGTGTTACAGAGCCATCACTAAAATCAATTTTACCATTTTCGTCTAAAGTTACATTTTCTAATAAGGCATTGCGTTTTATAGCGCTATAGATATCAGGTTCAGCAACTGGATCAAGATTAATAGTTTTAGCATAACAGCCTCCTTCAAAATTAAAGACACCATCATCATCCCATCCGTGTTCATCGTCGCCTATTAATGCACGTTTTGGATCTGTAGATAATGTTGTTTTTCCGGTACCCGACAGACCAAAGAAAATCGCAACTTCGCCATTTTCCGCTTTGTTAGCGGAGCAATGCATAGATGGAATTCCACGTAAAGGAAGATAGTAGTTCATCATTGAGAACAGCCCTTTTTTCATTTCGCCGCCATACCATGAACCACCAATTACCTGCATTCTTTCAGTTAAGTTAAATACTGTATAAACATCTGAATTTAAACCTTGTTCTTTCCAATTCGGATTGGTGGTTTTCGAGGCATTTAGCACAATAAAATCAGGGTCTCCATAATTTTCTAATTCAGCTTCAGTAGGTCTGAGGAACATATTAGTTACAAAATGTGCCTGCCATGCTACTTCCATAATGAATCTCACCTTTAAGCGAGTATCTTCATTAGCGCCACAATACGAATCAACAACAAATAAATTTTCATTAGACAATTGATTTACGGTTGTTTTTTTTAGTTCGTCCCATATATCTTTTGTAATGGGTTTATTGTCATTTGGAGACCCAGGTGTATTCCACCAAATGGTATCTCTTGTAACATCATCCTTAACAATGTATTTGTCTTTAGGAGAACGCCCTGTAAAGACACCTGTCATAACATTAATTGCACCAAGTTCAGATAGCTGTCCTTTCTCAAAGCCATTCAAGGATGAATCTGTTTCATGAGCATAAAGTTCGTCGTAAGTTAAATTGTAATGAATTTCAGAAGTGTTTGAAATCCCATAAGAGGTTAAAGCCTGTTGAATTTTTTCAAGGTTTTTTGCCATTTTTTATAATTTAGATTTGAGTATTATTTCAATCGTTTACAAATTGGTGGCAAATATAACAAATCTTAAATATGAACGCCAGTACATATGTAAATATATATACCGGCGTTTCAACTAAAATGAAAGGATATTAGGTAATGATTATTTGTTTTTGAAGGAAGCGTCAATACTGGCAATCATTGCAATATCAACTATTTCTTCAACAGTACTGCTTAATTGTAAAATATGCACAGATTTTTTAAAGCCATTCAAAATAGGCCCAACTACTTTAAAATCGGTAGTTGATTGCATAAGTTTATAGGCAATATTTCCTGATGATAAATTTGGAAAAATAAGTATGTTGGCTCCTTTATCAGCCAGTTTTGAGAAGGGGAATCTACTTTTCAACATTTTATTATTCAGAGCAAAATTGGCTTGTAACTCTCCATCAACTATTAAATCCGGATGATTTTTATGTAAATATGATGCTACATCGCGCATTGCTGTTGGTGAAAATCCTTGATTCGATCCAAAGTTTGAATAAGACAGTAGTGCAACACGAGGCTCTATTCCAAAATGGCGAACAGATTGAGCTGTTTGAAGTGTAATTTCAATTAGTTGTTCAACTGTCGGATTTTTATTTACGGTAGTATCTGCCATAAATAAAGGGCCTTTTTTCGTCATAAAAATATACATTCCCGATACGAGATTGGCGTCATCTGCTTTGCCAATAACTTGTAATGCTGGACGAATAGCGTCGGGATAATTTTTAGTATGTCCTGAAATCATTCCGTCGGCCAAACCAGCTTGTACCATGGCGGGGGCAAAATAAGAGCGAAGTTTCATTTGGTTCATCGCATCATCAATTGATGAGATCCCTTTTCTTTTGCGCTTTTCGAATAAATATTCCCCAAATTGTACACGAAGATCCTTTTGATCATCACATTTTGGATCCAGAATCTCAACATCTTTTATTTCAAGATTATTTTCAAGAGCAATTTGGTTTATTTTTTCACGATTTCCCAGCAAAATTGGCTTCAAAAGACCTTCATTAAGAATAATTTCGGCTGCTTTAAGCATTTTGTAGTTTTCGCCTTCTGCAAACACAATTCGTTTTAAACTATTTTTAGCTTTGGCTTTTATTTGACGAATTAGAGGATCTCCAATGCCTAAACGCCTGCGCAAAGTCTCTTTATACATATCCCAATCTTCAATTGGTTTATGTGCAATTCCTGATTCCATAGCTGCTCTTGCAACTGCAGGGGCAATTGTTTCAATCAAGCGTGGATCTGTTGGTTTTGGAATTAAATAATCCTTTCCAAAGGTCAAGTTTCCACTATGAAAAGCTTGGTTAACTTCTTCAGGTACAGGTTCTTTAGCTAATGATGCAAGCGCATATGCAGCAGCTAATTTCATTTCTTCATTAATTCCTGTTGCTCTAACATCCATGGCTCCTCTAAAAATGTAGGGGAAGCCTAAAACATTATTGATTTGATTTGGATAGTCTGAACGCCCAGTAGCTATTATAACATCATCTCTGGTAGCTTTAGCATCTTCAAAAGTAATTTCAGGGTTTGGATTCGCCAGTGCAAAAACAATCGGATTGGCCTTCATTGTTTTAAGCATTTCAGGTTTTAAAACACCTCCAACCGATAAACCCAGGAATAAGTCAGCTCCTTTAACGGCTTCTGCCAATGTATGAAGATCCTGATCTGTAGCAAATTCCAATTTCTCAACACTTAAGTTTGGACGGTCAGAACGAATAACCCCACGACTATCGCACATAACAATATTTTCGGGGCGAACGCCTAATTTTTTATACAACCTTGAACAAGAAATTGCGGAGGCACCGGCACCATTAACGATGACTTTAATCTCGTCTATCTTTCTTCCTGTTACTTCAACTGCGTTGAGTAAACCTGCAGAAGAAATAATGGCGGTACCATGCTGATCGTCGTGCATAAGTGGAATATTCAGCTCCTCTTTTAATCGACGCTCAATTTCAAAACATTCTGGAGCTTTAATGTCTTCAAGGTTGATTCCTCCAAAAGTTGGAGCAATCAATCTTACCGTTTCAATAAATTTATCGATATCCTTCGTGTCAACTTCAATATCAAAAACATCAATATCGGCATAGATTTTAAACAAAAGGCCTTTTCCTTCCATAACAGGTTTTCCTGCTTGAGCACCAATGTCGCCAAGTCCTAAAACGGCAGTTCCGTTTGAGATGACAGCTACTAAATTTCCTATGGCCGTATATTTATATACATCCTCAGGGTTTTTCTCTATTTCCAAACACGGCTCAGCTACACCAGGGGAATAGGCCAAAGATAAATCGCGTTGGGTACTATGTGAAGTTGTAGGTATAACCTCTATTTTACCAGGTCTTCCCTCACTGTGATACTTTAAAGCATCTTTTTTGAATAGATTATCCATTTTTAGAATTTTTTAAGGACAAATTTGATTTTTAGCAAAGTTAGTAATGTTTATTAACTAACAGACAAAAAGTCCGAGAAGAAATTGGACAATTCATATAGAAATAGATCAATATTTAATTGATATAAGATACTGTATTGATAAATCTTGACACAATAAAATAGCGTTGTGTTATTTTTTATGACAATGGCATCTTCAATCTACGTCCTAATCTTTTAAACAATGCAATCTTAATTGCAACTCCATTTCACGCGTCAAACTGTCCATATAATTTGTATTTTTACTGCTTAAAGATTAATTAAAAAAGAAGGATGTACGAATATTTATATGGTAAACTAATCGAAAAAAATCCGGCCTACGTTATTATAGATTGCCAGGGAGTAGGTTATTTTGTAAACATCTCACTTAATACCTATTCGGCATTGCCGGATAAAGAGAATTGCAAATTGTTTATCCATTTTATTGTTCGAGAAGACGCTCAAATATTGTATGGATTTGGGGATGATTTTGAGCGCAACGTTTTCCGAAATCTTCTTAATGTTTCTGGAGTCGGAGCCTCAACAGCACGTATGATTTTATCGGCATTAACAGCTAATGAAGTAATTGATGCGATTGCTCGTGGCGATGTTGCTTTGCTAAAATCAGTGAAAGGGATTGGATTAAAATCGGCACAGCGTATTATTGTTGATCTTAAAGGCAAGCTGGATATGTCGGATGAAAGCTCTATTTTGTCTTTTACACACAATAGCTTGAAAGAAGAAGCGTTATCTGGTTTAGTAGTTTTAGGTTTTAGTAAACAGATGGCCGAAAAGGGAATAGAAAAGGCTTTAAAGACTCATCCTGAACTCGAGCGAGTTGAACAGTTGATTAAAGAAGCACTAAAATTAATGTAAAGAAATTTTTTGCCGAAGCTGGGCGCTAAATTAAAGCAGTTTATTTTGAGTTTAAAGACGAGAGCAATAATACAAACAGGTGTTTTTCTTTTTGTTTTTTTTCAGGTTTTAAGTCCTTTTCTAAAGGCTGAAACATTTGAGAAAAGCAAAGAAGAGATTGATTTCCCGATGGTTTCAATCCCATTTACAGCGGATACTTTAAAACCCGATACTTCTTCTTTAATTTATACTATCCCTCAGGATAAGAGCGTATTATATCTTGGTGCCACTCCTCAAAGTGCTTTGTATTTGAATAACCCAAAAAACTTACAGAATAAATTTGTGTTTGATCCTGCCACTGGTCAATACATTTTTACTAGCAAAATGGGCGACATAAATTACCGCCCTTCACAACGTTTGGATTTAAATGAATATCGAGCTTTTGAAGCCAATCAGGCACTACATAATTACTGGAAACAAAAAGCAAGCGAAAGAGTGGATGCTGGTCAGCAAGGCGGAATTCCTAAAATTCATGTGGGCGGTGAAGCTTTTGAACGCATTTTTGGAAGCAATACAATCGATATTCGTCCACAAGGATCGGCCGAATTACTTTTTGGTGTTGTAAATAATAATCGGGAAGATCCCGCTTTGAATGTTCGTCAGCAAAGCACAACTAATTTCGATTTTCAGCAAAAGATTCAATTGAATGTGCTGGCCAAAATTGGCGATAAAATAGAATTTAAAGTTAATTACAATACGGAAGCCACCTTCGATTTTGAAAATAAACTGAAATTAAAGTACGAAGGAAAAGAAGATGAAATTATACAACTTATTGAGGCTGGAGATGTTAACCTACCACTTACCAGTACGCTTATTCGGGGAAGCCAGAGTTTATTTGGTGTAAAGTCGAAGCTCAAGTTTGGCAAGATGACCATCACTTCTGTTTTTTCGGAACAAAAAAGCGAGTCTTCTTCCATAACTGTTCAAGGTGGTGGCCAGAAAAATAATTTCCAATTAAAAATTGATGAGTATGAGGAAAACCGACATTTCTTTCTGGCTAAATATTTTAGAAACAATTATGAGCGTGCACTAAGTGAGTTACCAGTTATCAATTCAAACATCAATATCACTAAAATTGAAGTTTGGGTTACAAATATAGGTGCGCCTCTAACGGAAAATCGTAATGTCTTGGCTTTACAAGATTTAGGTGAAAACCAGGCGTATAATCCTTTGTTCAG
>CAYPOW010000012.1:15038-24990 GCA_964412145.1 uncultured Draconibacterium sp.
AAATTGATTAAGAGCACGGCAACAAATACGCAAACCGATTTGTGGAAACTGATGATGAAAAATGTGTATAATATTGGTGCTTATCAGGTTAACAGAGAGGATTTTGCATTCAATATTTTATACACCGGCGGAGTTGATGGTGTACCAAAAGGCTATTTAGCAGAAGGTCCGGAAAGTGTAAAAGGCGTCAACCTTTTGGAAGTATTGAAATTCGACCGCCTCGATCAACAGCAGAACCCTACAGCCGATGGTGTTTTTGATTTTATCGATCAGGCAGCGATAAACGGAGGTACTATTCAGTCTTCGAATGGAAGAATATTTTTTCCTATGTTGGAACCTTTTGGCCAATATTTACGATCTCAATTTGCTGACAATGCGCTTGCCGATAAATATTGTTACGATTCACTTTATACACTCACCAAATCAGGTGCTCAACAATATCCGGCCAAAAATAAATTCCTGCTCGATGGTTCATTTAAATCGTCCACTGGTTCTGAAATAGCGTTAAACGCTTTAAATGTACCTCAAGGTTCTGTAAAAGTTACGGCAGGAGGTATTCCTTTGGTCGAGAATGTGGATTATACGGTCGATTATACCTTAGGTCGTGTACGCATAATCAATGAAGGGATCTTAAATTCAGGAACGCCCATTAATATTTCGATGGAAAACAATGCTGCTTTTAGTTTGCAGACTAAGCGAATGATGGGAACGCATATCGATTACGATTGGAGTAAAAATTTACATTTAGGTGGGACTTTCTTAAACCTGAGCGAAAAACCCATCACTCAAAAAACAAATATTGGCGACGACCCTATAAATAACACGATTTATGGCTTTGATGTGAGCTTTCAGAAAGAATCGCGCTGGATTACCAAAATGGTTGATAAACTGCCATTTATCGAAACAGACGCTCCTTCAACCATAACATTTAATGGTGAGTTTGCTCATTTTTTACCAGGTCATTCAAGAGCTATTGGTGAAAACGGAACTTCTTATATTGATGATTTTGAGGGAACTAAGTCAACCATCGATTTAAAAATGGTCTCTCGCTGGGCCATGGCGAGTACACCTCAGGGACAAACACAGGCTGGCATGTTTCCGGAAGCAGGAATTGGCACCGATTTATTGTACGGAATGAATCGTGCGAAACTGGCCTGGTATATCATCGATCCTTTGTTTTACGATCAGGGAAATCTACGCCCTTCCAATATTGATAAACAGGAATTATCAAAAGACGCAGTTCGTCAAATTCTTGAAAAAGAAGTCTTTCCAGCCAAAGAAACGCCCAATGGCTATCCAAGCAATATTCCGGTTTTTAACCTTGCTTTTTATCCCCGCGAGCGTGGCTCATACAATTACGATGTAGATGGTGTGCCTGGAATTTCATCTGGAATTGATGCCAATGGACAACTCAAGCAACCGGAAACACGTTGGGGAGGAATTATGCGCCAGATTGAAACTTCAGATTTTGAATCAACGAATATTGAGTATATCGAATTTTGGATGATGGATCCTTTTAGTGAAGATCCAAATAGTCGTGGCGGACAATTGTATTTTAATTTGGGTGATGTTTCGGAAGATATTTTGCGCGATTCACGAAAAGCCTATGAGAATGGTTTGCCAGTTTCAGAAGTCGTAAATGATGTTGATTCAACTATTTGGGGAAGAGTACCTGTTCTTCAATCTTTGGTGGATGCTTTTGATAATCAACCGGCATCGCGCCCTTATCAGGATGTTGGATTTGATGGTTTGCAAGATGATGACGAACGTAATTTCTTTCAGGATGTGTATCTGAATAAAATAAATACGCGATATGGACTTAATTCTCAAGCTTTTACAAATGCAAATACTGATCCTTCTGCCGATAATTTTCATTATTTCCGTGGCAGCGATTATGATGATAATGATCAGTATCGCAGCATTTTAGAGCGCTATAAAAAATACAATGGCCCTGAAGGAAATAGTCCTGCTTCTGAATTTAGCGACGAAGCTTATCCAACCATAGCAACTACTTTGCCCGATGTAGAGGATATCAACAGAGATAATACTTTGAGTGAAGCCGAGCGATATTATCAGTATGTTATTGATTTACATCCTGATAATATGGAAATTGGAAAAAACTTTATTACTGATGTTCGCGAAGGCAATGGTTCATCAGAAAAAGAAAATGGCGATGGAATATATACCAAATGGTATCAGTTTAAAGTTCCAGTTCGTAGCCCGGCCAAAGTAGTTGGAGCCATTAACGATTTCAAATCCATTCGTTTTATGCGGATGTTTATGAAAGGTTTTGAAACACCAAAAGTGCTTCGTTTTGCAACTTTGGAATTGGTCAGAAGTGACTGGCGCCGTTATCGTTACGATTTATTAAGCCCAGGCGAATATGTACCCGACGATATCCAAAGTGAAACGGTATTTGATGTCGCAGCAGTAAATATTGAAGAAAATGGAAGTCGCTATCCTATTCCTTACGTAATTCCTCCCGGCATTGAAAGAGAAATAAATATCGGAACTACCAATTTGCAAAGACGTAACGAACAAGCCATGCAGATTGTGACTTGCGGATTATTGGATGGTGATGCCCGAGCCACTTTTAAAACGGTTGATTTCGATTTTAGGCGCTATAAAAAATTGAAAATGTTTGTCCACGCCGAGAAAATGAAAGCGATTGATAAACTTGAAGACGGTGAGCTGACCATTTTTGTGCGATTAGGTGCTGACTTTACAGAAAATTATTACGAATATGAAATTCCTCTTACACTAACTGATTGGGGAACTTCAGATCCGGAAGCAATCTGGCCAGAAGCCAATCGTTTTGATGTGGATTTGGAGCGATTGGTTGATGTGAAATTAAATCGCAATATCACCGAACGTGAAAGTGCCAGCATTTTAAATGCAGGAGCACTTTATTCTGAAATGGATGGCGAGAATAAAATTACCGTAAAAGGTTCGCCCAGTTTAAGCGATGTGAAAGCGATCATGATTGGTGTTCGAAACCCTAAAAAAACAAGTGTAAATAGTTTCGACGACGGCATGTCAAAGTGCGCAGAGATTTGGATTAACGAATTACGTGTAAGCGATTTCGACAATAAATCGGCTTGGGCGGCAACTGCAAGAGCAAAGATTGACCTGGCCGATTTGGGAAATGTAATTATTTCGGGAGCAAGAAGTACTGCTGGTTTTGGTGGATTAGAAAGCGGAATTACGCAGCGCCAGCTGGATGATATTACAAATATTGATATAGCTACTAATTTGGAAATAGGTAAGTTTTTCCCTGAAAAATGGGGCATTCGTATTCCATTGCATTACGATTACTCTGAAAGCAAACTCGATCCTGAATTCAATCCTTTGGAGCCTGATATTAATTTTAAGAAAGACTTGGAAAGTTATTCAACTAAAGCTCAAAGCGATTCGGCACGCTCTGTGGCTCAGGATTTTACAGTACGGAAAAATATTAATTTTATCAATGTTCGTAAAGATCGAACGGGTTCAAATATGGGCAAAACCCACATTTACGATTTAGAGAATTTTGATGTTTCCTATTCCTATTCTGAAATCTTTCACCGGAATATTGATATTGAATATCATTTGAAAAAAGCATATCGAGGAGGTTTGGGTTATAGTTTGAATTTAAATCCAAAACCCATAGAACCGTTTAAAAAAGTGAAGTTTTTAAGTGGAAAAAATTGGAGAATCATTCGCGATTTCAATTTTTTCCTTAAACCACGCTTGTTTACTTTCCGCACAGATATCAATCGGGAGTATGAAGATAAAAAACTACGAAATAAAAGCATTGGCGATATTCCTATTCGCTGGACATGGAGCAAACGATTCGATTGGAACAGATCTTACAACTTGCGTTTTGATTTATCGCGTAGTATGAAATTGGATTATATGGCCAAGGCAAGTGCCTTTATCAATGAACCCGAAGGGCGCATCGATCGTTCTGATAATCAATATATGATTGAATACCGCGATTTTGTTATGAATAGCGTTTATTCAGGTGGTAAAATGAATCAGTTCGATCAAACGGCCGGACTCAATTACACTTTGCCTATCAATAAAATCCCCTTGTTTAATTGGGTGAATGCAACGGCACGCTATCAAAGTGAATATCACTGGACTGCATCGCCATTGAGTTTGCAGGATCGCTTTGGTAATAGCATCGAAAACTCAAGTTCCATACAACTAAATGGTAGTTTCCGCATCAGTAATTTATATTCAAAGATTCCGTATCTCAAAAAAATAAGTACACCAAGACGTTCCACTTCTCGTCGACCAAATCCAGGAAAAGCTAATCAGCAAAGCGAAAATAAAAATAAAGACAAGCTGGCTCTAAAAATCATAAATGAAACTCTAAAAGTATTGATGATGTGGAAAGACGCATCGATAACCTATTCTGAAAACCAAGGGAATTATTTGCCGGGATTTATTCCTGAACCCGATTTGCTTGGCAATAACTGGTCGAAGATGGCACCAGGCTTGGGTTATGTATTTGGATTGGAAAATGATATTCGCTATCAGGCTGGAATAAATGGATGGTTATCAACAGATTCGGCTCAGAATCAGTTGAGTATGAATAAATACAGCAACGATTTAAATATACGGGCAACGCTGGAGCCACTTAAAGATTTACGAATTGAACTCACGGCGACAAAAACGTCTTCAACTTCTTCAGAAGATTACTATAAATGGTCAGACGAAGATTTTAATTTTCAGTCGTTTGCCGCTATGGAGAGAGGTAGTTTCAGTATGTCTTTTTTGACCATTGGAACTGCGTTCAAAAAAATAAATGACGATAATAGCTCTGAGCCGTATACCAATATGCGTGCTTATCGATTGCCTATTGCAGAGCGATTGGCCGATCAAAATGTAAACTGGGAAAGAATGCACAATGATTCAACGGGTTTCCCGATTGGCTATGGATCTACTTCTCAGGATGTTATTCACGGGGCATTTATGGCAGCCTATACAGGGAAAACGCCCCAAAGTGTAAAACTTGGCTATTTCCCATCCATTCCTTTGCCTAACTGGCGATTTACATATAAGGGTTTATCGAAGATCCCATTCCTTAAAAAATGGTTTAGAAACATAACGATTTCTCATGCCTATCGATCGTCCTATAATATTGGCTCTTATGTTTCCAATATCCAGTATCAGGAAGCAAATGGATTTGCCTCCAGTCTGAACGATAATTACGATTACAATGCGCGTTATGATATTGCTTTATTATCTATTTCTGAGCAGTTTAGCCCTTTAATTCGCATCAATACCACGCTGAATAACAGCATGATAGCGAATCTTGAAATCAAACGATCGCGAAATCTGGCCTTGAGTTTTGTGAATAATCAGTTAACCGAAGTGATCAGTCAGGAATATGTGATAGGAATTGGTTATCGTTTGAAAGGTGTTAAATTGAAATTTTCAAATGTGGGTGCTGGTAATGGCAAATCGAAAGTAAATAGCGATCTTAATTTGAAAGCCGATTTTTCTATTCGTGACAATCGTACTATTTTAAGAAGAATAGACCAGGATATCGATCAGGTATCTTCAGGTCAGAAAGTAATGTCGATTAATTTCTCGGCCGATTATATGTTAAGCCAGCGAATGACGGCTCGATTTTATTACGATCAAGTGATTAACAATCCATATATGGCAAATCAATACCGTAATTCTACTACCAATGGGGGAATTAGTTTGCGATTTACTTTGGCGCAATAAATAGAGTGCTTTTTTCAAACACAACCCTGTATCATTCCGAACATGCTCACTTTCATTTCGAGCGTATGCGAGAAATCCCCTATAACCAAAGAAAATCTCTCCTCCACTACGTTTCATCGAAATGACCTAATGTTCCACAGTACATCAACACATTATCTCATTAATTTGCTTTATTTCCGCTTCTTTTTTTTCTTTTTTGGGAGCTCTTGTTTCATCAGCGACTGCCAATCGGCTGGATTTTCTTCTGATAATTCTTTCGTTTCGATGTATTCGTGATTCTTTATAACATTCACATACACAGGTTTTCCAATAAATTCCTCAATTGCTTTTAAGAGCGGTTTTTCTTCTTCGGCACAAAATGAAATGGCGAATCCGCGATGATCGCCACGACCGGTTCGTCCAACCCGATGGACATAATTCTCAGTCTGTTCGGGCAAATCGTAGTTTACCACAAACTCAACCCTGTCAACATCAATACCTCTGGCACTTACATCGGTGGCTACCAATACTTTTATTATTCCTTTTTTAAAATCGGCCATCACGCTGGTGCGGTCTTTTTGATCTTTATCGCCGTGTATAGTTTGAGCAGCAATGCCGACGCGCTCCATAGCTTTCGCCACTCTTTCGGCGCGCACTTTAGTACGAACAAAAACAAGTATTTTGGATTCTGGATTTTCTGCAATCAGTCTTTCTAAAAAGTAGCGTTTATCGTCCATTTCCACAAAAGCTACTTTATGATTCACATTTCTGGAAACAGGATCTTCAGGAGCTATTTGAATGCGAAAAGGCTTGTCAACGAGAGAATAAGCCAGTTTTTTTATTTCTTTATCGATTGTGGCCGAAAAGAAAAGAGTTTGACGTTTTTTTGGTAAATGATTGATTAACTGACGGATATCTTTGATAAATCCAAGTGCCAGCATATGATCGGCTTCATCCAAAACCAAAATATTGATGCGGTGCAATTGAAGATGACCCTGACTTACCAGATCGAATAAACGACCGGGCGTAGCCACCATTATATCGAAACCTTTTTGTAATTCTCTAATTTGTGGGTCTTGTTCAACGCCTCCGAAAACGCCAAAAGTTTTTACCAAAGTACCCTCTTCAAGCTTATTGAAAACTTCAGTAATTTGAATAGCCAGTTCGCGTGTTGGTACCATCACAACTGCACGAATACCGTCGTCGCGTCTTTGAGTTTTCTTGCGGTAGTTTAAAATGTCGATAATCGGAATAGCAAATGCTGCTGTTTTACCTGTTCCTGTTTGAGCAATAGCCAATACATCATCGCCCGAAAGTATGGGCTGAATGGATTTAAATTGAATATCGGTGGGCCTTTTAAAACCTAGTTTTCGAATGCTCTCTTTTAGCTCATCCGCAATTTTATAGTCATCAAATTTCATTTTTTCTAGTGTTTTAAGGCCTTCAAATAATTGTTCGAATTATTTTCTAGAAAGGTAAATCGTCGTTGTTATCTACATTAGAGTTTTCACTTGGAGTAGGAGTAGCTGTAGATGCTTGTTCGTTTTCCTTGAAATTCCCCTGAGAACTTCCTGGAGAGCCTAATTTCAATACCTTATCGCCCTGAATTTCAGTAACGTATTTTTTTACGCCATTTGAATCTTCGTAAGAGCGTGATCTTAAACGACCTTCTAAATAAATCAAATCGCCTTTGATAATATTTTTTTCTGCTAAATATCGCCACAAAACAATATTATGCCATTCGGTTTGATCTTGCCAATTGCCTTCTTTATCTTTATAGCTTTCTGTAGTTGCCATAGAAAAAGAAGCTTTTTTAGTGCCGTTGTCAAATGTCATCACTTCAGGGTCTCGACCCAGATGACCAACTAAAATAACTTTATTTATTCCTGCCATTTTTTTAGATTTTATTGATGAATATTCCCCTAAGATACAAAATGAAATGAAGGATATTTGGATAAATGAACGAACGTAGATTTGTATTTATCAAACGTGCCATTCTATTTTTCCACTTCCCAATCAGTTCCCTCTTTTGTGTCTTTTAGAACTACATTTAATTTTGATAATTCGTTTCGAATTAGATCGGCCGTTGCCCAATCTTTATTCAATTTTGCCTGATTTCGCAATTCGATAAGCGTTGACATTACACCATCTAATAATTCATTATTTCCATCGCTTTGCTCTTCATTTTTTAATCCTAAAACAGTAAAAACAAAGTTACTAAAGGCGGCTTGCAATTTTGTCAAATCATTGATATTCAAGCTTTCATTGCCGTCATTTACGCTATTGATTAATTTAACCCCATCAAATAAATGAGCAATTAAAATGGGCGTATTGAAATCATCATTCATTGCATTGTAGCACTTGTCTATCAATTCATCCACATTAAAAGATGATTTTCCGGCAGCTTTTATTTTTTGTAGCGTAGCTGTTGCCGTTATTAACTTTTGAAAACCTTTTTCTGCTGCCTGCAAAGCGGCGTCACTCAGATCTAATGTTGAACGATAATGGGCTTGCAACATAAAAAAGCGCACGGCCATTGGACTAAAGGCTTTGCTCAGCTTGTCATTTTCACCGCTAAACAGCTCTAGAGGTAATAAAGTATTGCCAGTTGATTTGCTCATCTTTTGCCCGTTGAGCGTAAGCATATTAGCGTGTAACCAATATTTTACAGGATCGTTTTTCCCATTGCTTGCTTTGTTTTGAGCGATTTCACATTCGTGATGAGGAAACTTTAAATCCATTCCGCCGCCGTGAATATCAAATTGATCGCCTAAATATTTCGAGCTCATTACAGAACATTCCATATGCCAGCCCGGAAAACCTTCGCCCCAGGGCGATTTCCAGCGCATAATATGTTCGGTAGAAGCTTTTTTCCAAAGTGCAAAATCGGCGGGATTTCGCTTTTCTTCCTGACCATCCAGCACGCGTGTATTGCTTATTAGGTCATCGATATTCCGTCCGGAAAGCTTGCCGTAATCATTATCAAATTCCCTGTTATAAGCTTCCACATCGAAATAAATGGAGCCGTTTTTTTCGTAGGCTAAATTTTTACTGAGAATAACCTCGACCATTGAAATTTGTTCAATAATATGACCTGTTGCCGTAGGTTCGATGCTTGGTGGGAGATTATTAAAAAGTTGTAAAACATGATGAAAATCGAGGGTATATTTCTGCACAATTTCCATAGGTTCCAATTTATCAAGACGGGCTTTTTTGGAAATTTTATCTTCTCCATCGTCTGTATCATTTTCCAAATGGCCTGCATCTGTTATGTTTCTCACATAACGAACGTTATACCCCAGATGACTTAAATATCTGTAAATGATATCAAAAGAGATAAATGTTCGGCTATTTCCTAAATGAACTTCACTGTAAACAGTCGGACCGCAAACATACATACCAACATGAGGAGGGTTGATGGGTTCAAATATTTCCTTTTTACGATGTAAGCTATTATAAACTTGAAGCGAATCTTTCATGCACGAAAACTTTTTGCAAAATTAAGGCTTTTAGTGGAATAGTCATTTTCTTTTTCAAAGTGATTTTTCAATCGGCTGACGCTTGCATTTTGGCATACAAATCGCAGAGTGTATTTTCGAAATGATTGTTGTGTGCTTTTACCCATTCAAACTCGAGGTATTTGTCTTCACTCAATGAATTAAAATATTTCCAGTAACCAATATTCTTCACTTTTTCACCATTCACAGTATACCAATCGTTCAATTCCCAAATAGGCACCCATTCCGTTAAGCCTTTTCTAACATATTGACTATCACTAATGATGCGAATTTTCTCCACGTTTTTAAGTATTTCAAGACTTTTTATGGCCGCTTCCAGTTCAATTAACGAACTGCTTTTTTTGCCTGATTCGTAGGTATGTAATTGATAATTTTGCCCAGGTTTTTTTATTAAAACAACATAACCTCCCTTCCCTTTTTTTTCTAAAAATGATCCATCCGTATAGGCTTTGGTAATCTCATTATCGATAGAACTGGAAGTGTATATCAAGCGTCTTTCATTTCTTTTGTCAAGCACAATGATTTTTGATCGGTCGCTAAATTGTTTCATGTCTTTATTTTCCCAAAGAATAAAATTTAGTTCGAAGCCAAGATAAAATGAATCTGAACGCTTGTTATGTAGCATTTTACGTAATTGGCGTTCGTGTTTTTTTAAATAGGTCGCAAGAGAATTATTTTCTAAAAAGACCAAAGATTTAGTTAAAGGTGTATAGGTAATCAGACTTTCTTCTCCG
>CAYPOW010000012.1:25090-27361 GCA_964412145.1 uncultured Draconibacterium sp.
ACACATGTTTTTTTAAGTTTTTCTACTTTCCCGTTTAAATCGAAATATTCAATATACAAAATATAAATTCCAAGAGCTGCCTTATCGCCTTCTTCTGTTGTTCCATCCCAAAAAATCTGACCACTTATTCCCATTAATTCATTCTTTATCAAATGTTTAATTCGTTGTCCTTGTGCATTAAAAATCAGCAGATTGAGCGTATATCCGCCTTGCGAAAAAACATAATTTATTTGGAGAATATCATCAAAGCCATCCAAATCGGGAGAAAAAATTTCAGGCGAAATTTGAAAAACATCTTCCACTTGAGTAGCAAGCTGGAATTGTGAATTTTGATAAGTCGGCGTACCATAATTAACACTCGCTGCTGCAGACTGCCAGTTATTTGGATCGTTTGTAGCAACCTCAGGCGAAAGGCGTTCCAGAGCAACACCGCTTACATTATTGATTAATGGAAAATGCATATCTTCCGAATAGGAAAAATAATCGATAAGAAATGATTTATTGGAAGCTTTACTTAAGAGCAATTGACCTTCGGTATTGGTCAATATTGAAAAACCTTCTGATGCATAAATATTTTCCGGATTTTGAGCATAATAAACATCTAAAACTGAAGATTTATTTTTGCATAAAAGCAGGTATTCACCAGGAAAAAACTGACCTGCATCTGGTTGAACAGAATAGAATATAGTATCGTATTTATTAGTAGTTATTCTTGAAAACAACAGTTGCCGACTATCAATAACTTTGTCGGATCGATTAAAAAGCTCCACATAATCTCCATCGTCAATCCAAGAATAGAATAGGACTTCGTTGAAGATAATATCTATAAAATCAGGCTCTTGAGGAATTGCAAAAGATCTGCTTGAATTGCTCAATTCAGAACCGCAACATCCAATAAGATTGGGTTCAATGCTAATCTGATAGATGGTTTTTTCTTTAAATGGATATACAAAGCTAAATTGTGCAGTTTGATATTCGGGCGCAAAAATCCGAACTTCTTCAGGCTGACCAATGGAATTGTCAACAAAATAATTTACAGGATTTTTTAAAGCTGTGCTATCCATACTTTTTGAAAAACGAATGAGCAAATTATGAGTATCAAGCAAGTTAAGCGTTTCTATTTCAGGAGATTGATATTGAACTATTAAATTTGAAAGGCTATTGCTTTTGCCTGGTGTTCCACCATCGGAATTTTGAGAAGCAGACCAATTTATCGACTGTTCACAGAAATAATCTGGTGAAATCATTTCCAATGACCAACCTCCTTCAGCTTTGAAATCGTCATTATACCAATCGTCATTGTACTCAATAAAATGGATGACTTGGTTCAGGTTATTATTTAAAATCAATCGGTTGCCAGAATTAGTAAGACTAAATGAAGGAACGCTGACAATATCGCCTTCGTTTTCAAATAAGTCTGCATTATTCGGATGCGTGAGTAAAAGGTAAGAATGAGCAGTGAGTAGAATATCAGGGAAGTGATAGATAGAGTTTCCATTAAACAGTTTCCAGCCTTTGAGTGAAACAGGATATTCTATCCGATTAAATAATTCGAGATATTCTGCTTCGGGCAATCCTTGTGGCGGATTTGGATCGGCCATTATCTCGTGGATTATAATATCGCCATATTCGGCTCTGCTAAAGAAAAAATCGAAAGAAAAGTTAGCAGAAGTATTTCCTGCAATATCTTGAATGGAATTTACAAGAAGTGTTTGCGATTGATTTGGCTCAAAAGCACTTGAAAAGACTAGCAAAACTTCCGATGGATCAGACATATTCAGACTTGCCGATTCGGGTATTTGATTGTTTTGTTGAAGGTGATAATTTTGGATATTTTCAGCTGATAAAGGATCGAGCGTTTCATTGAATTTAAGATTCAATTTATTTGCATCTACGATTTCAATATATTGTAAATCAGGAGCATCTGTATCGACATAAATATGATCCACACTTATATTATCCATATAAAATTTAGTGGCATTGGAGCTTGTAAATAAACAATAAAATCCAAAAAAAGGATTAGAGATATTGGAAAAGTGTTTTACACTACATTCGTCCATATAATTTCCGTTTTTTGCCCAATCTACTAGCACTTTCCAGTTACCGTTGGTGGCGTACGTAACTTTTATGTTTATATCAAAAGCGCCTGCAATTTTGCCATTACTGCCTCTGCAAATGGATATAGATTGATCGCCATTTTGATAAAAAAGTTCGACAGCGTCTTCTCCAAGAGCTTCTCCAAACTGAAGATAATATCCATTTAAAGCCTCC
>CAYPOW010000013.1:0-26999 GCA_964412145.1 uncultured Draconibacterium sp.
ACCAAACATCCTGGGAAGAAACTATAGCCGATGTTGTTGTTTTACAACCAGATGAAAATATGCTTGTGAATGAAAATGAGCTTAGAAGAAAACTAATAGAATATAAGGATAGAGAAATTATAATTGGAAGCTTTACAGCCTGCTCAAATGTAACCGGCGTAAGAACCGATCAACATAATTTAGCACGCATCATGCACGAAAACAATGGTTTGTGCTTTATCGATTTTGCTGCAAACGCACCTTACGATTCAATAAATATGCATCCGCAAGATAAAATGGAAAGATTAGATGCCATATTCTTCTCTCCACATAAATTTTTAGGTGGTCCCGGATCTTCAGGAGTATTGATTTTCAATAAAGAATTATATACTTCTAATGTACCTGATAATCCAGGAGGAGGAACAGTGGATTGGACCAATCCCTGGGGCGAATACAAATTTATTGATAATATAGAAGCTCGAGAAGATGGCGGCACACCCGGATTTTTACAAGCAATTCGCGTTGCTTTAGCAATTCAGCTGAAAGAAAAAATGGGAGTAGAAAATATCCGTAAACGTGAAAATCAATTGATTGAAAGAGCATTTGATGGTTTGAAAAAAATACCAAAGCTCCATATCCTATCGGAGCATGTAAAAAATCGTTTGGGTGTTATTTCATTTTATGTTGAAGATATACACTTCAACCTGATTGTTAAATTATTGAACGATCGTTTTGGTGTTCAAGTAAGAGGAGGTTGCGCATGTGCCGGAACCTATGGTCATTTTTTATTAGGTGTTACGCAGGAAAAATCGAAAGAAATTTCAAATAAAATAAATTCCGGTGACTTATCGGAAAAACCTGGTTGGGTGCGTTTATCGCTACATCCAACTATGACCGATGCGGAACTAGATAAAACAATCTTTGGCTTAAGCGAGTTAATTGCAAATATTGATGAGTGGTCGAAAGATTATACTTACAATCCTAAAACAAATGAATATAAACATTTGAGAGAGCTTGCCGATAAATGTGAATTAGTCAAACCCTGGTTTATTTTTGATTAATTTCGAAACACATTCTTCCAAAACCATTGCTTTTCAATAATTAAAAGCGTATCTTGGTCTTGAAAATCAATCCGTTGACCTAAATGTGATTGAGTTAATGCACCTTTTCCTTCTGACAAAATAACTTTCAGTTATAAATCAGGAAATATAAATTTGTATATGGATAGATTGCACCAATATCCGATGGCTCGTTTTCTGTTTCCATTTATTGGAGGAATACTTTTTTCCACTTTCTTCTCCACTCCTATTATATTTTGGTTGATTTTTCTAGCCGTAATTTTTTTAAGTCTCCTATTATGGTTTTTTGCATTTGACAAACATAAAACATACCGATCACGATGGATTAACGGGCTCTTGATCACTGTATTTTTTTTCAATTTGGGGATTATCACATTCTGGTATAGTTCGCCTTTGAATCATAAAAAACATTATTCTCAATTTGATGAAAGCAGCATATATTTAATAGAAATTAAAAGCGCGTTTACTGAAACAGCTAAAACGTACAAAAGCATTGGTAACATCAAAGCGGTTTTTGAAGAAAAAGACAGTTTGTGGCAAACAACAAATGGTCGGGTTTTACTGTATTTTCAAAAACAAGATAATTTTCAACTTCAGTATGGAGATCAAATTATAAGTAGTGCAAGGCTAAGCCCTATTAATGGAGCTCAAAATCCAAATGCATTTGATTATGGGGTATATATGAACCGAAAGGGGATTTTCGACCAAAGTTTTATTAAAGAAAATGATTGGAAGTTCATCCGTTCCAATCAAACAATAAGTTTGCAATCAATAGCTATAAAACTAAGAAACAGATTATTAGCCATATTAAATAGTTTGGAATATGATGATGAAAGCCTTGCCCTAGCAGCTGCTTTGCTAATTGGTTATGATGAATATTTAGATGATGATTTGCGTGCTCGTTTTGCAGGTTCAGGAGCCATGCATATCCTTTGTGTTTCTGGCCTTCACGTTGGAATTATTTATATGATATTCAATTTTTTATTTGGATTTTTTGAGAAGATAAAATATGGTAATTCCATTAAAACGATTCTTATCCTCATCATAATCTGGTTTTATGCTTTAATCACAGGTCTTTCGCCGTCCGTTGTTAGAGCATCAACAATGTTTACATTTATTATTTTTGGAAAATTATTTAACAGAAAGGGAAACACCTACAACAGTTTGGCCGCTTCGGCATTGCTCCTGCTTTTAATCGATCCCAATGTAATTTATAATATTGGATTTCAACTTTCGTATAGTGCGGTCTTTGCGATACTTTATATTCAGCCAAAAATATTTCAATTAATTTATTTTAAAAATATAATTCTCAGTAAAATATGGGCTTTATTAGGCGTATCTATTGCAGCTCAGATAGGCACTTTTCCTTTGGCTATTTATTATTTTCATCAATTTCCAAATTATTTCCTGTTGACCAATCTATGGGTAATACCTCTGGCTTTTGTTGTCGTATCTTGTGGAATGCTGGTTTTAACAATTGGAATATTAGGCTTATCAACAAGTATTGTGGGAATGATCGCATCCCTATTTTTGAAATACATCCTGTTAATTTTAAACAAAGGTGTTGAAATTATTAATTTTCTACCTAATGCCGTAAGTGAAAATCTCACACTCGATAAACTTGAAGTTTCACTTCTTTATATTTTTTTCTTTGCATTAGTAACTCACTTCTTGTACAAAAAATATTTCTGGATTTTCCCTCTTCTAGGAGCCGCTCTCATATTATCGATGAGTTTTATTTTTAATAAGTCAGAAAGATTAAATTCGGAAAATTGGGTAGTTTATAAAACAAATAATTTCTCCGCTATGGATTTTATCTCTGGTGAAAAGAGTTTTCTATTTGGCGATTCAGTTTTTCTTTCAGATGAAAAGGAGCAAAAGTATATTCTTGGAGCGTATCATACAAAACTTGGAATCAAAGAATGCATTGCATTTCCATTAGAAATGAATGATCAACTTCCCTCCTATATTTTAATTCAGGAAAATTTGATTTTGTTTCATTCACTACGTATTCTCTATTTGGATAGTCAGAGAAAAGAACAAATTTATGCAAATCCTTTGCCGATAGATTATATTGTAGTAGCCAAAGATGCAAAAGTGAAATTAAACGAATTACTAAAGCAATACACTTTTAATTATATCATTTTCGATTCTTCAAATAGCTGGTGGAAAATTAAATATATGAAAGCAGAAGCTGATAATCTGGGCATTAATTATTGGGATGTCAATCAACAGGGCGCTTTTGTTTTTTCCAATAAAAAACCCCCTGAAAAATTCGAGGGGGTGTAATTTTCGAGAAATTTATAGGTATCAAATGTTTGCCATTTTGAGCAGTTTAGCCTTTTTTCCTTGAACAAAATACAAGAAATAAACACCTTTTTCTTTTAAAATGCCGGCTGGTATTTCGGACGACCATTCGCCTTGAACTTTTCCTGCCTTTTTCTTCCACAACTTATTCATCTCTTTATCAAATATTTGCACTGATAACTTTCCCTTTTCTTCAAACGTAGCACCCAATCTAGTGATCTCATTGTCAATATCAAAGGTAAAATTGTTAAGCATTAAATTTACAGCTTTTGATTTAAAAAATCCTTTTGATGTTGCAAGTGCAATTTCATCTTCATTGGCAGGTGAAATACTCAAAGTTACCTTCTTATATTTATTTTTGCGATTTTCTTTTTCTTCGCCATCAGCTGATTTCATTTTATAACGAAACACTTTAACATTGCCATCTTTGTCTTTAAATTCCTTGACCATTTCTGCATCATCACTAATAAAAAATGCATTTCCTTTTGCAGCCTCTCCTCTCAATTTTTTTACAATCACTCGATGATCTCCATCAAGCTCTTCAATTTTCTCAAGATCAGCCTCATCGCCAAAGAAAACAGCATTACCGCCTTTTTTGAATTTCTTTATTTGAATAGTCTCACCATTTTGATCAACCCAAACATTTCCTTCATCATCATCTTCTCCAATAAAAATTATTTTACCAAAGTTTTCTTTACTTAGAAGGCTGTCTTTATCAATATTCATTTTAATAACGATTGTTTTTTCACCATTTTTGTCTACCCAAATATCTTTTTTTGAGTGGTCGCCATCAACTATAAAGACATTTGCATCACTATCAAAATGTCTGTGTAAACCTTTCATTTGATCATTAAGAAGTTTCGAATGTTCCGCCCATTCCACCTGCTGAAGTTCTTTCATTGCTTTTTCAAGTTTTTGCATAGCTTCCTTATTCATTTCCATACCTTCTAGCTCAACTTTTAAATCTTCCAAAACTTCTTTGAGTACCTCTTTCTCAACATCCATTTTCTCTCTAACAATCATTAGATGTTCGTGCATTTTTTCCTTATCAAAGTCTTCCATCATTACATCCAGATCAATTGTCATTAGTTTAGCATGCTCTTTCAGCTCGCTTTTCATAAGGGCAATTTCTTTTTCAGAATAGCCTGCTTGCTCCTTCATTTGTTGGATAACCTTTTTGTAATCTTTTTCTGAATCAATCGAAAAAGTAGTATCAATCACTTTCTTGTTTCCATCATCATCAATAACTTCCATTCTAATTTTAGCTTTCTTTTCTTTTTTAAGTTCTTGCGCATAAGAATGCAAAGTAATAAGCGATCCGAAAATAATAAATAAGGCAATTTTTAAAGTCTTCATATTAATTATGTTTTAGTATTTATTTCTTTTACAAATTTAACGCTCTGCTCCTGCCATTGCCTTAAATACAGGTTAAAAAAGCTTAAGGAAAGGTTAAAGTTTTATTATACTGACTGTTTCTTTCTTAATTTTGAAGCCATTAGGGAAAAACAACGCCCTCACTAAAGAAATTATGACACGAAAAAATCTATCTTTTATTATTGCAATCGGATTTATAGCCTTATTCGGAATAATTGCTGTTCAACTACATTGGATTCGTTCTGCCTATATACAAAATAAAATCCGTTTCGAGCAAAACCTAAATAAAGCGTTGAATCAAATAGCTCTGGATTTATCGAGGCAGGAAAATATTTTTTTTCTAAATGATAATTACAGGGACATTCACTTTATAAATGAAAACGACAAATATGTTCACTTTGATAGTGCAACTAAAAATTTAAAATGGCAACGCAAATCAGAAAAAGAAGAGTTAAAAAAAATCAAATTAAATTCTTCAATACAAAAGGCTGTACTAAAACAGAAAAAAGATATTGATCATTCCAACAGGAAAATAATAATCCGTTCCGGGATTGATAATTTGGAATTGATACAAGAATTTCACTTGGATTCTCTTGCCGACCAAATTGAAACTGAGATGATGTTAAAAACTTCCGCCATTGCATTGTTTAAAAAAGATTCATTATTAGAAAAATATGAAGCCAGTATTGATTCTGTACGCAGATTACTTGATTACAATGTTATTACAATTGCCAATGAAAAGGAAGACTTAAGCAAAACAATGGTGGAATTGTTTTTGAATATTCAATCAGTAACACAGCCTTTTGCCGAGCGAATCCCCATCGATAAACTTCAGCATAGTATTGAAAGAGCAATAGACCAATACGATTTACCAAAATCCTATTCTTTTGCTGTCGCGATACAACCTACAGATAGTATTATATTCAAAACTGAAAATTTCAGCAAAGAAAATATAAAGAAAGCCCATTCTATACGATTATTCCCACACGCTATAGTTGCAAGTCCCGAGTTTTTATATATCCATTTTCCAGAATCCAATCCTTTGTTTAAACAAATGTTATGGCCAATTTCTTTGGCCTTCATCTTTACACTTCTCTTGTTGGCTAGTTTGCTGATTATTATCAATAACTTGCTGCATCACAAGAAATTATCAGCTATTAAAACAGATTTCATAAACAATATGACGCATGAGTTTAAAACTCCTATTGCCACTATTCAACTAGCAACAGATTCTGTAATGACTGAGCAAATATTAAAAAATCCTGAAAAGATCAGCTATTTTATGCAATTGATAAAGGGCGAAAATAAACGAATGAATGCATTAGTTGAGAGGATACTGCAAATGGCTCAGCTTGATAAAAAAGAGTTCAGTTTGCTCAAGACGGATGTTGACATGCACACTCTGATTGAAGCTGTGGCTGAAAATGTTCAGCTACAAATTGAACAAGTCAATGGTCAAATAAAGTTGCTTCTGGAAGCCAAACAAACCAATTTAATGATCGATGAAATGCATATAACGAATGTGCTTTTTAATCTGATCGATAATGCAGTGAAATATCGCCATCAAAATCTGCTGATCGAAATAAGCACTTCAATCAGAAATAAACAATTCATACTTGCGGTTAAAGACAATGGACAAGGAATGAGTAAAGAAACAATGGCTCATATTTTTGATAAATTTTTCCGTCTAACTGAAGGTGATATACATACTGTAAAAGGTTATGGTTTAGGACTTTCGTATGTAAAGGCAATTGTTGATAAACATCAGGGTCAAATAAATGTTCAGAGTGAAAAAGATATAGGTAGTCGCTTCGAAATTAGCTTGCCTCTAAAATAATGTAACATGAAAACAAAAAATAACATTTTTTTAGTTGAGGATGACTTGAGTTTTGGGTCGGTATTAAAAGCCTATCTGGAAATTTATGAATATGAAATTGAATGGGTTAAAGATGGCAAAGATGCTTTAAAAGCTTTCGAAAAAGGAGAATTTGATTTATGCATTTTAGATGTGATGCTTCCTCATATTGATGGTTTTCAACTGGCCGAAAGCATAAAACGCTTACGACCTGAAATCCCTTTTATATTTTTAACTGCTAAAACGCTGAAAGAAGATGAAGTTAAAGGTTATCAATTAGGCGCCGATGATTATATTAAAAAACCATTCGACTCAGAAATTCTTTTATTTAAGCTTCAAGCCATCCTGAATCGTAACTCGAATAGTCATTCAGAAATAAAACCCAGTTTTTTTCAAATAGGTCAATTTAGATTAAACCCTGAGTTTCGTGAATTGATAAATATCCAAAACAATATAAATCAAAAATTAAGTCCAAAAGAAGCCGAACTTTTACAAATGCTTATCGAATCAAAAGACAGCGTTTTGCCTCGGGATGAAGCACTTCGGAAAATATGGGGAGACGATAATTATTTCACAAAACGCAGTATGGACGTGTATATTACTAAACTTAGGAAATACCTTAAAGAAGATCCAAAATTAGAGATTTTAAATATCCACGGCAGTGGTTTCCGATTGATTTGCCGGTAGTTTAAACTCAAAGTTTGCCATACGGATTATATTTTTACGTACTTTAGACATTGAAATCCAAGAGTCTGGAAAACATTCTTTCAAAATTGGTAAGATGCAGAAGGTTCAACCTCTTAATTTTGGTTATTATTACCATATCTATAATCGTGGAATAAATAGCTGTACTATTTTCAATAGTGAAGGTAATTTTGGATATTTCTTAAAATTATATAAAAAACATATTGTTCCTATTGCAGAAACTTATGCCTGGGTTTTAATGCCTAATCATTTTCATTTTTTGGTGAGGATAAAAGAGATGAACATCCCTAAAAACCCGTCAGGTTTTGAAAACCTGACGGGTTTAGCCAAGCCGTCATCACAATATTTTTCCAACTTATTTAATGCATATTCAAAAGCCTTCAACAAAAAAAACAACCGCCATGGCAGCCTTTTCGAACGCCCTTTTAAACGAAAACTAATTGAAACTGAAAAATATCTGAAACAAGTTTTGATTTACATTCATAACAATCCGGTTCATCATGGTTTTACAGAACATGCCGTAGAATATCAGTGGAGCAGCTATTTAAGTTGTATCTCAAAAAAGCCAACAAACCTAAAACGAAATACTGTTATTGAATGGTTTGATGATATTCCAAATTTTAATAGTCTTCATAATCCGCGTATGGATTTTGCAAAAGTTGAGGAGTGGTTGGAGATACTTTAAATTATTATTCGTAACTTGTGGGCATATAACACATTGTGTATTACAATCACTTGAAACGCCCCTACTCTCTTTTACTACCAGAACAATATTACATTTGATCCATAATACAGATATGTTATTGTTTATCAATCGTATAACATATTCTAAATTATATATTTAGTATGAAAGATCAAGCAAAAATCGAAAGATCAATTAAGTTATTACTCTTATTATCAAGTGGATTTGGATATAGCATTAAAGCCATTTCAGAAAAACTGGAAACTTCTCAACGAACTATTTATCGATATATCGAAACATTTAGAAATATTGGCTTAATAATCGAGAAAAATCGAAATGGTTATTGGAAAATCGAAAAAAACAGTGACCACTATAAAGACCTTCACGAATTATTACAATTTTCGGAAGAAGAATCCTATATTTTACAAAAAGCAATACATTCAATAGATGATAATAATGCTTTGAAAAGCAATTTGATAAGTAAGCTGTATTCGCTATACAAATCCAAAAGAGTTATAGATACAATAATCAAAAAAGAAAATTCTGAATGCATTTCTAAGCTTACAACAGCAATAGAAAACAATAAACAGATTAAGCTAATTGATTATAAATCAGCAAATAGTAACACAATAAGTAATAGAATATTAGAGCCAATTAAATTCACAACAAACTTTGTTTCTGTTTGGTGTTATGAGCCTAGTGACAATGCAAATAAACTTTTTAAAACTTCCAGAATTAAAAAAGTAGAAATACTTAATAAGCAACACGAACACCTAAAAAAGCACAAAACCGGTTATATTGATTGTTTTAGAATGAGTAGCAATGAAAAAATTCCGATTAAATTAGTGCTTAATATACGAGCCAGAAATTTGCTGATAGAGGAATATCCATTATCGGAAAAAGATATAAGCGAAATTAATAGCACTACTTACTTATTTGATAGTTATGTTTGTAATTATAACGGTGTTGGCAGATTTATTCTGGGCCTTATGAATGATATTACAATAAAATTCCCTACTGAATTAAAGAACATTTTGAATAATAAAATGAAAATCAAAGTTTTTTAGAAATAATTTTCGTTTTGACGGATATTGACAATTGCAGAACGTAATTTGCAAGGATATAAAGAAAAGTCAACAAATATTTAATCGCATTAATTGTAAAAATAAATCATCATGACAAAAAAAGTAAACAAAGCCAGTACAAAAACCGATATTTGGGAAGCCTATAACGAATTACAGGAACAATTAAAGGAAAAAGCAAAAGCGGATCCACAAAAAGAACAACTATTAACTCAAGAAACCGAAACCGTTAAAACAGCAAGCGGTCAGTCGGCAGAAAAAACAATTAAAGATATTGCTGCATTAAAAATGGCACTGTCTTCTTCATTGGATAATCTTGAAGATCAGCTTACAAAAGAATATAAAAAATTAGAGATAATTCAAAAAGCAAGTGTTTTTGAGAATAAAAATCTGGAAGATCTTTATCAAATCAAAGCGAGTGCATATTCTTTAGCTGCATTGCAGCAGACTCAGCAAGAAAATAAAGAATCTTTTGAGCAAGAAATGTCCGAAGCAAGAAATAAATTCGATGAAGAAATAAAAACCACCAAAGAACTTTGGGCTAAAGAAATTGAAAAAAGCGAAAATGATCTAAAAGAAAAGCAAGCAGAAAATGCAAAAATCCGAAAGAGAGAAGAAGAAGAATACGAATATAAGCTTACTCTAGATAGGAAAAAGGAGGAAGATGGTTTTCAAGAGAAAAAAGCTTTGGCCGAAAAACAAATGTCCGAAAAACAAGAAGAATTTGATAAATCAATTGCAGAACGCGAAACCATTATTGCAGCAGCCGAAAAAGAATTAGATGAATTAAAAAAACAAGTTGAATCCTTCCCTGCTGAACTTAGCAAATCAGTTAAAAGCGCTGAGGACGCTCTGAATGACAAACTAAATGTACAATATAATTTCGAAAAACAGTTAGCAAAACAACAAATAGACAGTGATCTAAAACTAAAAGAACAAATTATTGTTTCCTTACAAAGTAGAATTAAGGAATTAGAAGCATCTGTAAAAGAACTGAATAGCAAAACTACAAATGCAGAATCAAGCGTTAAAGATATTGCATTAAAAGCAATAGAAAGTTCAGCGAAACTTAAAATAATTGAGAGCGGCAGTAAAAAAGATCAGGAATAATGAGGCTGAGGATACAATTTAAATTAACGGGTAAAAGGAGCATTTTACCTTTGAATTATCAATATCCGATAAGTGCATGGATATATAAAGTACTAAGCTCAGCCGATGATGAGTTTTCTCAAATGCTTCACGAAAATGGATATAAAACTGCAGAAGGGAAAAAATTCAAACTATTTACTTTTTCTAAGCTGCAATTTCCTAATAAAACTTGGAAAGTAATTCCGAAATCTGACAGAATGGAAGTATGGTCAAGAAATGCATATTTAACGATATCTTTTCATCTGCCTGAACAAACAGAGAAATTTGTAGTGGGCCTTTTTCAAAATCAAAAAACGTTTATTGGTGACAAGATTTCCGGAATTGAAATGCAAGTAGAGAATATTGAAGCTATCAAAACCGATATACCAAATACGGAAAGTATAATATTAAAATCAATCAGTTCAATTGTTCTTGGAGTTGATATAAAAGGAGAAAAAAATGAGCAATATGTATCGCCCTTGCATCCTGAGTATAAAAAGTTGTTTTTGCAAAATTTAGCTGATAAATATGAGGCTATAGGAAAAAATTTCATTTCTGTTAAAGATTTAGACTTTGAAGTAATAAAAATTCATAAGAATAGAAAAGGAGATCCTAAAACTGAGCTACAAAAAATAAAGGCCTTCACTAGCGAACAAACTGAAATAAGAGGACATTATTTTGACTTTGAACTAAAGGCACCAAAAGAAATTATTGAAATTGGATTAAATAGCGGCTTTGGGAGTATGAATAGTTTGGGATTTGGTTTTTGTAAAGTGATCGGAGTGGATTGATAGGATGTATATTTTAAAAACAATTTTTTTAGACAAACAGGCTTTTTCAATAAAAAAGAGATAATTTTATGAAACAGAGATTAAAAACAATTGATTACAAATGGCTAACAAAGCCTACTGGCGATCCTTTCGCAGATACTGGTGGTTATGTCATTCAATATTTGTGGGCAAAAGTTTATCCAGATAAAGACATTGATGAACTTATTGATTTTGCAACTAAAATCTATGTGAATGACTGGGATGGTAAGTTGCATACCTTTTTTCTTAATTCAAAAATTACACAACCTGCATTTAAAGGAGAAAAAAAAATCACCGAAACAAGAAAATATTTTAATGCACTTATTAATGAAAGAGAAGAAACAGAAGATGGCTTTTGTAGAATATCTGGCAGAAAAACAAAATTATATACAGCAGGGAGAGATAACTCCTTAATGTCTGGCTCTGGCACATTTATTAATTTTCATCATAATTTTGACTCTGGAATTCGTCTTTCAAAAGAAGTTATTATCCGAATGTTTTTTGTGCCGCTTGGCAGCCGATTGCTTTCTGGAAAGGCTGCATTACTTAAAAGTAGCAATGAAAATATTAACCGGTTTTTTGTCGAAGAAAACTTAAAAAACAATTTTCATAATATCGCAATAGGAACAAAAGAAGGTGTTGGGAAATTTGAATTTAAAAATTCGGCAAATGCTCTATTTGACTTTGCATCAAAAGTAATAACGAAGAAGAAAGAAATTAAAAATAGTGCATCACTAACCTTATTCCATCTAACAAATTTTGGAGCAAGTCCTGAAATTGAAATTCACAAATTACCAGCAACGGTTTTTGAATTTTACAGATTCTGTCATAAGATAACTTACAAAACTGAGTGGTCAAATTTTGTTCGCTCGCATTATTCAAATTCTAAAAACAAGTGGGCAAAATATAATGCTGTAACTGGAAACTTTGAAATTGAAAAAAATGAAAAAATCGAAAGTATTGAAATTAATGATTATAAAGTATGGGTAAATAGGGTATATACTAACCTTTTAGCAGGAAAAAGTATTGTTCCTCAATTTTTAAAATGGTCTAAAAACGGAAATATATTAAATTTTGATATAGTAAGAATTTATCTTCAAAACATAAGAAATATGAAAAAAGCAACTGTAAGTAAAATAATGGAATTAGCTGATTTTCTTGTTCGTGATAAAAACGAACAGAATATAAAGAAACGGATTACAAAGCTAAATGGAGCAAAAAACAGTTATATCCTTCGTGATATCTTTTTTAAAGAAATTGTAGTAAAAAATCACAACGAAGGAAACGAAAATCCCATAATTACGGTAAATGACCATGTAAATTATTTATTCTCTGATGATTCACGTTGGCAAGAAATACGCGATGTTTTGCTAATTGCCATTTACCAAAAAATGCACGAGTTAGATTTAAATATAGAAATCGCAATTGAAGATGAAAATGTTAATAATGAAATAGAAGTCAAACAAGATAAATTATAAAAAAATGAAGAATTTAAAAACACAAGGATTTGTATTATTAGATGTTGATGTTGTAGCATTAAATAATGCAGGTAAAAATACTGCAAGTAGATTTGATAATGCAGTAGCAACAAAAAGTATTAGAAAAAACGGACATTCTCATATTTATGTATCAGGTCAAGCATGGCGTTTTTGGTGGCGTGAAGCATTACAAAAAAACTTAAACTGGGAAGTATCTCCAATAACTAGAGAAAAGAAAATTGCGTTTACTAATGCAAATCCTATCAAGTTTGCTGATGATGATGTATTTGGTTACATGAGAGCTGCAAGTGAAGAAGTTGAAATTAAGGGGAAAAAGAAGAATGTGAACACAACTGTCACAAGAATTTCGCCTCTAAAAAATACCGCAATTATATCTGTTGCATCGGTAAGACCTGAAGAAAATTGGTCAAGTATGGCTCGTCAAGAGGGAGATTCTGTTCCATACGGAAAACAAGAATACAGTGCTATAATGAAAGGAATGTTCAGTCTAGATTTAGCACAAATTGGCACTTTTTCTAACTATAACAAAACAGGCTACGTAAATTTATCGGATAAATTAAGAAGTGAAGCATTAAAAGATGGAGCCGTTGAAGTTGATGATAATTTTGTAAAAAATGCAAAAGGTGAAGCTCACAAATTAATTCGTTTGGATAAAGAGATACGGACAAAAAGAGCCGCAGATACTATAAAAGCATTAAAGAACATTTCAGGTGGGGCAATGCAAACCAGCAATATGGGAGATGTAACACCAAAATTTATTATTCTTGCAACAACAAAAACAGGAAATCATCCTTTTTCACATATTGCTGCAAACACAGGTGCGTATAATGAGTATGCAGAATTGAATATTGATGCACTAAAAGAAATCATCAATGATTACAAAAATGATTTTGAAGGCAAAATTTTTATTGGTAAACGCGCTGGTTTTATGGATGAAAGGAACGAAGAATTATCCACCTTAGCCAAAATATTTCAAGATTTGATTGTTTTGGGAACGATTAATAAGACTATTGATAGTTATTGCGAACAATTAGAAAAGCAAATGGACTAATTATGAAAACATACCGTATAAAAATATCATCATGGACGGCAAGTTTTCGGTATCCGAATTTAATTTCGGGATTTCAGCCAACTCTTGACGTGCCTCCAATCAGCACGGTATTGGGCTTGATAAATGCAGCAGCAGGTAAGTATTTAGAATATACTCAACTTACAATAGGATATTATTTTGAATATGAAGCAAAGGCAACTGATTTAGAAACAATTTACCAAATCGAATTAAAGATAACAAATACGGGTTCTTATCCTTCAAAATCCGCAAAATCAAATGTAATAAACAGAGAGTTCTTATATAATTGCTACCTGTATATATATTTACAAGACAGAGAGTTGGTTGAATATTTACGTCATCCATACTTTTCACTTTTTTTAGGACGAAGCGGAGATTTGGCAACAGTTGAAAAAATTGAAGAAGTAGAATTAGTTGGAAATTCAATGCCAGAAAATATTAAAGGACAAGTAATTCCATTTACTGGAAATTATTTACCAGGAGAGATTCAAGCATTGCCAAAATATTTTACAAATTCAATTCCTCGAAATAATTTAGGAACAGAGCCATATTCTGTGATTTCATATAATTCAGGAAATAACTGCGCTGATATTAAAACCTATACAGATACTATTAATGAAAAAGATGTGGATATATATTTTCATAAATTAGATTTATCTTAAACATGAAAATTTTAGCTAAGTCAAATCCAGAATCCACTATTCAAGAACATATTAATGACGCATTATTAATTGTAAGTGCTTTGAAAAAATCATTTACAAATATTGCGTCATTAATTGACGAAGACAGGTTTTGGCAACTGTTACGATTAAGTGTGATTTTTCATGACTTAGGAAAATCACATAAAGAATTTCAAAAGATATTGCAAGGAAAAACTAATCAATGGAATTCTCAAAGGCATGAATTGTTTTCACTCCCTTTTGTAAAGGGATTAAATATTGAAAGTAAAAACTTAATCTACAATGTTGTAGCAGGGCATCATAAAGATTATGAAACACTAATAGATAGATTAAATGAATACGGAGAAGATGTTGATTCAGAATTAGATTTGAGTGGTATTAATGAAATCCCAACTTATGAAGAAATATTTGAAGAAAATGTACCTGTAAATGAAGTTCTTTCTATTCTAAAAGAATTTGCCATTGATTTAGAAGAACCGATTATTCATAATCCCAAACAAATATTACAGCAGTTTGTTCGTGGAAAATTTGATGATGCAACGAAATTAATTGAATTGCTTTTACTAGCTGGTGCATTCAAACAGTGCGACCATCTGGCTTCGGCAGGCATTGAAAAAATCAATAGTTTAGATGTTTCAGATTTTGATTACTTATATGAATCCGATTTTAAATTTTACTATCATCAGCAAAAATCATCAGAAGTTATTGGAAGTACTATTCTGACTGCACCAACAGGAGCAGGCAAAACAGAAAGCTCATTACTTTGGCTTCAAAACCAAATCAAATCAACAGGAAATGGAAGAGTTTTTTACATTTTACCTTTTACGGCATCTATAAACGCAATGTATGAAAGATTAGAAACTAATATACCTGAAAAAGTAGGTTTAGTTCATGGTAAAATATCTGCATTTATCGAAAACAAATTTAAAGATGATGACTTAATTGATGCTAGTGAAAAATCAAGAATTAAAGAGCAGTTTAAAAATTTAGTTACTCCATTAAAAGTTGTAACCCCTTTTCAGTTGCTAAAAAATATTTTTGCACTTAAAGGATTTGAGAAAGGTATTTTTGAGTGGGCAGGTGGGTACTTCATTTTTGATGAAATCCATGCTTACGATCCCAAAGTTTTTGCACAAATTATTGTTCTACTAGAATTTACAATTAAGTATTTGAATGTGAAAACTTTTATAATGACAGCAACATTACCCTATTTTCTACGAAAAGAGTTAGAAAAAGCAATTGGAAATCACAACAGTATCAGAGCAAACAGTGAATTATACAATAGGTTTAAACGGCATAAAATTGTAATTAAAGGAGGACTAATAGATGAAAATCTTGATTTGATTCAGAAAGCATTAAATCAAAATAAGAAAGTTTTGGTGGTTTGTAATACCGTAAAACAAGCACAAAAGATTTATAAGGATTTAGATAGCAGAAATAAAGTATTACTTCACAGTTCCTTTAATGCCAAAGACAGAAGCGAAAAAGAAGAATTACTATTTAGCGATAAAAACAATCTTTTAGTTGGAACACAAGCTATTGAAGTGAGCTTAGATATTGATTACGATATAATCTTTACAGAACCAGCACCTCTTGACGCATTAATTCAACGATTTGGAAGAGTAAACCGAAAAAGAGAAAAGGGAATTAGCGAATGTATCGTATTTGAATGGCGCAATAAATCAGATAAATTTATTTATAAGAACAAAGGAGTAATTGAAAGAACGATTCAAGTTTTAAAAGAAAAAGAAAAAGTAAATAAAGGAGAAATTCAAGAATCTGAACTTCAAGGAATGATAAACTTTGTATATCCTGATTGGGATAAGTCAGATAAAGAAGAATTCGATAAAACTTATACTTTGCTCAACAGCTTCATTGAATCCGGACTCAAACCATTCATTTATAACAAGAAACAAGAAGAAGATTTTTACGACCAGTTTGATGGAATTAAAGTTTTACCAATAAAATTTCTTCCTGACTACAAAAGGTATTTAGAAGAAAATGAATTTGTAAAAGCTGAGAGTTTAAAAGTTCAAATAAGTGAAAAAAGATTTTATGCTCTAAACTTTAGCAATGGAATTGAAAAAGAAAGAAACATTTTTAAAAGTTTAAGAACCCGGAAAATTTTAGAACAGATTTTTTTTGTGATATTAAAGAAATATGATTCTGAATTAGGTTTGTTAATTAACGAAGATGAAGTTGATTCTTCTAACGAATGGGAGAACTATTTGTAAAAACAAAATCCGAATCAATAGTAGCTATGCAAAAAGCCAAAGAAAAACTAATTGAAAAAATGCAAGCTTTCAATTACGAGAAGCAATTATAGGCTAGCAGCTAAATTAAAGTTTACCTTTCGTCTAACAATAATTGTGTTTCCCTATTAGGATGTTTAACTAAAGGCAAACTTTTCAAACAAGAATAAAGCAATAAAAAATGCAGTAAATATTGCAAGAATTATGAATATTTACAAAACACAAAGAAAAAATATTAATAATTATGCATTATTATGTTAATCAATATTATAGAAGATATTTACGTATGGTAAAATTAGGTCTTATCTTGGGTGTTTTTGCGTATTTGGAACATAATTTTACCATGACAAGATTATATTATAAATCAATATTTGCAAATAATATAATTATGTCATACATTCGCTATATTATCTAAACTATAACCTAATAATATTATGAATGATTTGAGGTATAAATTTCTGGAAATGCTTGATGAGTTTGGCTACGATATTTTCAATTTGAAAATGATAAGGGATACGACTTATTTTTCCGATAAAGAGATAACTTATGCTTTAAAAACACTAACTAAATCAGGAACTATCATTAAGATTGAGCAAGGCAAATACATTAGAAATAGTTTTAATGAGGCGTTTGTTATTGGTAATTTTCTGGCGACAGATGGCGGAATTGCTTACTGGTCGGCTCTTAATTCGCATGGTCTTACCGAGCAGTTTTCCAATATTATCTTTGTTCAAACGGCTAAAAGAAAAGGCGAATTGATTTTTGGAAGCCTAAAATTTAAGTTTGTGAAAGTAGCCGCTCGTAAACTCATTGGTTATAAAACATTTGGCTTTGGAAATCATAAATATAGTATGAGTGATATTGAAAAAACAATTGTGGATTGCTTCGATTTGCCTCAATATTCGGGCTGGTATCATGAATCGATAAAAGCCTTTAATAATGCTAAATTAAATCCTTCTAAACTCATTAAATATTGCAAAATTATTGATAATATTTCTGTTACTAAACGCCTGGGCTATTTAAGCGAGCTATTGAATAAACCGAACATGCAAAAATTCATTGAATATGCTCAGGCAAATTTAAAAGACTCCTATTCTATCTTCGAAATTGGGGGCGAGAATCAGGGTGAATACATTGAACGTTGGAAATTGATACTGAATATGCCTGAAGAAGAAATTCAAGAAATTGCAAACTCGTAATTATGAAAAGTCGAGAAATAGAAAATATTGCACGATTAAAACAGATTAGTCGAGCAACAATAGACAAAGATTGGGTTCTAGGTCATTTTCTTAATGCTTTTTATTTGTTTGAAAACAATAAAAACAATTTTGTTTTTAAAGGAGGAACTTGTTTGAAAAAATGCTATTTCGAGGATTACCGATTTTCGGAGGATTTGGATTTTACGCTTTTAAGAGCCAATTTCAGGATTGATTCGCAATTTATACATAAAATTATAAACCTTGCTGAGAAAAACAGCAGTATAAAATTTCATCTTTCTGAGATTAATAATCAGATACACAATGATCTTCAACAGGGTTATGAAATTAAAATCAAATTTTGGGGTGCAGATCATAAGCCCAACTCCCCTATTCTACCTCCAAGCAGATGGCAAACTTCTATCAAATTGGATATTTGTTTCACAGAGCAAGTTAACGACAAACCCTATTATTGTAAAATAATTCATCCTTATGCTGATTCCTATTTAATAAACGAAATAATTCCTGCCTATTCAATAAGTGAAATTATAGCTGAAAAATTACGCGCATTGATTCAAAGAAACAGACCAAGAGATATTTATGATATTTGGTATATTATGAATAGCAATATCGAGATTGATAGAAGTGCAATTAAAGAACTTCTATTGCTAAAGGCAGAAAATAAAAATATTGAAATAATTAGCGCTGAACAATTCGTAAATCCAATAAAACAAAAAAAGAATAAACGAGCCTGGCAAAGTAGTTTGGGACAACATTTGGCGTCAAATGCCTTTCCTGAATTTGATTTTGTTTATAAAGATTTATCTCGAATTGTCAGTCATATTTTAAGTTATTAAGCTAGATAAGACTATGCAAAGATATGTAGATCAAATAATTGGAGACCTTGATGAGCTTGCTAAAAATCCGCCGGCAACTACTTATGTAGAGATTCCCGAAAATATGAAAGCAATTCCGTTTGCTGCCGAATTGGCATTAGTCCCATTTAAAACAATGGAGGATTGGACTGGCTTCAAGGCAATTAATTTTCCGGAAATGATACAACTGGAAATTTCGCAAATAGAGAAGCTCAAAACTGCTATCTTCTCTGTTTTCGAAAGCTTATTTATAGAAATAATTGACATTCCAGATGAGATACCTAAAGAATGGCTCTACGAAGTACTCATTAGCGAATGGGATTATACGTTTGTACAATATTTACCCTCTTCGGGAATGGAATTAGAATATTGTACAGGCGATTGGAAAACCTGTCCCTATGGTGAATATTGCGATTGCTACGATGAAGTGGCTGAAGATGAAGAATTAGAGTTTTTTGAAAAAGAATATGCAAGAAATAAAAGCAAGTCAAATGAAGAAGATGAGCTTTAACCTTAAAAATGAACATCACAGGAACCCATATCAATTATTATTTAATTTGCCATAGAAAACTCTGGCTCTTTGCAAATTCAATACAAATGGAACATACTAACGATATGGTTACCGAAGGAAAATTAATCCATGAAACATCTTACTCTCAGCGTTCTTCGAAATATGAAGAAATTGCAATGGAAGGAATTAAAATAGATTTTTATGATGCCAAAGACAAAGTAATTCATGAGATAAAGAAATCGTCGAAGCTTCATGAAGCTCATATTTGGCAAGTAAAATATTATATTTATATAATGGAACAAAATGGAATTGAAGGTGTTAGTGGAATTTTGGAATATCCAAAAGAACGCAAAACCGAACAAGTGTATTTATCTTCTATTGATATTGAGCAAATTAAAGAATTTGTAGCTGATATTACTAAAATTATTCATTCGGATTCCATTCCGGAAACAATTAGTAAAGTGCGTTGCAAGAACTGTTCTTATTTTGATTTTTGTTTTGTGAAAGAAGATTAGACATGATTTCAGGATTAACAGGATTATTTAATGCAGATTAATGCAAATAGTTATAAATACATCAAAAATTAAATATCATGTTACAAGATGACTTAACCAAGAAAATCATTGCAAGTGCTTACGAAGTCCACAACACACTTGGCGCAGGTTTTTTAGAAAAAGTATATGAAAATGCCATGATGATAGAGCTAAGAAAATCAGGTCTTCAAGCTCAACAACAATTCAATATTCCGGTTTATTATAAGGCCTTACAGGTAGGAGATTATTATGCTGATATTATTGTGGAGAACCAAGTAATTTTGGAATTAAAAGCCGTTGAAAACCTTGCCAAAATTCACGAAGTACAACTCGTTAATTATCTTCAAGGAACAGGAATAAAAATTGGATTGCTTATAAATTTTGGCAGTTCGGTGGAAGTAAAAAGAAAATATAAAAATTATAAACCAAAAAAACTGTAAGTCATAAAAATCCTGTAAATCCTGAAATCCTATAAAAAAAAAGAACTTGTAAATCCTGAAATCCTGTAAAAAAAAAAGAACCTATAAATCCTGAAATCGTGTAAAAAAAAAGAACCTATAAATCCTGAAACCCTGAAAAAAAAAAGAACCTGTAAATCCTGAAACCCTGAAAAAAAAAAGAACCTGTAAATCCTGAAATCCTGTAAAAAAAAAAGAACCTATAAATCCTGAAATCCTGTCAAAAAAAAGAACCTATAAATCCTGAAATCGTGTAAAAAAAAAGAACTTGTAAATCCTGAAATCCTGTCTAAACAATGAAAAAAACATATTATTTATTCAATCCGGGTCGATTATCGCGAAAAGATAATACACTTAAATTCACGCCAATGGGAGAAGATGGAAAGGAACAAAAACCACGTTATCTTCCTGTAGAACAAGTAGATCAATTATTTTGTTTTGGTTCAATTGATGCAAATTCGGCGATGTATAACTTTTTGGGCAAAAACGAAATTGCCGTTCATTTCTTCGATTATTACGAAAACTATACTGGTTCGTTTCTTTCAAAAGATTATTTGCTTTCGGGCAAAATGCTGATTCGGCAAACCAAACATTTTACAAATAATTCTAAGCGAATTGTAATTGCTCGGTCTTTTATTGATGGAGCAAGCTATAATATGCTGAAAAACCTAAAATACTATGATAATCGCGGTAAAGATTTGACCACTATAATCGAAAATATTGAAGAATTGAGATTGAAATTAATTAATGTGCAGAAAGTTGATGAATTAATGGGAATAGAAGGTAATATAAGAATGAACTATTACGAGGCTTTTAATCTGATTATCAACGACTTTATTATGGGAGGAAGAACAAAACAACCACCAAAAAACCCTGTAAATGCATTGATATCCTTTGGCAATATGATGTGTTATTCACAAGTATTAAGAAGCCTGCATCAAACTCAATTAAACCCTACGGTTAGTTTTTTACATTCGCCCGGCGAGCGAAGATTTTCTTTAGCTTTGGATATTGCAGAAATATTTAAACCAATTTTAGTTGACAGAGTAATTTTTAAAGTTTTGAATAAAAAGGAGATACAAGAAAAAGATTTCGATAATAAGTTAAACAAAATATACCTGAAAGAAAGTGGGAGAAAAAAATTTATCGAATCTTTCGAAAATCGACTAACAGAAACCATAATGCACCGAAGTTTAAATAAGAAGGTAAGTTATAAGCATTTGATAAAGTTGGAAGCATACAAATTGCAAAAACACTTACTTGGAATAGAAGATTATAAACCTTTAAAAATGTGGTGGTAATGTATGTAATAGCAGTTTACGATATTGGAGAAAAACGTGTAGTGAAGATGTTGAAATTATGCAGGCAGTATTTAAATTGGATACAAAACTCAGTATTTGAAGGAGAAATTACTGAAGTTCAATTAAAAACCTTAGAAGCTAAAGCAAAAATAATTATGAAAAGCGAAACCGACAGTCTGATATTTTTTAAAAGCCGAAGCAATAAATGGCTTGAAAAACAAGTAGTTGGTAAGGAAAAAAGTAAATTAGACAGTTTTTTATAGTAGTCGCTGCAGAATAAACCGCATTTAAAATCATTTCCAACAGCCCCCTACTCTATCTATAAGTTCGTTGACATCTTGAATCACAATACAATAAACAAATTGTCGAACTCCCGATGAATTTATGATATCAGATATTGACGATAAAAAGAAGTAATATTTTTCATTTTTCATATTGAACTTAATTGAAAATCAGTTAGCTTTGTTGTCGAAGCCAACGGCTTTTTATCGCACCATATTGGAATTGAAATTATCATACGCCTTATCATCGTATGTTGCGTGGGGGGCTTTTAATCGCACCATATTGGAATTGAAATCAGTAACAGATTGGCATACATCACACGCAGCAACTATCTTTTAATCGCACCATATTGGAATTGAAATTTTTCATTATTGCTTTGTCTTGTATTTTTTTTAAACTTTTAATCGCACCATATTGGAATTGAAATTGCCATAATTCAAATTGTGGAGCCTTTATGGTTTAAACTTTTAATCGCACCATATTGGAATTGAAATATCGGTTGTTCTTACATAATTTAGCATTTTTGTAACTTTTAATCGCACCATATTGGAATTGAAATTCGTGTAGATGGTTAGTGAGCGCCTGTACATTTCGGCTTTTAATCGCACCATATTGGAATTGAAATTAGTTTTAATTAAAGCTTTATTATCTATTTTGCTGTACTTTTAATCGCACCATATTGGAATTGAAATAAGGTATGTCTGGATATATGAAAAGAGATATCCTGGCTTTTAATCGCACCATATTGGAATTGAAATATTTTAGCGCTGTTGAAGCTGAAAACGGCAATCAGCCTTTTAATCGCACCATATTGGAATTGAAATACGTTTTCGCTAATAAGCCTTACTACTCATGGAGGTTCTTTTAATCGCACCATATTGGAATTGAAATAAGTAAAAACGCTAGAGACAATAAAACGGAACTGATTCTTTTAATCGCACCATATTGGAATTGAAATGTAAAGCAAGCTCGTCGCAACGATCGGCATAGAAACTTTTAATCGCACCATATTGGAATTGAAATACAATAAAATACACTTTACCTGGCTTTTCGCGCCTCCTTTTAATCGCACCATATTGGAATTGAAATAAAGTTCGGCGGCAGTTTTTGCTTCGGTAGCAGATTCTTTTAATCGCACCATATTGGAATTGAAATTCATAAAAACCTGTTCCTGTAACATGCACTGTATACTTTTAATCGCACCATATTGGAATTGAAATTTGAAGAATATTTAAAAGAAACATAGTTCTTAAAACTCTTTTAATCGCACCATATTGGAATTGAAATTTCTTGTAAAGCAAATAGGCTTCTGCCCAAATCTGACTTTTAATCGCACCATATTGGAATTGAAATTTGATAATATAAAGTAGATACAATTGCGGCACTATGGCCTTTTAATCGCACCATATTGGAATTGAAATCAGAAATAGAGCATAATGCGTACGCTTGGCCTCGGCACTTTTAATCGCACCATATTGGAATTGAAATTTAGTTCAGCCTTTGGTTCCATTGGCGTAATGGCGCACTTTTAATCGCACCATATTGGAATTGAAATTTAATCACAGCAATAGGATCGATATAAGCAAAAACCTTTTAATCGCACCATATTGGAATTGAAATGGGAAAAGTTGTTGTATAACATAGCGCATAGAAATTGCTTTTAATCGCACCATATTGGAATTGAAATCCTCTAAATTGAGTCTGGATCCGCGCATTGCTTTCACCTTTTAATCGCACCATATTGGAATTGAAATTTGATAATATAAAGTAGATACAATTGCGGCACTATGCTTTTAATCGCACCATATTGGAATTGAAATAGGGGGATGCCCCCGCCGCCCTGCTATGCAGGGATACTTTTAATCGCACCATATTGGAATTGAAATAAGGGAATTATCAGGACTGGCGTAAACTTTAGAAGTCTTTTAATCGCACCATATTGGAATTGAAATAATGTAAGAGGGAAGTCGTAATGCAAAGTTTTACACTTTTAATCGCACCATATTGGAATTGAAATCTACCATTTTATAAAATAGGTAGGGCAATAAAATGACTTTTAATCGCACCATATTGGAATTGAAATTTGATAATATAAAGTAGATACAATTGCGGCACTATGCTTTTAATCGCACCATATTGGAATTGAAATTTTCAGTTACTTTGCCTTATACCCAAAGCAATGCCCTTTTAATCGCACCATATTGGAATTGAAATAACAACGGCCTTATTTCCGAATTGATCTTCTCCGGCTTTTAATCGCACCATATTGGAATTGAAATAGGTTATTATCAGGATCGATAAGCTCGCAGGTATCGCTTTTAATCGCACCATATTGGAATTGAAATTCAGAAGAACAAACATTGTAAATAGTAATAATCCATTCTTTTAATCGCACCATATTGGAATTGAAATAAGGGCGGTTTATCCTTAAAATTTACAGTTATCAATCTTTTAATCGCACCATATTGGAATTGAAATCGGTAATCAGTAGTGGCGTTAATTACGGAGCTTAGTTCTTTTAATCGCACCATATTGGAATTGAAATTTTGTTAAAAGTTGTGGTGCATTGGTTTATTTCGGTCTTTTAATCGCACCATATTGGAATTGAAATCTGAAATATTGCTTTGTATTTAGGTTGAGTTATAAACTTTTAATCGCACCATATTGGAATTGAAATGATTAAAGAAGTGGCTGAAATTATAGCGAAAGAAGGCTTTTAATCGCACCATATTGGAATTGAAATCTAATTGGACGCCAGCTGAGCGCACCAATCTTGCCTGCTTTTAATCGCACCATATTGGAATTGAAATCTGTAGGGGCTTATGGGCTTGAAGAATAAAAGCAAATGCCCATTCTCTGGCAGCATTGCATCAAACTCAAGAAGACAGAAAGGAATCCTTCGAAAATGAAATGACTGAAACAAAAAACAATTTTGATATTGAAATAAAAAGTTTGAAAGAACAGTGGTCAAAGGAAGTTGAAAAAAGAGATTATGAGCAAAAAGAAAAGAAAGCCGATTTCAAAAAATCCGAAAAAGAGAAGAAGAAGAATATCTCTACAAGCTGGCTTTGAATAGAAAAAAGGAAGAAGACGCTTTTCAAGAGAAAAAAGCTTTGGCAGAAAAGCAAATGATTGAAAAGCAGCTGGAATTTGACAAGTCGATTGCAGAAAGAGAATCCATTGTCGCTGCATCTGAAAAAGAATTAGCAGATTTAAAAACACAAGTTGAGAAATTCCCGACCGAACTAAATAAAGCTGTTCAAAATGCAGAAAAATCTATAACCGAAAAACTAACAACACAATTTGATTTTGAGAAACAATTGGCTCAAAAGCAAGTTGAAGGAGAAGAAAAACTTAATGAACAAACAGTGATTTCTTTAAATAGCAGAATTAAAGAGCTTGAATTGGCTGTAAAAGAGCTCAATAACAAAACTACAAATGCAGAATCGAGTGTAAAAGACATAGCTTTGAAAGCTATTGAAAGCTCATCGAAATTACAAATCATTGAAAGCAGCAGCAAAAAAGATCAGGAATAAGAAGCTATTTTATGAATTTGTACAAAACCAGGTATAATGGACAAATTGGTTAGGGTTTTAAAAATTATGAAATTGAGAAGAATTTTTCACACTATGTAAATAAATTTACTGAAAATTGTTGACCCAAACCCGACAGGTTTTGAAAACCTTTCGGGTTTGGCTGTTTGCATATAATATTTACATTTGCATAAACCTAATTAATCCTAAATGAAAAACTTCGTATTTGCACTTGCCTCTATTCTACTTTTTAATGTCTCAGGAATAGCTCAGAAAAACTTACTTACTGTAGCAGAATCATCTAATTACACCTTAACATCGACTCATCAAAATGTACTCGATTTTGTGAATAAACTCGACAACAAATCGCCTTATTTACGAATCGAAAATATTGGCACTACTACAGAAGGAAAACCCATTCCATTGTTAATTATGGCCAATCCAATGATCGATTCTCCTGAAAATTTGAAAAATGATGATCGGCTGGTTATTTATTTTCAAGCCAATATTCATTCGGGTGAAGTGGAAGGAAAAGAAGCTACGCAAGCACTTGTACGTGAATTAATTAAAAAACCAAATAGCAAAATATTTAAGAATCTGATTCTACTTATTGTTCCTGATTTAAATGCGGATGGCAACGATAAAATGAGCGATCGAAACCGAACAAATCAAAACGGACCTAAATCAGTTGGAGTTAGACACAATGGGCAGTTTCTGGATATTAATCGCGATGCCATGAAACTAGAAACACCAGAAATGAGGGCTGTTGTCGGTAAAATTTATAATGTTTGGGATCCTGCAATTGTAGTAGACATGCACACAACCAATGGTTCATATCACGTTGAACCTGTTACATTTACCTGGCAAATGAATCCCAATGGAGATCGAAATTTGATTAATTATATGCGCGATAAAATGATGCCTTGGGTATCTGAAACTTTAGATAGTAAATACAAAACTTTGAATTGTTTTTATGGTGAATTTGTTGATAGAGGCGATCGTTCAAAAGGTTGGATTTCTTATGCATCTGATGCGCGATATATGACGAATTACGTAGGTGTTCGCAACCGTCTTTCCATTTTAAATGAAAACTATGTTTATGCCGATTATAAATCGCGTGTTTTAGGATCTTATAATCTTTTGGTTTCTATTATTGATTATGCAATGAAAAATAAAAATGAAATTAAAGAAATTCTAGCAGAAGCAGATAAAAAAAGCATATACAGAAGTCTAGATTCTTCAAAATTAGATTCATTTGCACTTAAATATGAGGGAAAGCCAACCCCCTATCCAGTGACTATTATGACCTATGAAGTAAAACCATATAAGGATGATAATAGCAGAACGAGATACAAGAAAACGGACAAACAAGTGGATGTTACGGTTCCGTATATTGCTGATTATTACGCAACTAAACAAATAGCTTTTCCGTTCGCATATATTTTGGATGTGGTAGATCCTAAAATTATTTCGGTATTAAGACTCCACGGAATTGAAATTAAAAAATTAAAAAATGATATTGAATTGGAAGTGGAACAATACAATATCAAGAGCATTAAACCAGCAAAACGATTGAATCAAGGTCATTATCAAAACTTAATTGAAGGAAATTTTGAATCGGTAGATAAGAAATTTAAAGCTGGAACTTACTATATTTTAAGTGCTCAAAAATTGGGTAACCTGGCAAGCTATTTACTTGAACCAGAAACGAATGACGGTTTATTTATCTGGAATTACTTTGATCGTTATTTAGCACCACAATGGGGAAGTTACTATTTTCCTTATCCGGTTTATAGATTGATGCAAGCAA
>CAYPOW010000014.1:0-26732 GCA_964412145.1 uncultured Draconibacterium sp.
AAGTATACTTTTGCACACTTTTTTGAATGGGAGATTTGAATTGATACTCATTCTAATAATTTAAATGATATACAATGAAATTCGAACAATTAGGTTTAAAACCTACCATTCAACAAGCCCTCGACAAAATGGGTTTTTTGGAACCAACACCCATCCAGGAAAAAGCAATTCCTTTTTTACTCGACCAAAATAAAGATTTGGTTGCCAATGCCCAAACCGGCACAGGAAAAACTGCGGCCTTTGGTTTGCCAATTTTAGAACAAATCGATAATGATTCCTATGATATTCAAGCTTTAATTCTATCTCCTACACGAGAGCTTGCTTTGCAAATTGCAAAAGATATGGATACATTTTCAGAGTTTTTACCAAAAATAAAAGTAATTCCCGTATATGGCGGAGCCAGTATTGAAGTGCAAATAAGCGCTCTTAAAAGAGGAGGGCAAATTGTAGTTGGAACACCAGGTAGAATGCTCGATTTAATAAAGCGTAAAAGACTGAATGTGAATAGTATAAAATGGCTTGTCCTTGATGAGGCTGATGAAATGCTAAGCATGGGCTTTAAGGAAGAGCTGGACGAGATTTTATCCAATACACCTGCAGAAAAGCAAACGATGCTATTTTCAGCCACTATGCCATCCGGTATAGGGCGAATTGCTAAAAATTATATGGGCGATTACCACGAAATTACAGTGGGCACCAAAAATAGCGGAGCTAAAAATGTTGAACATATATTTTATCAGGTTGCTGCCAGAGATAAATATGCAGCGCTAAAGCGTTTGGCCGATATTCATACAAATATTTACGGCATTGTATTTTGCCGGACGCGTCATGAAACAAAAGATGTGGCCGATAAATTAATGGCCGATGGCTATAATGCCGATGCTTTGCATGGTGATCTATCTCAGGATCAGCGCGATAAAGTAATGGGTCGTTTCCGTAGCCGAAATCTTCAAATCTTGGTGGCTACCGATGTGGCAGCTCGCGGATTGGATGTTGATAAACTAACACACGTCATTAATTTTAATTTACCCGACGACAATGAAATCTATATTCACCGCAGTGGCCGAACAGGTCGTGCAGGTGAGAAAGGAATTTCAATTTCTTTAATTCACTCACGTGAAAGAGGGAAATTACGCGATATGGAGCGGAAAATAGGAAAAGATTTTGAACGCAGACAAATTCCTGGCGGTGCTGAAATTTGCAATGTCCGTTTGTTTGATTTGATTGGAAAAGTAGAAAAAATAGAAGTAAATACAAGCCAGATTGGAGAGTTTTTACCATCCATTTATAAGCAATTAGAAGGCCTGACTCGCGAAGAGTTGATCCAGCATTTTGTTACTTTTGAGTTCAATACATTTTTAAAGTACTATAAAAATGCGCCTGATTTAAATATTGCGCGTTCTGAAAAAGATGATCGTGGTCGAAGAGGTAGAGATGACAGAGACCGAGGAGGCAGAGATCGAAGAGACGGCAGAGATAGAGACAGAGGAAGCAGAGATAGAGATCGTGGCGATAGAAGCTCAAAACGCAGCGAAGACAGAAATGCCGACGGCTATCAAAAAGGTAGAAGGAATAATAAGAAAATGGATATGGCTCGTTTTCATATCAATATTGGAAGCAAAGACAAGCTGAATCCTGGTCGTTTAATGGGCATTATAAACGACAATCCTAAGTTAAGCTCTGTTGAAATTGGTGATATTGAGATACTTAAAAAGTTTTCATTCTTTGAAGTTGATAAAGCAAAATCAAAAGAAATTCTCGAACATTTTAACGAAAAAGATTTTCAGGGCGTAGAATTGAAAGTTGAGTTGACAAAAAGTAAATCTCAAAGTGATGAAAACAGACCTCAACGATCTGAAAAACCACGGAGATCCGATGATAAATATAAAAAGGATAGTAAGCCGCGTAAAAACTACAGAAAATCGTAGAAACCGACTAAAAATCATTATTTCTTTAATTTGGTGAGATTTGGTGCTTTTGAGCTTTGCGGCAAAATTATTTATGCAGCTAAGACACAAATACACGAAATCTCACCAATTTTTTTAAATATCTAATTCACTAAAAAAAATTAGAAAGTCTTTTTTTAGTGAAAGCTTTTTTCTCTGCAATTTTCTCTAAGTTTGTAACTGGAATTAAAATTTCCAGTGCAAAAAAAATATGGAATTAATTACAGAAACGGCTCTTTTGTTAAGCAAGGATTTTGGGCAGGAAGAAGAAACTGCGCTTAAACTCCACGACGATCTTACAAAAAATGATCTGAAATCGTATTTACAATTTGCCATAGCCTGGTATATTGAATACGATTTTCATGCATTGGTGAATATTTTCTATCGATTGGATATTCACGAGCAAAAATTCAACACTATAATTCAAGAAAAAATAGGCGATGAGCTTACTTCTGGTTTGGCCGATTTAGTTTTGGAACGCGAAATGCAAAAAGCTAAAACGCGTTTGGCCTATCGTGAATATTTAAAAAAGACAAAAAAGGACTAAGCCTTTCTTCTAAATATCAATCTTCACCCAGCTAGGACAATGATCGGAGTGCAGTGCAAAAGGAAGAATGCCTGCTGCTTTCAAATTTTCTTGCAAATTCTCAGTAAGCATATTATAGTCGATGCGCCAGCCTTTGTTATTGTTACGCGCATTGGCGCGATATGACCACCAGGTATAATTATGGGGTTCTTTGTTTAAATGGCGAAACGAATCGATAAATCCCAATTCTAAAAACGAACTCATCCATTCTCTTTCTTCAGGTAAAAAACCGGAGCTTTTTGCATTGCTTTTTGGATCGTGAATATCAATTGCTTTATGACAAATATTGTAGTCGCCAGAAACAATTAAATTAGGACGTGATTTTCTGAGTTCCTGAATGTAGTTAGCAAAATCATTGAGCCACTCCATTTTAAAAGCTTGGCGTAAATCACCGCTGGAACCTGATGGATGATAAACACTAACAATTGAAAGATCGCCAAAATCGGCACGTATAAAACGGCCTTCAAAATCATATTGCTCAATCCCCATACCGTATTCAACGTGATCGGGCTCTTGTTTGCAAAGAATAGCTACACCACTATAGCCTTTTTTCTGGGCAGAAAAAGAGTAGGTATAATAGCCTGCTTCAGTAAATTCAAAAACAGGAATCTGATCCGATTGAGCCTTCGTTTCCTGAATACAGACAACATCAGGATTTTCCTCTTTCAACCAGTCGATAAACCCTTTTCTCATTGCGGCTCTGATGCCGTTTACGTTATAGGTAACTATTTTCATCTTCGTGTAGTTTTAAATTATGATTTGATGGTTCTCGTTTAAAATTTTTGCTAAAATACCAAAATTCCTTTGTGCATAAAAAGTAAATGTTAGCATTCGGTTTGCGAATCTTTTGTACTTTTGCAAACTGAATTTATTAAAATAAATTCTGTATTCACATATTGAAAATCAGCTTTATAAATCCTAATGAATAATAGATTAGCTCGTCGTATTGGTGTCCTTCGTTTAAAAAAATTGGCAGGGGATCAATTTATTTATATTGTAAGTATTATTATTGGTGTTTTTGTTGGTTTGGCTGCTGTCATTATCAAAGGAGGTGTACATTATTTACAAGAACTTTTAAGCTTAGCCGATAGTTTTGAATATCAGCATTATTTGCAATTTTTTTATCCGTTAATCGGAATAAGTTTAGTTGTGCTATTTATAAATTACATCGTTAAGAGGCATGTCGGACATGGTATCCCTTCAGTATTGTATGCCATTTCTAAACAAAATGGTATAATTCCAAAGCATAATATTTTCTCGAGTATTATTACTTCTATTCTGACCGTTGGATTTGGAGGGTCTGTAGGGCTGGAGGGGCCTACAGTTGCAACGGGTGCTGCTGTTGGAAGTACTGCTGGTCAGATGTTTAGATTAAATTACCGGCAAGTTACACAGTTACTGGCCATTGCTAGTGCTGCTGCTTTAGCCGCTATTTTTAAAGCTCCAATTGCTGCTATCGTTTTTGCAATGGAAGTTATTATGATTGACCTGACCATGGTAGCATTAGTTCCTTTGTTGTTAGCATCGGTAACAGCCGTTCTAACTTCTTATGTTTTTATGGGTCGAGGTGCGATTTATGCTATTCAATCAATTGATCCATTTTTGTATTCCGATTTGATTTGGTTTGCGCTATTAGGTGTTTTTTCAGGCTTTGTTTCGATCTATTTTACAAAAGTATATATTAAAATAACTCAGTTTTTTTCTGAGATAAAAAGCTGGGGTAAGCGCTTGCTTATTGGAGGTAGTATTTTAGGATTGCTCGTTTTTTTATTTCCTGCCTTATATGGTGAGGGTTATGAATTTATTAATGCGGCTCTTCATGGCGACTATTCTTTAATGTTTGATGATAGTTTACTTGCTGATTTTCAAGAAAACATTTGGGTGGTTTTAGGCTTGATGCTTGTTATTATTTTAATGAAAGCCGTGGCAACATCGGTTACTTTTGGTGCCGGGGGAATTGGTGGAATTTTTGCTCCTTCCTTATTTTTAGGGACGTATTCTGGTTTGTTTTTTGCAAAAGCAATTAACGCTTCATCTATTGCTCAAGTTTCTGAATCTAACTTTGCTTTAGTAGGAATGGCAGGGCTTATTTCTGGCATATTGCATGCTCCTCTAACAGCCATCTTCTTAATCGCAGAAATCACAACGGGCTATCAATTGTTTGTTCCTTTGATGATTACTTCTGCACTTGCCTATGCAACAGCAAAGATTTTTGTTCCGAATTCAGTTTATACATATCAGCTTGCGCGAAGAGGTGAGTTGATGACCCATCATAAAGATAAAGCAGTAATGCAAATGATGCGTGTTGATAAAGTTATTGAAAAGGATTTTAAATCGATAGATCCGGATGCGACCTTAGGCGATATGGTGAATCTGGTTTCTAAATCGAAACGAAATATTTTTCCTGTTGTTGACGATAAAAATCATTTTTATGGACTGGTCACCGTGGATGTGATACGTAATATTATGTTTAAACCAGAATTTTACGATGAAGTAAAGATTTCGGAGTTTATGTTTAAACCTTTGGCTACGGTTAGTCCTGATGAATCGATGGAAGAAGTGGCTAATAAGTTTAACAAAACCGGTAATTTTACCATGCCTGTTATACAGAATGATAAATACCTCGGTTTTGTTTCACGGGCTAATGTGTACTCTGCTTATCGGAAATTATTAAAAGATTTTTCCGATGATTAATATAAGATTGTTATGACAAAATTAAGTGTAAATATCAATAAAATAGCCACTTTGCGTAATGCAAGAGGTGGTAATATCCCCAATGTATTGCAATCCGCACTCGATATAGAACGTTTTGGTTCACAGGGAATTACTGTACATCCAAGACCTGACGAACGTCATATTCGTTATAGCGATGTACGTGAACTAAAGCCAGCCATTGCTACAGAATTTAATATTGAGGGATATCCAAATCAGCAATTTATCGATTTAGTTTTAGAAATTGTTCCGGCTCAAGTTACTTTAGTTCCAGATCCTCCTGAAGTTCTTACTTCAAATGCTGGCTGGAATACCATTGAGCATCAGGAATTTTTAACTGAGGTTATAGGCAAGTTTAAAAATGCTGGAATCAGAACGAGTATTTTTATTGAAACTGATGCCGACATGATTCGGAATGCAGCAAAAACAGGAACAGACAGAATAGAGCTCTATACAGAATCTTATGCAAGCAATTATCCAATCAATAAAGAAGAAGCAATTCAGCCTTTTGTTGAAGCCGCAAAAGTGGCCAATGAAGTTGGTTTGGGAATAAATGCAGGCCACGATTTGAATCTGGAAAATTTAAAATATTTTGCTGATAATATTCCTGGCTTACTTGAAGTTTCTATTGGACATGCTCTAATTAGTGAAGCTTTATATTTAGGTCTGGAGAATACAGTTCAAATGTATTTAAATCGATTGAGGAAATAGAGTTTTTTTTGTAGATCAAAAAACATTTATTTAGTGTATTCTGGTGTTTTTGTGCATTGTGCCATAGGTATCACTTTGTGAGTGGCAAAAAAAGAAAAGGCCACAAAAACACTAAAGTTCACAAAAAATAAAAAGGAATTAAGATTCTATTAAAACTAAGTTTATGCAACTCTTTCATAGAACTTACGGTACAGGTAAACCATTTATAATTTTACATGGCCTTTTCGGAATATCAGATAACTGGGTGAGTTTCGCCAAAAAAATAGCCAGTTTGGGTTATCAGGTTTTTGTTATCGATCAGCGCAATCATGGTCAATCGCCTCACAGTCCAAATTTTAATTATTTGGCTTTGGTTGATGATTTATTCGAATTTATAGATGAACACGAATTGGAGGATGCTGTTATTCTGGGCCATTCAATGGGCGGAAAAGTGGCTATGCGCTTTGCGCTGGAAAACCCTGACTTTCTTTCAAAACTAATTGTTGTCGATATCAGTTTACGCCAATATCCAGCCCGTGATTATCACTTGAAAGTAATTCGCGCCATGAAAAAGGTTGACTTTTCAATCATAAAGAACAGACAAGAAGTTGAAGCTATTTTGGCTGAAGATATTGATTCACCACGCATTCGTCAGTTCATCATGAAAAATCTATATCGAAAAGAAAAAAATGAACTGGCCTGGCGCATGTGTTTAGATGCCATTGCCAATAATCTGGACGAAATGTTTGATGGAATTGTGCCTGAAAACCCTTTGAAAAAACCAACGCTTATTGTTAGAGGAGGGAAATCGGATTATGTTTTGGATTCTGATTTGCCACCTTTGAAAAACGCTTTCCCTTTATCAAGTATCAAAACTATTCCAAATGCCACCCATTGGGTGCATGCTGAAGCCCCTGAATTGTTTTATAAATATGTAGAGGAGTTTCTGAAGGATTAGTCTTCTACTACCTTATCTCTTTCCTGTTTCTCAGCTCTTACAGCTGCCCAAATGCTGAACTCATATAGCAGCATTAAAGGACCTGCCACCATTACCTGACTAAACACATCGGGTGGAGTAACGATAGCCGAAAGTATTAAAACAATGACGAGGGTATATTTTCGATTTCTTTTCAAAAATTCGATACTTACAATGCCGACTTTGGTTAAAAAGTATATCAAAACAGGTAATTCAAAAACCAATCCTAGTGAAAGCGTAACAGTTATAACTGTGCTTATGTATGAATCTAATGAAATTTGATTTTTAACCGTTTCACTCACATGGTATGATCCAAAGAAATTAAGAGTAAGAGGCACAATTAAGAAAAAAGAAAATAGCACGCCTAGGAAAAAGAGAACGGAGCAAATTATTACTACAACACTTGAGCTTTTTTGCTCCTCATCATAGAGTGCCGGTTTTATAAAACGCCAAAATTCGTAAATTATGTAGGGTGCGGAAACAATAAAACCGGCCACAAAGCTAATATACATATGGGTCATAAATTGCCCCGACATATTGATATTGATAATTTCCAAAGCCAGTTCTTTAACACAGAAATAATCTATACCTAAAAGTTGTCCAAGATAACATAAAACGCGATTAGTAATAAAATCGGATTCTTTAACCGAAAGAATAATCTCATTAAAAATGAAGTTCTTGTTGACAAAAGCAATAATTGCTAAAATAATAATAGCGCTAAGCGAACGCACAAATGTTCCACGTAACTCTTTCAAGTGATCCCAAAAAGACATCTCCTTTTCATCGAGGGAAGGGGCTTCTTTTTTTTTATGCTTTTTTTTGCTACTAAGTCGTTCGGCCATTTTTTTTCAGAAAGGCAAATTTAAAAATATTTTCGTCTTTAATGTGAGAGTTTACATACTATCACTCATTTTTATTAATTTGTTAAGCAAGGCAAACACCGTTAGGCCTGAAACTGTTTTGATTCCAAGTTTTCTTGTGATATTTTTTCTGTGTGTAATAACTGTATGCACACTAATAAATAATTTGTCGGCTATCTCTTTATTGGTCTTTCCAAGTGCTACTTCTCTTACAATATCAAGTTCGCGATCACTTAAAACAGATTCCGTTTTATTGCTTGCGCTATTTTTGTCCATTACGGCAAGATTCCTTTTTAGGACATGTAAAATAGCTTCTTCAGCATCATCCAAAAAAAGCAATTCATAATTTTCAGAGTCGGTTTCAATATAATCAGGACGTGCTTGAATTAGTTTGATTACTTGCTTTTCTCTGAATAGAGACATCTTTAGATTCGATAAAATATCGGACGAAGCTAGAAGAAGTGAAATAGCATTATTAGCATTTAATTTTTCTAATTCCTCGGTATTATTCACACTAAGTATTTTCTTGCCAGTATATAATTCTTTCAGAATATCAGTTAAGCCTTTGCAAATAATAAAAGAAGAGGTGGCAATAACTATCATAGTTCTATTTTAATGCCAATAAAGCCATTTCCATTTGTGTGATTTTGGGTACTAAAACAAGATTTTCGATTCGTGAATGATCGCTCAGATCCTGTTCTAAAGTAAACAGTTCGTTTAATACCCTATTGCGTAAATAACTATCGTCGGAAGTGGGTAAATACTTTATTAAAATGTTTTTCAGATCGAAAAGTTTTGCCTCAATATCAGAATGCTCTTTTTCGTAACTATTTATGGGGTAACTGTTTATCTTGTTTTTGAGTTGAGTATTTAATGATTTTTTATGATAAGCATCTGCAATTTCTATGATGTAGGGATACACGCGTTCTTCTTCTAAAGAAATATGTCCGTAAAGCTCTTTTTTATATTCTTCAAAGAAATTTTTTACCAGTAAAAATTCTGCTTTGTTTAGTTGGGAATGCAGAATAAGTAGGTTGATGCGATTTTCAATTTCAGGAATAACTCTTTCAAGGTAATAAGCGTGTGTTTTTAATAAATAAGAAACCACATCTTTTACAGAATGAGTTTGTAATTGTTTTGATAGTTTAGCGTTTGTATCAAGGAAGGCATTAATAATTGTCAGGAAAAAATCAGTAGCCAGATTATGCTCCTCACAAATTTTTTGAATAGTTTTATCCTGAAAACCCAATTGAATTCCCAATCGATTAATCACCGGAAGTAAAAGATAATTGCGGTGAATGGCATCAGCCATCTTCATTTCTTTTGTAATCTGCATATTTATGTTTAAAGCACAAAAATACGAAATTCTTTATGGCAAGGGATTGTAATAAATGAAAATCAAAAAAATCACATTCGTTTAAATTTTTCAGCAAAGCAAAAAAAATGATTTATACCTTTGTTGAGAATCATTTAAAATGAAATTATGAAACAGATAGTTCTGAGTATTTTTATGCTGCTTTTTATGGGAGCACAAGCACAAGAAATTAATAAGGTAATAATTGACCCTGATATAGATCGTGAAATATTATTTGGATGGGTCGATCGTGCTGGAATCGCCTCTAAAGATTTCCTGATTGACGAACAGCAGAAATACGATGCGTATACAGCTGATAAAGAATCGATTGTATATTTAAAAAAGACTTTTTTAGCCGATCAAAGCTTAAGTATTTTAGTGGTTTTTGCTACCTGGTGTGGTGATTCAAAGGAGCAGGTTCCCGATTTTTTTAAAATTGCCGATCAAGCTAAAATATCCAATGTGAAGTATTTGGCGGTTAACAGGAAGAAAAAAGCCGGAGATATAGATATGAGTCAAATGAATATTCAGCTTGTTCCAACCTTTATTGTGTTTAAAGGTGATATAGAAATTGGCAGAATTATTGAAACTCCAATCTATACTTTGGAAAACGATTTGGTTGCCATTTTAAAAAAATAAATTTCTGATGCAGGTTTTTGAACAGAAAACAGCGCTTCATCAATATATAGAGAAGGCGAAATCCGAAGCTAAATGCATAGGATTTGTACCGACTATGGGCGCTTTGCATGCAGGTCATATAGCACTGATATATAAAGCATTAACTCAATGCGATTTGGTTATTTCCAGTATTTTTGTTAATCCTATACAATTCAATAATCCAGACGACCTCAAAAAATATCCGCGCACTTTTGAAAGCGATAAAAAAATGTTGGAAGAAGCCGGTTGCCATGCTATTTTTTATCCTTCGGTGGAAGAAATGTATCCTGATACTGAAGAAAAAGTAGAGCAATTCGATTTTGGAATGCTCGAATTAGTTATGGAAGGAGCATCTCGTCCCGGTCATTTTAATGGTGTGGCTGTTGTAGTAAAAAGATTGTTTCAGATAGTTCAGCCTGACATTGCATTTTTTGGCAAAAAAGATTTTCAACAATTAGCAATTGTAAAAGCTTTGGTGAAACAAATGAGGAGCCCTATTCAAATTGTTGGATTAGATACAGTTAGAGAAAAGGATGGGTTGGCTATGAGTTCTCGAAACAGAAGACTTACAGTTCTGGAACGCGAAAAAGCAGTGGGACTTTCAAAAGCATTGAATTTTATAAAAAGGAATAAAAATGCTATGGAGCCCGCTCAGCTCGAAGGGGAAGCAAAAAAGCAATTAGACGAATGTTTTAAAGTTGAATATATTCAAATAGTTGATGGATATACGCTTCAGCCAATAACAAAATGGAGCCAAACAAATTATCCGGTCGTATGTGCAGCAGCATTTATAGGTGATGTACGTTTAATTGACAATTTGGAGTTGTAATTTTCCCCAAAAAGAATCAGCTACAATAAATTATTTAAAATTAATATGCAGCTTGATTATATTCTAAAATATTGACTAATTTTGCAGCCTTATGCAAATAGAAGTTTTAAAATCGAAAATTCATAATATAGGCATTACTGAAGCCAATCTGGAATATATTGGCAGTATTACTATAGATGAAGATCTTATGGATGCAGTGAGTTTAATTGAAAATGAACGTGTTCATATTTACAACATTAACAATGGAAACCGATTCGATACCTATGTAATTAAAGGCGAACGCGGCAGCCATGTTATAGCAATTAATGGTGCTGCAGCTCGCAAAGTGGCAGTAAAAGATAAAATTATCATCGTTTCCTATGCCAGTATGGATTTTGAGGAAGCCAAAAAGCACAAGCCTTTAATTATTTTTCCGGACGATAATAATAAAATCCCACAATAAGTGAAGGAAATCCTTTTTTCTATTCTTAAATATCTGTTTTTCATAGCTTTAGGTGTTGCTTTGCTGTTTCTTGCTTTTCGTGGTTTAGCTCTTGCCGAATTATGGGAAGAATTAAAAGAAGCCAATTACTGGTGGTTTTTTGGCACGATTATAATTGCTGTTTTCAGTCATTTTTTTCGAGCTTTTCGTTGGAATCAGCTAATCGGGCAAATGGGCTATAAAACTAGAGTATCTACTACATTTTACGCTGTAATGATGGGCTATTTGGCAAACCTGGCACTCCCTCGTTTGGGCGAAGTCACTCGTTGTGGATTCCTGAGTAAAAAGGAAAATATTCCTTTTAATGCTTTGTTTGGGACAGTAGTGGCCGAGCGGGTTTTTGATTTGGTGGTTTTGATTTTCATTATCGGCGCTGTTATTCTGGTTCAAATTAAATTGATCGGAGGCTTTTTAAACAAGATTTTAATTGAGCCATTAATTGGTGTTTATTCTGGGAATATTATCGCTATTATAATTGTACTTGTTTTGTTGGTTATTATAGGTTTTGTTCTGCTATTTATTTTTAAAAAAATGAAACCCTGGCTAAAAACCACGCTGTTTTATAGCAAAGTTGAAATATTTATCAATGGTTTTTTAGATGGTTTAAAAAGCATTGCCAAAATAAAGCAAAAAGGACTGTTTTTCTTTTATACTTTTATGATTTGGTTTCTTTACCTTTTGATGATTATTTTGCCTTTTCAGGCTTTTCCTGAAACTTCAATTTTGAATTTTTTGGATGGCATAACGGTATTGGGAATAGGAAGTTTGGGTATTGTGGCACCTGTGCCCGGAGGGATAGGATCTTACCACTTTATTATAACTGAGTTACTTAGTCAATTATACGACATTCCAGTGAAAGTTGCTGCAGCTTATGCAACGGCTAATCACGCCACTCAGACTATCATGTTTATTGTTTTAGGAATCATTTCGTATTTTCTTTTAATTTTGGTTAAAACAAAAGCTCGTAATGAATAATTTGGATAAAATAAAATCGAAAATTCAAACTAACGAAACCCTGCCCGATTTATTAAAAAGTTGGGAAAATCAAAAGAAAAAAATCGTTTTTACGAATGGTTGTTTCGATCTCTTGCATAGAGGTCATATCGAATACCTTTCAAAAGCAGCGGATTTAGGCGATGTTTTGATTATTGGAGTAAACACGGACGCTTCCGTTCGTAAACTGAAAGGAAATAAAAGACCTTTGCAGGATGAATACAGTCGGCTATTGATTTTAGGCGCACTGGAATTTGTTGATGCTTTGATTCTTTTTGACGAAGAAACACCTCTAGAACTAATCCGAATGGTACAGCCCGATGTTTTAGTTAAAGGAGCTGATTATAAATCGAAAGACATTGTGGGTTATGATATTGTAAAGTCAAAGGGAGGAGAAATAAAGACTATAGAATTCCTGTCGGGCTTTTCAACAAGCGCTCTTGAGCAGAAAATCAAGGGAGCATAATTCCTGGGTTTATTGGTATTTCAAGACGAAAATCCTATCTTCGTATTTTCTATAAAACATTTGCATGGCCAAAATTAAAACAACTTTTTTCTGTCAGAATTGTGGTGCCGAATCGCCAAAATGGATAGGAAAATGTCCTTCCTGCAATCAGTGGAATACCTATGTTGAAGAGCTGGTTCAAAAAACGCCTGCAAAAGAACAATGGATTTCTCCTGATATGCAGGTAAATAAAATTCAACCTAAAAAGATTTCAGAAATAGAACTAGGTGAACAACAGCGAATTGACACCCAAAATCAGGAATTAAATCGTGTTTTGGGTGGAGGCTTGGTTCCGGGCTCTATTGTTTTATTAGGAGGTGAGCCAGGCATTGGAAAGTCAACGTTGTTGTTACAGGTTGCTTTGCAAATGAAGAACAAAAAAGTGCTTTATGTTTCAGGCGAAGAAAGTGAACAACAAATTCGTATGCGAGCCGAACGTTTAAATATGACTCTTTCTGAAACCTATGTGCTAACGGAAACAAATACTCAAAAAATTGCTCAGGTTATTCGCCAGTTGCAACCTAACGTATTGATTGTCGATTCCATTCAAACGATGCATACAGAAACTATTGAGTCAACTGCAGGAAGTGTTTCTCAGATTCGCGAATGCGCTGCAGAATTTCATAAATATGCTAAGCAGAGCAATACGCCTGTACTTTTAATTGGTCATATTACTAAGGACGGTTCTCTGGCTGGACCAAAGGTTTTAGAACATATGGTTGATAGTGTTTTGCAATTTGAAGGTGATCGGAATTATGGCTATCGAATTCTCCGTTCTGTAAAAAATAGATTTGGATCCACATCAGAATTAGGTATTTACGAAATGCAAAATACGGGTCTTCGCCAGGTTTCTAATCCTTCAGAAATTTTGCTTTCTCACCGCGATCAAATGTTAAGCGGAATAGCCATTGGATCGACTATGGAAGGCATGCGGCCCATGCTTATTGAAATTCAGGCATTGGTGAGCTCTGCTGCTTATGGTACTCCACAACGCTCTACTACTGGTTTTGATAGCCGCCGATTGAATATGTTATTGGCTGTTTTGGAAAAAAGAGCCGGATTCCGCCTAAGCTCAAAAGATGTTTTTGTAAATATTGCCGGAGGCATAAAAGTGGACGATCCGGCTATGGATTTGGCTGTTGTTTGTGCAATTCTCTCTTCGAATGAAGATATTGAAATTGACGACAAAACGTGTTTTGCTGCCGAAGTTGGATTGTCGGGAGAGATTCGATCTGTAAACAGAATTGAGCAAAGAATTACGGAAGCTGAAAAGTTGGGTTTTGAGCGAATAATCATTTCAAAATTTAACCAGAAAGCACTCCCAAAAGGAACTAAAATAGAGATTATTGCTGTAAATAAAGTGGAGGAAGTTTTAAAATATGTGTTTGCCTGATTAGGGTTGTTGCTCGTGAAGATACGCTCTGTATTTTTCTTGAAGTAGGGCAATTAGTTCATAATCAGATAGATTCAATAAAAAACTAAAATCGAACTGACAAAACGCAATAAAATTATCCATTTCTTCGGCAGATTTAAAAGGAATCAATTCTTCAATCAATACACTTTTTAGTCGTTTCTCAATATTTGCGGTTTCATAATCTTTAACTATAAGCTTTTGGTATTTTTTTAGCATTTTTGCTTTATGACTAAAGGTATTGTAAAAAAAGCTAATAGGGCCTGAAAAAACGATGGGGTTTAGCTGACCGGGTTCGTTAGTCTCCGTACTCGGTATGCTAAATGGCAGGTTGAGTTCAGGAAGAGGATTCTCGTCAGGTAGTTTTAAATTCGCAATTGCATGCTTAAACTGCATAACAGTTTTATAGGGGGTCAGCATAAATTCTTTCAATTCATAAACACGCGGTTTTAATTGAATGGGAAAATCGCGGATAAAGGATATAGAGTCGTTCACAATGTAAAATCCGTCTTCAAAACCAATGGCAGTAATTTTTAATAAATCCCCACGATTTATCGGGATGCTATAATTGCCCTCTTCATCAGAAATAATTCTTGTTTTGAGCATTTCATTTTTTACGATAGCAAAACTGATAGGTTGATAGTTGCTACTATTTCGAACAGTACCCATAACAATCTGCAAAGAATCTTGTGCAAAAAGAGATAAATTCATTCCCAGTAGAAAAATAATAAGCAGGATGTTAGTGCTAAAACGGGAATAAATGTTCATATATCTATTTTATGCTAAAGTAAATAAGAAGACTCCAGCAATATGTTAAGAACAATTAATTCTTGTTAAGAAATGCAAAAAGAAAGGCCAACCCAGGGAAAGCTGTAACCCAAAGCTGACCTATTCAGGAGTTAACTAAAAAATTAGAATTTATATCCCATCGTGAAAATGTAGTTGCTGGTAACATTTGTTATGCTAGCTGAATTTACATAGTCAGGATTGTACATATAGAATAAATTGTCGGTCGTTCTTTTTGAATAGGCAAAATCAACGTAGGTATTTCCTATTCGGTAGCCAGCTCCCCACGAGTAGGCTGAACTAATAATGTCATTTACCTCTGGATTCATAGGTGAACTAATAATGTTGTAGCCACCGCGTATAGTGAAGAAATCCAATTTCCATTCAGCACCTAAACGAAGATTATGTGTTGCCTGAAAATCAGCTCTTACATCATGATTTTCATTTACAAAAGAATAGGATGAGGAGGATAGATTTGAAGTACCATAATCCATATATTCATAATCCAGACTGATAAATCCACTTTTATAAAAGAGCGTACTTATGCCTAACATCATTCGACTAGGTGTCCTCAGATTATAAACCATATTTCCAATTGGAGATTCACTAAAATAGTCATTACCATCGCCCATTATTGTTTCAAGGCTGGATGTGTAGTCATCAACTATTTCACTGTAATAAGTTGGGGTGTGAAATGCTCCACTGAACCGTACACTCGGTGATACAACATATATAAACCCAATTTTAGCGTTGATACCCACACCTTCAGTTAAGAGGTTATCTTTATATAAAAATTCACTGAATTCATAGTCGGCGGGGTTTCCTAAAGCAAATTCGCTGTGTTCGATTCTGCGTTCGTAGCGCAACATGGGAATCCCCAAGCTAAATCCAACAATGAGTTTATCATTATAATTTGCTGATATAGCAAAAGATAATTCATCAATGTATCCTTTCGACTGTTCCCAGTAGGTTTGAGTTACTCCTCCATAAATAGGCGCGCCGCTATAATATTGCGTTGGGTCTCCAGGGACCGTATCCAAAATATAAGTATCCCAGGCTAAACCTTCTGAAAACGGATACAAATCTTCAATGATTGACCCGTTTGCATTGTCACGCCATACATTAGCAAGTGAGGAACTTTGAGATTCTCCTGCTATGAACATCGAATTGTTAAAATTCTTTGTTCTATTTAATGAAAATCCATAATTAATAGCCTTCCACCCTGAATTATTCGCTCTGGAACCCTCTAATAAACGGCGTGTAGTCACCATTCCAATCATACCATAATTCACATTTGAATTGGCGTCACTACCCAAACTTCCATTATATACTGCATCATTAGCTGCATAATTTATTGCTGGAGAGAAGGCGAATTCTGAGGATTGAAAAATCCCTAATCCTGCCGGGTTGTAATTTAGTGTGCTTAAATCACCGCCAACAGCTCCAAAGGCTCCTCCTAATGCTACAAATCGCGCTGATCCTAAAACATCGTATGAAGAAAAGCGGAAAGCATCTGAACTGTTTTGAGCATAGCCAATTTGAAAAATCAGGCCAAACATAAGTAGCAGAATTGTATATCTTGTTTTCATATTGTTTATTTTAAAGTATTTTTTTTAGATTTAATTATCGTCTGGATGTTCCACCTCCTGAAGATCTACTTGATCCACCTCCTGAAGATCTACTTGTTCCTCCTGAACTTCTGCTTGAGCTGGAGCTTGAAGATGAACGTACGGTAGAGGAACTTCGGCTGCTTTTCGTTGGGCTTGATACCGAACGAGAAGATCCTGATTTAGAGTTGCGTGTTGAATTAGAAGGGCGGCTGATAACACTTCTGGTATTGCTTCGCGTATTTGTATTTTGATTTACGCGTGTATTTGTACGAGTCGTCGCATTATTTGATCTAGTACTCGATCCTGTTACATTTGAAGTAGGACGTCGATATCTGCTGTTGTTTGATCGTGTAGTTGAAAATTCTCTACTTGATCTTTCAGTTGTATTTGCTGGTGCATTATACTGATATGTACGACTAGTATTTGGATTCTTAAGTGTTGAAGTTGAAGGTGATAATCTTCTCTCACTCTGATACCTAGATCCTGTATTCGTAGTGGTTTTAGCACGGTCGAAAGTATAACGCGAATTGGTTGTCTTGCTTGAGCTATTTGGTTTATTGTAAACATTTTGCCTTGTATCTGATGCTCTTCTATTGCTCGAACTTCCCACATTAACTGTTTTTGCCTGACTTGAGCTGCGATTTTCAGAGCGCAGAGAAGAACTATTCCTGGCTTCTTTCATTGTTGAAGTCTGACGACTACTTGAGAAGTAGCCCCTATTTTCAGATCCTGATTTAGCAGTACGGGAACTTGATACACGGCTACCTGTATTTGAACTTCTATTTGCATAAGCACTTGAACTTCCAGGATTTTTAAGCGAACTTGTGGACATAGAACTGCGACTTCTTCCATAATTGGAAGTGCTTTGACTCCGATGTCCATAATAACGCGAATTTAAATCGTAAGGATTCGTACCGTAATTATATCCAGTATAATATCCAGTCCAATAACCATTATTATAACCATTGCCGTAAGAATAAGGACTCCAATAGTTGTATCCATAATAAGGGCTGTAATAATTGGAATACCCATGGTAAGGATAGTAATTAGAAAAGCCATAATAGCTTGAATAAGGGGAGTAAAAATTGTAATAAGGTGAGCTATAACGATAATCATAACCTATATAAATACTTGTCCCCCAGTAATGTGGATTGTAGTCGTACCAATACAAATTGGTGTAATACGAATCATAATAGCTTGCACCATATAAAGGGTTATTAAAACGTCTAATCCTTGATGAATAAGAATAATCGTAATAATCATCATACTGAAAATTATCTTCGTAATAATAATTATCATCGATTAACACTTCACCATAAGTACTATCCTGGGCGTAATTTATTGATTGATCAGTGTCAGGTGTGACTATAATACGTTTCTCTTTTACAACAACAGGCGTCATGCCTTGAGATCTTTCACCAAAGGAATAAACGTCATCGTTGTAAACTCCTGTATATTGAGGTGTTACGCAGCTGGCTAGTGGAACTAGCAGAATAGTTAAAAATTTAATGAGCGTTTTCATAATTGCCTCCTTGATTTTATATTTCAATTTTTTCAAATGTCTATTTTCAAATTATGCTTAGTTTTGCATCAATTCAAATGTATTCAATAAAAAGCAAATACTATACCACAATTCAATATGGCTAAAAAATTTTCAACACGTGCAGAAGATTATTCTCAATGGTACAACGATATAGTGAAACATGCTGAACTTGCCGAAAACTCATCGGTAAGAGGAAGTATGGTTATAAAACCCTATGGATATGCACTTTGGGAAAATATGCAACACGAATTAGATCGCATGTTTAAAGAAACCGGACACGAAAATGCGTATTTTCCGCTGTTTATTCCAAAATCATTTTTTTCGAAAGAAGCAAGTCATGTAGAAGGTTTTGCAAAAGAATGTGCTGTTGTTACTCATTATCGATTGAAAGTTGATGAAAATGGTGGGGGTATTATTGTCGATCCGGATGCCAAACTCGAAGAAGAATTGATTGTTCGTCCAACTTCTGAAACAATTATTTGGGATACTTATAAACGTTGGGTACAATCTTATCGCGATTTGCCTATTTTAATAAACCAATGGGCGAATGTAGTTCGATGGGAAATGCGTACTCGTTTGTTTTTACGTACAGCTGAATTTTTATGGCAGGAAGGGCATACTGCTCACGCGCTTGAAAATGAGGCTGTTGCTGAAGCCAAACAAATGCTGGAGGTCTATGCTGATTTTGCTGAAAATTTTATGGCAATTCCTGTCTTGAAAGGGACTAAATCATCAAACGAACGCTTTGCGGGAGCCATAGAGACTTATTGTATTGAAGCTTTAATGCAGGATGGCAAAGCATTGCAGGCAGGAACATCTCATTTTTTGGGTCAAAATTTCGCGAAAGCTTTTGACGTAAAATACCTGAGTAAAGAGAATAAACTTGAATATGTGTGGGCAACCAGCTGGGGCGTTTCTACACGATTAATTGGTGCTATCATTATGGGCCATAGCGATGACAAGGGATTGGTTTTGCCTCCAAAATTGGCACCTATTCAGGTTGTAATAATTCCAATCTATAGAAATGAAGAACAATTAGATGCTATTTCTGAAGAAGTAAAAGAAATTACTAAAAGATTGAGAGCCAAAGGTATTCGTGTAAAATATGATAATCGCGATACTCAAAAACCTGGTTTTAAATTTGCAGAATACGAATACAAAGGTGTTCCTATTCGATTTGGAATCGGACCACGCGATTTGGAAAACAAAACAATTGAAGTTGCCCGTCGTGATACGCTTTCAAAAGAATTTATGCCAATGGAAGGCATAGAAGAAAAGATAGTTCTTTTGCTTGAAGAAATTCAGCAAAACCTTTTCGACAGAGCGCTTGAATTCAGAACCAAAAATTCTAAAAATGTGGATACCTGGGAAGAATTTGAAATAGAAATCGAAAAAGGTGGATTTCTGTATGCGCATTGGGATGGTACCTCGGAAACGGAACAAATAATCAAGGACAAAACGAAGGCTACCATTCGGACGATACCTTTGGATGCAAATGAAGAAATAGGAAAATGCATTTATTCAGGCAAACCATCTAATAAGCGTGTAGTTTTTGCAAGAGCCTATTAATAGGTTTGAATTCAAAACCCAAAATCAAAAGTATGGAACGGAAATTAAAAGCCTTTGAGCGTTTGTTAAGCATTATGGATGATTTACGGACAGCTTGTCCGTGGGATAAAAAACAGACGCTTGAGAGCCTTCGTTATTTAACAATTGAGGAGGTTTATGAGCTTTCTGATGCCATTCTGAACAATGATTTGAATGAGGTAAAAAAAGAGTTGGGTGATTTGATGATGCACCTTGTTTTTTATGCCAAAATTGGTTCTGAAAAAAATGCTTTCGATATAGCAGATGTAATTGAGAGCATCAATGAAAAGTTGGTATATCGTCATCCACATATCTACAGTGATGTTGTTGCCGATGATGCAGAAACGGTGAAGCAAAATTGGGAACATTTAAAGATGAAAGAAGGCCGGACTTCTGTTTTAGAAGGCGTTCCACAATCTTTACCAGCCATGGTGAAAGCGTATCGCATGCAGGAAAAAGTTCGAGGTGTTGGATTTGATTGGGAAAAACCCGAACAGGTTTGGGAAAAAGTTCAGGAGGAATTAGGCGAGTTTCATCACGAAGTAATCAAAACAAACGATAAAAAAAGGATGGAATCCGAATTTGGTGACGTACTCTTTTCATTAATCAATTACGCCCGATTTTTAGATATTAATCCAGAAGATGCTTTGGAAAGAACCAATAAAAAATTCAAAAAACGCTTTGAGTATTTGGAAAAGAATACCATAGCAGAAGGCAAATCCCTTCACGATATGAGTCTGGAAGAAATGGATGTGTATTGGGAAGCAGCAAAACGACTTGAATAATTTAATTCACTAAATAATAAGTAGTTATCTTATTTGTTTTTCAAAATGCACCAAGCAGATTGCTAATCAGTGTTATTTCCGCAAAAAACACTACTAGAACAGACATTTGAATTCATTACCTTTGAGAACTGAAAATTAAATAGATAAACATGTATACCAGAATCCAAAAAATAAAAAGCTTTCCAAAGAATACTACTATCCTGTATTTGGTTAAATCGTTTGATGAAATCAATGCTAATTTCTTCTCTTACGAGGAATTGACTTTTATCGAAAATGAATCTAAAAACAATAAGAAAACGTCTTTTTCATTTAACCGTTTTACGCACTGGGATTATGTTGAAATAGTGAAAGAAAAGAAGAATAATTTTCATTTTTTGGAAAGCCTTCGTGTTTTAGCTGATAAATACAGTGCCATTTTTAATGAAGCCTGTATGGAAGAGGTCGGAATTCATTCTTTATCATTTACCATTGAAGAAAGTATGGCATTCGCCGAAGGATTGGTATTGGCAAATTATCAATTTAATAAATACAAAACAGATAAAGAATTAAAATTCAATAGTTTAAAGAATATATTGTTTCAAGACAAAAGCATTACAGAAGAGCTGCTTGAAGAGTTAAACATTGTAACCGAAGCTACATTAATTGCACGAACTTTGGTTAATGAGCCTGTTAATTTTATGAATGCGCCTCAATTGGCCAAGGAGATTGAAATGTTAGCGAAAGATGCCGATGCCAAGGTTGAAATATTTGGAAAAAGTAAAATTGAAGCTTTGAAAATGGGCGGTCTATTGGCCGTAAATAAAGGCAGCATAGATCCTCCAACATTCAGTATTTTTGAGTGGAATCCAGAGAATGCTGTAAACAAAAAGCCTTTGATATTTGTCGGAAAAGGAGTTGTGTACGATACGGGTGGATTGAATATTAAGACTGGCAATTTTATGAATAATATGAAGTGCGATATGGGAGGTGCGGCTGCGGTTGCCGGCGCTGTTTTTGCTATCGCAAAAGCCAAATTGCCTGTTCATGTTATTGGTTTGGTTCCTGCCACCGATAATCGTTTAAACAACAATGCCTATGTTTCGGGTGATGTTATCACGATGTTCAACGGAATGACCGTGGAAGTATTGAATACCGATGCAGAAGGACGTATGATTTTAGCTGACGCCCTTGCTTATGCGCAAAAATATGATCCTGAACTAGTTATAGACTTGGCAACTTTAACGGGAGCGGCAGCACATGCTATCGGAAAATATGGAATCGTTGCTATGGGTTCTAAAAGCGAAGCTTTTTTGAAAGACTTAAAATTAAGCGGTGAAAAAACAGGAGAACGTTTGGTGGAGTTTCCATTTTGGGAAGAATATGAAGAGCAAATTAAATCGGAAATTGCCGATATGACCAACCTGGGTGGAGCAGAAGGCGGAGCTATTACAGCTGGCAAATTTTTGGAGAAATTCACGAACTATCCTTATATTCATCTCGATATTGCAGGTCCTGCGCTCGTTGAAAAACGATTCAATTATCGTGGAGTAGGAGGAACAGGAGTGGGTGTTCGTTTGCTTTTTGATTTTGCAAAAAAAAGATCAGAAAAAAAGAAATAAACAATGAAAACAGCTCAAGACATTCTATTGATTGGCGACCCTCGTTTAAATGAAACGTGTGGTGCCATTGCCCCTGAAGATTTTCCACAAATAAAGGAATGGGTTGAGGATTTACATTCGGCGATGGAAGATTGTAGAGCCAAATATAAATTTGGTCGTGGTATTGCGGCTCCCCAGCTAGGCATAAAGAAACGTCTGATTTATTTTAATCTTGACAAACCTTATGTAATTATTAACCCGGAAATCACATTTAAAAGCGAAGAAATGTTTGAATTATGGGACGATTGTATGAGTTTGCCCAATTTATTGGTCAAAGTGAAAAGACATAAATCGATCAGTTTTAAGTACCTGGATGAAAATTGGAATCAAAATGAATGCACCTTCGAAGATGAGCTCTCCGAATTGTTTCAACATGAGTACGATCATTTGAATGGCATTTTATCGACTGAAAGAGCTATCGACTCCAAATCGTTTAAATGGAGAAAACTTCCTACTGATTAACGGAAAGGAAACAGTTTTATCAAGAATTTTTATAGACAGGAATCAACTCAAAACCTTTTAGAAGAAGCATTTTTTTAGCTTTCTCATAATCAAGAGTGAATCCAAGCATAAATCCTCCACCGCCTGATCCACAGAGTTTTAAAGCGTATTTTTCAGATTCAATACCTTCCTGCCATATTTCACGAATAGTTAGTGGAATCATTTTATCGAAATGCTGAAACTGGAATTTAGATAATTGATTTAAAAGTCCAAAAAATTCATTTCCCTTGCCTTCCAATAAAGTAGTAATCAATTTATTGTTTAATGGAATAAGTTCATTATCAATAGATTCCTTGTAATTTTCGTCTTTATATTTTTCAAGAAAGTAATTTACCAAAGGAGCCGTTTTTCCTGGTTTGCCACTATTAATTAGAAAGATGGCGCCCTTTTTATCAAACTTATTTCGGGGAATACCAACCGTTTTTATTTCGCTCGAATTTTGAATTAGTAAAGGATATTGAATATAGCAATTCAAAGGATCGAGCCCTGAGCTTTTACCGTGAAAATAAGATTCCATTTGTGCGAATACAGCCTTCAGCTTAAAAACGCTTTTCTTGCTTAAATTGCGATTGCTTTGTATTTTTTCTTCAGCATATTCGTTGTAAATGGCAGCCACCAAGGCGCCTGAACTTCCTACTCCATAACCCTGAGGGATTGTGGATTCAAAATAGAGTCCTTTTTGAATATCAGCTTTTAAACGTAAGATATTAATCGGGCACATTAGTTCCCCTTTTTGATGGAGCTCCTCCAAATACGCAACGAATTCAAGAATTGATGTATTCGATTCTTTGGCCCATTCAAAATCGGTATACTTGTAATTTGAGATAAAACTCAATTCTCCTTTAAAATGGGTATACGGTATGGTTAAGGCCATCGAATTAAAAATAACACTGTACTCACCAAACAACAATATTTTGCCGTAAAAAACCTCGTTCTTTTTTATCATTCTAATCTAATCTTTTAGGTCCAAAACCAATTCTATCATGAATTATATTCCGATCGTAACAAAAATCAATTAACTTATTTTCAATAAATTGCAGTACACTGTTTTCATCATCCTGATGATAAATTAAATGCACATTTGGCCCCGCATCGAGCGTAAAACATACAAACAGTCCACTTCTTTCGCGAAATTCTCTAATGGCTTTCAAAATCAGCAATGTATTTGGGTGCATCAATGAATACCAGGGCTTTGAGCTCATCATTAAAGCATGTAAGCTCATGGCTTCATTTTCAACAACTTCAATAAAACGATCATTATCACCCTGTTGCAGTGCGGCCATTAGCCAACTTAAGTTTTGTTTGCTCTGTGCAATTCGTGCTTCTGCGTAAGGATGAATATCCATTAAAGCATGTCCTGCTCTGCTCGATACAGTTTTTTCATCGGCATTAACAATTAAAATGCTATCGCGAAGCTGCATAAACAATGGATGAATATCGTACATAAAAGGCACAGCGAAATTGTTGCTACTCTCTGTTAACTCGGTGAATTCGCCCCAAACACTGTATCCACCATAAACGGAACGACTGGCACTTCCTGAACCTAAACGGGCTACATAGGAAGCTTTGGTATAAAAATCCGTATCCAATTTTAAGCTGCCAATTAATTCTTGTTCAATACTACATAAACACAAAGCCAAAGCGCTCATGGAAGAGGCAGAGGAGGCAATTCCGGCAGAATGCGGAAAGCTGTTTTCGCTTTCTATCCATAAATCGAGTTGCTTTAAAAAGGGGAAAACCACATCTAAATCATCTAAAAACTGAAATATTTTTGCTCCAAAAGCAGGGTTTTCTTTTCCTTCAAAAAAGAAATTATGTTTTGCGTGCGCTGATTTTTTGGATGAAAACCGAATGGATGTTTGAGTATACGCTTCTGATAATCCAAAACTTAAGGATGGATTTTTTGGCAACTGAACACCAAATTTCCCCCAATATTTCACCAATGCAATATTGGATGGACTTTGCCATTTTATATTTCCGTTAAACTTAGTCGTTTCGGAGATTAAAGAAGAAGTGAAAAGTTTTGAGCTCACGTACTTTTTATTTCAGACAAAAATAAGGTTTTTAGTCCAACTAAGAAACGAAAATCTATTTTCCATAATTAAAGCTTTTAACTCATCAGCATCCAAACTCATCAAACTAAATATGTACTTTTGCGCAAAATAAATTTGAATGGCCGTTTCTTATCTGGTAGCAGAAAATCTTACAAAATCGTGGGGCGATAAACCTTTATTCCAAAACCTCCATATCACCATAAATGAAGGACAAAAAATCGCCTTGATCGCTCAAAACGGAACAGGTAAAACAAGTCTTTTAAATATTCTGTGCGGTATTGATATTGCCGATGAAGGCGAAATTCGCAAAAAAGAAAACCTCCGCATAGCATATTTACAGCAAGAAACTCATTTTGAACCGGGATTGACAATTAATGAAGTGCTTTTTCATGCAGATAATAGATTTATCGAAATCATTCGACACTATCAAAATGCCTTAAAACAGTATGAAAATAGGGTTGACAAGGATACTCAAAAACAACTGGATGTGGCCATTCAGGAAATGGATCATGCAGAAGCCTGGGATTATGAATTGAAAGTAAAAGAGATACTGGAAAAATTCGAACTTAGCAATTACAAACAAAAAGTAGAGACGCTTTCCGGCGGTCAGCGAAAGAAATTGGCAATGGCTTCTATTTTAATTGATGATGCAGATTTGCTTGTATTAGACGAACCGACCAACCACCTCGATATTGGAATGATAGAATGGTTGGAAACATATATTAGCAAGCAGAAGATGAGCCTGTTAATGGTCACACACGATCGTTATTTTTTGGATGCTGTGTGTGATGAAATCATCGAAATTGATCAGCATAAGAGTTTCGTTTACAGAGGAAATTACAGCTATTTTGTTCAAAAGAAAGCGGAAAGAGAAGCCGCCGAAGTTGCCGAAATAGAGAAAGCAAAAAACCGCTATCGTACTGAATTGGACTGGATGCGCCGTCAACCAAAAGCGCGAACAACCAAATCGAAAGCACGTATTGATTCGTTTTACGATTTAGAAAAAGTTGCCAAAAAACGACTGGAACAAAAGCAACTCGATTTTAATGTGAAAATGAGTCGGCAGGGACGAAAGATTTTAGAAATTAAAAATCTCAGCAAAAGTTATGGTCATTTAAAATTGATTGAAAACTTCGATTATATTTTTAAACGAGGAGAACGTATTGGTATAGTGGGAGATAATGGCAGCGGCAAGACTACCTTTTTAGATTTGATCAGTCAAAAAATTCAGCCCGATTCAGGTGATATTATTGTTGGAGAAACTACCCAATTTGGTTATTTTACGCAGGGAGGTATCCATTTGCATGAAGATATGCGTGTATTGGAAATCGTAAAAGAAATAGCCGATCAGATCGATTTGGGTAATTCAATTATTTCTGCGGCCCAATTTCTTTTTCATTTTGGCTTTTCGTATAACTTGCAACATAGTTTTTTTAGCAATTTAAGTGGAGGTGAAAAGCGAAAATTGCATCTGGTGATTACCCTTTTGAAAAACCCTAATTTCCTGATTTTGGACGAGCCAACCAACGATTTGGATTTATTTACTTTGGGTCGTTTGGAAGATTTTCTCCTCGATTTTAAAGGCTGTTTGCTTATTGTTTCGCACGATCGCTTCTTTCTCGATCGCTTGTCCGATCATCTTTTTGTTTTTAAGGGCGATGGAAAAATAAAAGATTTTGTTGGTAATTATACCGATTTACGCGAAATGCAGGAGTTTGAAGCCAGCGAAGAGAAGAAAGCCGATAAAGCAAATCGAATAATAACAAGTTCAGCCAAAGTCAGTATAGAAAAACCCCGAAAAGCCAGCTTTAAGGAGCAAAAAGAATTTGAGAAACTGGAAAAAGAGATAGCTCAATTGGAGGAAGAAAAAGAAAAACTGATTAGTGACATGAATTCCGGAGCACTTTCTCCCGACAAGTTACAGCAGGTTTCAAAACGATTTGAAGAGCTTAGCAAAGAACTGGAAACCGCCGAAATGCGCTGGCTTGAATTGAGTGAGATAATTGGATAAATAAGGTCAGGGCCAATAAAAAATCATCAAATTATCTAAATCAGATTCAAAACAAGCATTTATCCTTTGATGAAAGTCTCTGGCACCTTGCAGCAAGCTTTCGCCCTTTGGTAAACATATTTCCGATTGATAAAGTTGGTTTTCAAAGTTTGTAAATACCACACGATACTTAATTTGCAATACGCTTAATCGATAGATCCGTACGTTCGTCCTGAAAA
>CAYPOW010000015.1:0-3233 GCA_964412145.1 uncultured Draconibacterium sp.
TTTAGATTGAAAAAATAAAAATAGAAAGAAACAGGTGATTATGCAACGGTCTTAGAAATGTATATGCTTTCTGCATCTGCAATCAGTTTTATAGCTTCAGCTTGTGCTTTAGCACGGATAAGAGTTGCATTAGCTTCGGCTGTAGCTTTAGTAACTTCGGCTTGCGCTTCCCCCTCTGCTTCGGCAATTATTGCCCGTTTTTTTCTTTCTGCAGTCATTTCCTGCATCATTGCTTCGGCAGTATCACTAGAATAGTTAATTTCCTGAATTTCTACTCGTGTGAAAATTACACCCCATTTGGCGGCAGTTTCTGACAGCTGCGCAGCAATTCTATCATTTAATAACTGTCTATCAGAAAGCACCTCATCAAGTTTCATTTTCCCAATATTTGCTCTTAAAGTATTTAGAGCTATGTCAGAAATTGATTTTGGTAAAACGTCTATATCGTATACTGCTTTGACAGGATCTGTAATTCTCCAATAGATCGAAGCGTTAGCGTCAATCGTCACATTGTCAAGTGTTTGACATTGTCTCGGAGGCGTATCCGTTTGTTGTTCCGATAGCTCAATAAAATAACCTTCTTTGTTAGCAATGTTATTCCATTCATACACCATTTTAACACTTTCAATCCCAGGTAGAATATACCTAAGGCCTTCTCTCTGAATTCTTGAATGTTTGCCAAATCGTTTAATGAGAACAACATGATTCTGCGGTATTGTGTAAATTAAAGCCATATCTTTTCTTTTTTAAATGATTAATTTATTTGATTTCGCATTGATAATGCGGTATTTATTTCCTACTATAATTTCTTCTTTTGTGTCTGATTCAAATTGATGTAATTCGTCATTTATGACAATAAACTTTTTACCCTCAACTTCTTTTATTACACCCTCCTTACCAATAAATCCCTCCATCCCACCAAAGTGTTTTCCAGGAGCAATAAATTTATCGTTTATCTTTTCTATCACCTTCCTCCAAAGGGTATAATGAAAAGTTACTAGTGCCACCCAAATTCCAATTCCAAACATTATTTGATATAGAATTGGCAGATTTATTTCCTTTGCAAAGAGATAAGTCAATAAAATATAGGCCAAATGTGTTGGAAAATCCGATACGAAAAAGATATCTATCAGTATCAGAATAATTGCCGAAACAATTAAAATTTCATTTAATGTCATTCCAAAAAGTACCATAAATTAAATTTTTATAAGAATTGTTTGTTCCTTTATATGATATAAATTCATTTTTCTAATTTGATTTCGCCACATTTCTAGCCTTGAAAAAGAAAATGACGGCTACAACAAGCAGGAGAATAAATAATCCAGGTGTGATATTTGCCAGTTCAGAAATATTCTCATACACTTTTATATCCACATCGTCGCCGCGAATAAAATTTAGATGCAAGATTAGCTCTCTTGATTGCTTGGGCAAATAATCAAATTCAAATCCATTAACAGCCCTCTTTACACCTCCATTTTCCTGAGACTCCGAAGCGGTAATGTTTTTTCTAATCACTTCATTGCCATAATCATCCTCTGCGTAAAAACCAAAATCAAGCTGCGCCCATTTCTGCAAGCCCATTTCATCATCAGAACCATATACTGAAATTAAATAGGAGTTGCCTATTTTTAACTTAATACTCTCAGCATATTGTTGCGTTTTGGTATATCGGTGATTAAAAATTTCAAGTGACGAGCGATACATCTCCCCAAAAATAAATCCGGCAATAGAAATACCAATGACTATTAACCACAATTGTTTTTTCGATATTGTTTGCATTTTTTTAATTTATTTCTATTTTATTATCCTTATAAATTATAAAAGTGTAATTTATTTTACAGTTGTTTAAACCTCTATTAAAACAAATTGTCAATACTCCCTGATTTTGCTTTTTTAACCAGATCATCGGATGGATATACAACAAGTTCCACTCTTCTATTAAGAGCTCTGTTTGCAGAAGTTGTATTATCAACTACAGGTCGTGAAGGCCCAAATCCTTTAGTGTTTAATCGGCTGGAATTTACGCCTTTAGATATTAAAAAAGAAGCGACACTTTTAGCCCGATTGGCCGAAAGCATTTGATTGAAACTCATATCGCCCGTATTATCCGTATGACCTTCCACTAAAATTAATGTCTCCGAATACTTATTCAAAACATCGGCCAAGCGTGTGATATTTGCCTTGGCTACAATTCCTAAATCTGCAGAACTTAATGCAAATAATACGCCCGATTCGAAAGTAACACGGATACTTTCTTTTTCTTTTCTAACAGTTGCATTCTTCAATTCACGACTTAAATTCACTACCTGGATATCCATATATTTATCAATCTGTTTCCCTGCCTTTCCTCCAATGGAATTAAAGAGTTTAGTCAAGCCATTATCACCTTGTGTGATTTTTTTTACGGATTTACAGCCACTAATTAAGGCTATTGACAAAAGCCCAATGCTTAAAATTTTTAATATTCTCATCGCTTAATTATTTTAGATTTTTACTTTTTAGTTCATTTTATTTACAGCCTATCTATAAAGCAGAACATCACTTATTAGCGCGCTTTTTTAGGTGCATTTATACTCTCCAATATTCTTTTTATTTTATAATCGCTTGGGTTTTCGTTTAAAGCTCTTTCATAATAAGTTTTAGTTTGCTTATCACAATATGCCTTATTATACGCATGATCTCCCCACATAGCTGCTTTAGTAAGCTCTCTCCATGATCCAGCAATTGTAACATACAATACAGAACGCTCTTCAGCTGGGGTTTTCCCATTAATACCAGTTGTAACAGACGAAACCTTACCACCATATCGACTAACTAAACTACCTGCAGCGTTTATGAAATCCACTTTTGCCGTATTAGCAAATACACGCTTAGCATATTCTGAATAAGCCTCTAGAAGTCTGTACACCATACTATAGCGAGCTTCTATATGAGCTTGTTTGTCAATCAATTGCTGAGCGCGTTTTAAGTAATTTAGCGATTCTTGTTTTGGATTTGATGAAGCCCTCTGGCCTTGCTCTTCTTTCCAATACTTTTTATTAAATGCATCGGCGGCTTTATTTAGCAATACGTTGAAATCAGCACCAACTCCTGGACTAAGTTCCTGAATATGCTTTTGTTTTGGTACAGTTGTTGCCTGCTTAGCCTGCGATTTTTGGCGATCTTTAGTGGGATGAGACACGCTAACCCCCTCTTTTCCCTTAATCCTTCCGCTAGTATTTGTTTTCGAACCA
>CAYPOW010000015.1:3333-25944 GCA_964412145.1 uncultured Draconibacterium sp.
CACGCTAACCCCCTCTTTTCCCTTAATCCTTCCGCTAGTATTTGTTTTCGAACCAGCTCCTTCAAAAGCAGTGCTACTGGATGAATTTGAGCTAGTATTTGTTTTCGAATCAGCTCCTTCAAAAGCAGAGCTACCGGTTAAACTTGAGTTTGATTGTGAATTGTTTTTTGAATTTGAAGATGAATTTTCCTCAGATGGATAATGATAAACCTCCATTTCACAAACAGTCTCCCCTTGTTTATAACGATTGTGTTTGGCATTGACAACAAAATTGAGATGCGTAATATCGGAGCTAATGTCTTTTAAAAATTCACCAGCTTCAAACTTAGTACGGCTGCCCGAATATTTGGTAAACCAATGCCCTTTGGTGTTTCTCCAAATTATTTGGACATAGTTCAACGATCCACTCAATTTCTTAAATTCCAAGATATCCTTATCTGAAAGTTTGTTAACGTCTAGTGAACAATATTTTCCTGTACCATTCCCAAAATTAGTAATCTTCCCTACTATCTCCTTGTTCTCTATACTTTCCGCTGGAAGCCCGCTAGCCCCCTTATTTTTGCTAATCATTCCACTGTTATTCGTTTTCGAGCCAACGCCATAAAAAGTAGATGTATCTGAAAGATTTGAATTTGACTGTGAATTATCATTATTATCATCCGAGACCATTTTTAGGTCAACTTCACTACCTGCAAACAATTGCTTTTCCTCATTATTAGATTTATTCGATGAGAAGCTCTGATCTTTTGCATCAAATAATTTATCGCGTTCTTCTTTGGCAAAGGAATCGAAATAATCCCAATCGAGGGTTTCTGTATTGATGGCCTGGCTTTTTTTGCTTCCTAAATCGTCTGAGGCTCTTAAATTAGCAATGACTCTATCCTTTTGCGACTCCGCTTTTCTGATTAAAGCATTCCATTTCTGATCAAATTGATTCCAACTTATTTCTTCTTCGTTAAAATCTTTGACCAGTTCTTCTAATTCCTCATCGAAAGCTGTTTCGTCAAAATTGTATCTCGAATCTGAATTGTCAACAAATTTTGAAGGTCCGGATTCCACCTCTTTTTTGATTTTATTTAATCTATCAAGCAGGGTATAAAAACGAGAGGCTTCTTCTTCATTTGCTCGCATATAACTGGCCATTGATTCCAATGCGCTTTCAGCAGTCCTAGCTCGATTCATCAAAATTTGAACCTTATCCTTGCGCATTTGATCATTATTCTTCATTCTAAATGCGGCTTCCACCTTTACATAATCGTCTTTGATTCCATCAATACTTTCTTTCACTTTGTCCCAAGATCCTTGTTTACCACTTTCCTTGAGCTCTTTCATTGCATCTTGTGGAAGTTGAACTACGTCGTAAATATTTTTACAAATGGCATAAGTAACTTCCCAATATTTACGCGCATTACTTTTAGGCGTTGAAAAATACATATTGCGTAATTCAGTGAGACGCTTTGCCGTTTTTTTAAGGCTGTTTTCCCAATAAGCTGCTTTAAACTGACTACTGAGTTTTGCTTTAACTTCAACTTTAAAGTTTGGGTTTCCCTCCCTGGATTTGCGATAATCCTCTTTAAAAGAACGACTTAAATCAGCATCCATTCGCCGGTTTAAACTGTTAATTGTATTTATTGCTGATTTCATCTGCCGCTGATTCGCCAATTGGTTTACCGCCTTGACTTCTGCATGAATCAAATTGATAAGACTTTGCACATCTGCCTCAGCCTGAACAGTACTTAATCTGAATTGCTCTCCAGCATGTCCACCATCCATTCTTTGTCCCGTTGGATATTGAATAGGTCCAAAACCTTGCAATTTATAATTGTAGTTAAAATCTTCCATGCTTTCTCCATCAGCATAGTCTTGTTCCAGAGATTTAAAGTAGCTTGACACATTTTTACTGAATGTTTCATACGCATCTCTTACTTCATCACTTTTTGCTCTTTTTGCACCAGTATCGTCCGACTTTCTTATCTCAGTCAAGGCGTTTTCTTTTTCTTGAAAAGCCCTTTTCATAGAGGAAGAATATGAATTCTTAAAATTTGCCCACTGAATGCTTCCACTTTTTAGTCGGTCTCCTTCACTTCTAATTCTATCTAAATATTTTGTTCCTTTAAAACTATAGCGATCGGCAGTCCAATCAATCTTAAACTGCGGTTGTTGATTAATATTTGCGGCAATTTTTCTTAAAACGTTGACTTTTTCATTAAAACCATCTACTATGCCAAAACCCTTCCTAATTTTCTCTTCTAAAACAATATAATTTCTTTCCATTCGCTTCGCTTTGCTTATCAAAAGCTTAATATTCTGTGCTTTAGATGCAGTTTCAAGCTTTTGTAAACCAGCATTTTCTATATTCTTATAATCTTCAACAAATTGATCAATCCCATCTTTAGTAGTAAAAAAGAAGCTGAAAAAATTACCTTCACTAGCATTCTCCACCATGTCTTTTGCCATTTTGCCAGCGTTATAAATGGTTTTCAAATAAGCCCAAGCTTCATCTTGAGCATCCAATTGCTCATCGTATTGAATCCCCTGAAAAGCTTCTTTAAGTTGCTTCTTATTTCTATCAACCTTTTGTAACATTTTTCCCCAGTACAGGACACTCATCTGAGGAAGCAGTTTGACATTCAAAGAAAACTGATAACTACCATCTTCCTCTCGTGCTTTAGTATATTCAGTCTGAAAACTATGTTGACTAAATCGAATCTTCGAATTTAATTTGCTCAGATCATCCAGAGCACCAACAATATCTTTTGCACTAGCTTTTGCATTTACTTCAGCTACCGCATCTTCAATTTCTGAAACAAAACTATTCACTGCCCATTTCTGAGCTAAAGAAGATGTATGAGTAAAAATGCCTACTAAGAATAAAAATAACAATTTTTTCATGGGTTTAGAATTAAAGAATATTTATTATAACTATCGATATGCAAAAGCCTTGAATTAAAAAAGTCCCTTAATTTTTCACTTAGTTGTTTTACAAATTAGGATTCTGCTTACCGTGGATTGTAATTAGTGACTTTACCTTGTGCATTGTATTTAACTAAAGTTCCCGCTGGTATTCTAACATTTCGATTATTTGAAAGGGTCATAGTAATGGCCTTAGCAGTGGTGCCCTCATACAAGAAACCTTTGTCATCAAATTTAACCTGAGTTCCTTTTTTAAACCAATAAGCACTATTTCTTCCAGTAGCTTGAAGCGGGTGATCATTTGCTAAAAATCCTTCATAAACTTTTGCATTACTATTAAATTTCACCCAATGTCCAGCTTGAAATTTAATAACCCTTTCACTTGGAATTGCAAAAGGAAAATCTTTGCCTAAGACGCCTTGTGTTACGAGTCCTTTGTTATTCAAAACAACTTTTCCTTTAACAAAATAAACATTATTACCACTTACTGTTGTATACACTTTGTTTTGTGCAGAAAGCTGAGTGCTGAATAAGAATGAAACAATTATCATTCCTATTAAAATAAAATTGTTCTTCATAATTTATTAATTTACCGAATAAATAATTTTCACTATTCTATGTTTTATTAAATTTAATCTCTGTTAGTATAATTACCTGATATTTAAATAATTAATAATGCTTTAGATATCAAAATACATTACTATATATTACCACCAAAAACTCGGCCAGCATCGTTAATTTTTATTGTTGTACCAGCCTTATAATTGTAATACTTGCCGCTGGACTGCATAAGATGATGGTCATGCTTTATTACACCTTGTGCCACTTGTCCCAATTTATTAAATTTAATCAATTTACTATGTTGAAAATAAATTGACTTTCCGCCCCCTATATATAATTTATGATCTACCGTAAGAAAACCTTCAAAGGCAAATCCTTTTTCATTAAACTTTACATAGGTTCCTTTTTTAAAAGCATAAGATTTAACTGATGAGCCAGGTATCCGCAAAAGTTGATCATAAACTAAAAAGCCTGAAGTCACTTGTCCACGGGCATTGAATCGAATTAATTTACCTTTTTGAAAATTTACATATATATTTCCACCATTTATTGGCATTTTTATGTCAACCATTAAATATCCTCCTATTGCTTGCCCTTTTTCATTGAACTTTATTAAAGTTCCTTTTCGAAATCCAAGGTTCGCACGACCACCATTTATAGGACAATTATGATCATAAAACAATACACCTTGTGTAGCAAATCCCCTAGCATCTGGGACCACAGTACCTTCTACTAAATATACATTTTGTTGGCTACCAGTAGTTTTGTAGACTTTTTTTTGAGAAAAAGCATTTGTACTAAAAATCGTACAACTAAGTACTGCAATTAAAAAAACCAATTTAAAATTTTTCATCTTTTTTCTTTTTATTTATTTTTTAATGAATAAGGCTTTGCATCTAAGCTACCAAGTACTAGAATAAATTGTCAATACTCCCTGTTTTGGCTTTTTTAACCAGATTATCTGATGGATACACAACAAGCTCCACTCTTCTGTTTAGAGCTCTGTTTGCAGAAGTTGTATTGTCAACTACAGGTCGTGAAGGCCCAAATCCTTCAGTATTTAATCGACTGGTATTTACGCCTTTAGATATTAAAAAGGAAGCGACACTTTTAGCACGATTGGACGAAAGAGTTTGATTAAAACTCATATCGCCTGTATTATCTGTATGACCTTCCACTAAAATTAATGTCTCCGAATACTTATTTAAAACATCGGCCAGGCGTGTGATATTTGCTTTGGCTACAATTCCTAAATCCGCTGAATTTATTGCAAATAATACGCCCGACTCAAAAGTTACACGAATGCTTTCTTTTTCTTTTCGAACAGTGGCATTTTCCAATTCGCGACTCAAATTCTCCACCTGAATATCCATATATTTATCAATTTGCTTTCCAGCTTTTCCGCCAATGGCACTGAAGAGTTTAGTTAAACCATTATCGCCTTGAGTGATTTTTTTTACCGATTTACAGCTACTAATTAAGGCTACTGACAAAAGCCCAATTGCTAAAATTTTTACTATTCTCATCGCTTTATTATTTTATATTTTTACTTTTTTACTTTCTAACTCATGTTCATTACACCCAATTTATAAATCAGAATAGCCCTTATCTGCGTGCTTTTTTAGGTGCGTTAATATCCTCTACAATCTTCTTTAACTGTGTATTTGTTGGATCATTACTCAAAGCCATTTGGTAATATCTCTTTGTTTCCTTATCACAATACATTCTATTGTATTCACCTTTTCCCCACATAGCGGCTTGGGCCAAAACTCTCCAAGAACTTGCAATCTTAGTGTAGGCCATAGATTTGGTTTTTGCAGCGCTCATTCCGTTAAACTCTTTTGAAATAGACGAAGCTGATCCTCCATATTTGTTTGCTAATCCAGCTGCCAATTTTATAAAGTCCACTTTGGCCGAATTTGCAGAAACCCTTTTTGCATAACCAGAATAGGTGCTAACCAATTTGTAAACTAAATCATAGCGTGCAAGTATATGTTTCTCCTGCCCAATTAATTGTTCGGCACGCCTTAATAAATTGATGGATTCTTGTTTGGGATTTGATGAAGACCTGGGGCCTTGCTCTTCGTTCCAATACTTTTTATTGAATGATTCATCCGCTTTTTTAAGTAGTGCGCTAAATTCAGCTGCAACCTTGGAATTACTCTTAACAATAGGCTTTTCCTCAACTACTTTCTTTTCTGTTGATATTGATGTTTTCTTCTTTGCCCATGGATTGTCTTTTACAACTTTCGTGTCCGTTTTATTGGTAGTATTTCCTTGTTTATTTGCTGTTTCCTCTTCCCTCATTTGGGCAAAATCCTGTTGGTGTGATGGTGCATCTTGATCATTAGATTTTAAATGCCAGACCTCCATCTCACAAGGTACAGATCCTTTTTTCCAAAAATTATGATTTGAATTGACTACGAAATTTAAATGCGTAACTGAAGCAGACGTATTTTCTATAAAATCAGAAGCCTCAAAGCTTGTTTCTTTACCATTGTATTTCGTTTCCCAAGAGCCCGTTTTATCGCGCCAAATAACCTGTATATTGTAGATTTCACCTGACAAAAGTTTAAATTCGAACATATCGTCTAGGCTAATGTTTTCTATTGCTAGGGAGCGGTATTCTCCTTTGCCATCACCATCGTTACTTATCTTTCCAACTAAAACACGCTCTAAATCCTGCTTTCGCCTATTCGAGATTTTTTTATTTGAACCACCAGCTGAAATCTCTTTCTTCGATTCTACTTTAGTCTTGTTTGCATCCGAAGAATTTTTACTACTTCCACTAAAACTACTTTTAGAAATTCCCTTTGAATCAGAATCTTTTCCTGAGACAGAAAAACCACTAAGCCCAGTAAGGCAACCCATAATATTTACACCGCCGTTTTCTACGGTTAATCCTTCGGAGGTATTAAGACAATTATCAAAGTCATCACGTACGGCATCATGATCAGAATCATTTGTCATCGCAAAAAAACTTCCTTTATATATCAATTCTGAAATTTCGACAGAACCGTTTTTTGCACGATATTCCTCAATTTCTTTTTGTTTGGGTGCAGTAAAATTATTCGAAATAAGCAATTTATCAGAAATCATCCGATCAGTCATTTCTTTCCGAACCTCCATCTTATATCCATCACCCACTAATTTATACTCCACCTTATAAGTGTCATTATTTGAATTTCTAAAATTAAAAGTCAAAACTCCGTTTATGATATTACCCTTCTTACTTCCACTTCTACTAGGATTTTCCATCATTACAGATGATCCATTTTGATGAAAATACAACTTAGAATTACCTCCTTTGTCTCCCCAAATATTATGATAAAAGGTGTTTTTTATCCTTTTGCCTGAAGGTTTATTTGATTCACTATTTTCCTTAGTGATTTTATTTTCATCCTCAGTATCGCTAGCTACTATTCCAGAGCTTACTTTCGATCCTGCAAACAATTGATTTTCTGTTGTATTGGAGTTGTTCGACGAGGTGCTTTGATCTTTTAAATCATATAAATCATCGCGCTTCCTTTTGGCATAAGTATCAAAACCATCCCAGTCTTTGGTTTCTGTTTTAATTGCTTGTTGCTTTTTTTCTTCGAAATCATCAGTGCCTTTGATATTTTCAATTACCTGATATTTTGAATATTCTGCTTTCTTAATCAACGCATTAAAATTCTGATCAAATTGATTCCAATAAATTTCTTCTTCTTTATAATCGCTGACCAAGACTTTCAATTCACCATAGAAGTCTGATTCGTTAAAATTGTATCTCGAATCGGAAAAATTATCAACCAATTTTCGGGGTCCTGATTCAATTTCTTTTTTGATTTTATTTAAACGATCGATGAGCGAATAAAAGCGGCTTGCTTCTTCTTCGTTTGCTCGCATATAAGAAGCCATATTTTCCAAATAACTGGCTGCTATTCTTACCTTTTTCATCAATGCTCCTATATTTGCTTTGGTTTCCGGAGTGTTGTAACCAATTTCAATTGCTTTTTTTATTTTCTTTATATCGTCTTTTAGACCATCTACGCTTTCCTCAAACTTATTCCAGGCTTCTTGTTTTCCTTTTTCTTTAAGTTCTTTTTCAACATTAGGCTTTACTTGCAAAATATCGTAAATACTTTTACAAATTGCGTAAGAAGACTTCCAATACATTCCGGCATTACTTTTGGTGGGATTATAATACTTATTAGTCAATTCAATTAACAAAGACGCATTCTTTTTCATACTACTTTCCCAATAGGCCGCTTTAAATTGTCCGCTCAATTGGGCATTAACTTGAATTTTAAAGTTTGGATTTTCTTCTCTGGCTGTACGGTAATCTTTCCCAAAGGAGAAACTCAATTCATTATCGATTCTTCTATTCAAGGCCGTTAATCTATCAATAGCTGCTTTCATTTGCCTTTGATTAGCCAATTGATTTACTTCTCTTACACCCAAATGAATGTGATTCACTAAATCTTGGACATCGGCCTCAGCTTTAACGGCACTTAATCTGATTTCGCTGCCCGAAGAACCTGAATTAGATGTTTGACCAGACGGATATTGAGCAGGCTCAAATCCACTAAGTCGATAATTAAGATTGATTTCTACCGCATCACCGGCCTGGTTATAGGTCTTTTTTAAATCATGGTATTGCCTATTTGCATCATTTTTAAAGGTATTGTAAACATCATTTACTTCATCTTTTTTTGCAGCTTTTACTGCAACATCATCTGATTCTCTTATTTCGCCCAATACATTTTGTTTTTCGCGAAAAGCTTTAGCGATCGAATTATTAAACGAATTCTCAAAATTTTCCCATTGAATATAGCCTTCCTTAAACCGGGCTGCTTCTGCTACAATTTCCTGAAGGTATTTTGATCCGTAAAAATTATAACGTGAGTCTGTTGGGTCAATTTTAAAACGAGGACTCTTATTCAAACCTTTCGCAATTTGTTTCAAAGTCTCTATTTTCTCTACAAAACCTTTTGTAATGGCCAGACTATTATTCATTTTTTTTTCAATGGCAAGGTAGTTACGCTCCATTAGCTTGGCCTTGCTAAGCATCCGCTTAAGATTAGCTTCTTTAGCTTCTGTTTCTAACCGTTGATTTTCAGAACTTAGTATTTTAGCATAATCATCCACGAATTGATCCAAACCTTCTTTTGTGTTAAAAAATACACCCAAAACACTTCCTTCCTTATAGCTTTCTGCAATAGCTATAAGTGATTTTCCGGTTTTATAAATTGTTTGCAAATACGACCAAGCAACATCCTGATCATCTAAAGCTTCATCATAGCGTATACCCTCAAAAGCTTCTGTGACTAACCTCTTATTTCTATTCACTTTCACGAGCATACTTCGCCAATACTCTAATTGAAGCTGTTCCACTAAACCAGCATCATTTATTTCTAAGCTAAAACCGGGGTCTTCTTCACGTGCTTTTTCATACCAATCACTAAATCTGTGTTCATTCCTCCTAATATAATCGTTTAGTTTATCTAAACCTGACAGCGCTCCACTGAGGTCTTTTGCTCGTGCTTTTGTATTTACTTCAGCTACCGCATCTTCAATATCTGAAACAAAACTATTCACTGCCCAAACTTGAGCAAAGGAACTGTATTGGATTCCAATGCTAAATAAAATAATTAAAAGGACTATTCTTCTCATTATTATTATACTTTTTAAATCTATCTGCTCCTAGCACTTACCTTGATTATAAAGTAGAATGCAAAACAATTTATACCCCATCCTACCTCACTTAGAAATAAATGGGGCTTGCTGAATTTATAATTTCAACTAAGCCCCAAGCGTTAACTATTGAATTTCAAATTTTTTAATTAGTGGATCTTTTCCATCTATCATTACCTGCATAACAACTTCATATTCACCGGCAGGCCATCCATTGTTTGGACGTGAAATGCTGGAATAGACATCTACATTGGATCCATTAGTACCAGAATTTAAGGTGCCATGGTCAATTTCAAATTTAGTTTGACCATAATAATACCAGGTAAATTTTATATCGGTACTTTCCGGAGCATACTTTAATTTACAGCTAGCGTAAATAACTGACGGATTACCTGAAATAGTTGAGTTATCACTATCACAAACACTTCCATTTAAAGATGTACATACTTTTCCGTCAGAAATACTTGCTGAGGAAAATTCACAACCGCCAGTATAAATCAGATAAAATAAGAATCCGATAACTAAAATCCATACATAATGTTTTCTTTTCATAATAAGTTATTTTAAAGGTTATTGAATTTATTTAATTGTTATATTTTTCGGGTGTAACTAAAATCTTAAAGGCTAGAGACCCATTTTTATCGTAATAGTAATAAGCCATAGTAATTCTGTTTTCGCGATAAATCTGAAGTGCGGCGTTGGATTTAACTTGGTCGATCAATAAAGGCTCTAAGTAATTTGATGTGCCCTTCACATCCATCTGAGAGCGAACACTGGTGAGCAAAGTATAATTATATCTAAAAATATCATTATCAATTACTTCAGCATTATCCAGTCGCGTTTCGCTATCCACCATTATTGGACAAGATTCGTTGAGCTCTGCAGCTGCCTCTATCATTATTTCCTCAAAATCAGAGGAATTAAAAAAGAGTTTTTGTACTCCAAAATAAGCCAAAGTAAAGGCTAAGAGTGCAATAATAATTTGTTTAGTCTTGATTGAGTTTTTCATTTTTCTGTTTTTTTGCGCAGGTAATTCCTAACTGATCTCATTAATTATTTTTACTTTTTCCTAAACCAAAAAGTAATTCCACTATCAGATCTTCTGCTCATTTCGTTCTTTTCAACAATAAAGTCTGTAGTAAAATTGGCGCCCTTTCCTTTTAAATGCAAATTGTCACCATCCAATGTCCATGTGCCTTCTTCACCGCCAACATAAGTGTCCCCTTTTTGTTGATGCTTATCAACATAAGTGCCGTCTTTATTTATGGTAATATGCCAATAATCCATAAAATCTTTACCATCAGATCTTTCAATAAAATTATAAAGGCCTACTATATCTTTATTTCTTGATTTATTCTTTTTAGATTTTTCCTTACGATGATCTGGTTCATCATATTTATCATATTCATCGTAGTTCTGCTCCACCAAAATACTTCCTTTAACTTTTACACCTTCAAACAAATTACTTTCATCTACTTGACTCCAGCCTCCTGCATCATCGGCACTGTTAAAATCATCTTGGGTGGTCTCTCCTCCACTTTCAGAAACGCTAAATTTGGCTTCATATACTATTTGACCGACAATACTAAATTCAATATGATAGTCGCCTTCCGGCCACCCTTGATAGGGCATTTCTAAAAAAGTATTATAGCCTCCCTCAGTTTCAAACTCGGAAAACGTATAAAATGTTTCGTCAATTGTATAAATATCCTGATCGTAAATCCAAGCCATTTTCATTTCTTGACCACTAGCTCCTTCTCCTATCCAATCAAAAACGGCATATATAACTTCAGTTTCTGGAACGAAAACGGTCTTTGGAACGTCTACTTCCGTATCGCTTATGAGCTTATCTCCTATCTTTACGCTAATAATATTAACCCCATCATAAGGCTGAATAGCATTGTTCTCCGTTTGATTCAATCCGCTAAAATTATCCTCTGTTGTTGATCCTGCACTTAGACCGCTTAAACCTCCTAATCCGCTAGAGCTCTTAGAATTGTCACCTAGTCCGCTCAAACCACTTGAATTGCTATTATCACTTATTCCACCTAAATTATTTTCAGACGGAACCTTTCTTTCATAACCTGGAATAACAAACGAATTCAGGATCTGATTTATATCACCCTGATAATGAGCTAGCATAACTGTTGGAATAACGGTGGTAATTGTATAGCCCTGTCCTTTTAGCAAAACATAATACACTTCCGTAATTATTTCAATCCCTTCTTCATCCAATACATACTTCCCATGCGTTGCAGGAATTCCAGATGGTAGATTGTTTTTACTCAAATTGGCTCTCTTCGATCCTTTTGCCAAATAATTATCTTCATACACTTGAATTAACAAATCCATTGATAAAGTTACATCCGCTTTAAATGCTCTGAGCTGAATCATAGCAAATTCGTCCTGACTTAAAAAGTCATAGATTTTATCGGTTCCATCCATCGCAATATTCGATTTCCACGAATCCGGAATACTGATTTTAAATTTGTATTGCTTGTCGTCAAAATCTTTAGCATTCAGCGTAGTAGAAACAAACATCAATCCTATAATCACACTGAAAAAAACATTCCATTTATTGTATTTCATATCATTAGATTTAATTGCTGTATTATCCTTTTCCTCCTCAAAATAGCCCTATAGACCATTATTTTAAGTCATATCCACCGAAATCTTTGGGCGTTGGTAAGGCAAGGGAAAAACTGCCTTTAATATTGTGACCTTTTACACGAGCCGTAAAATGACCTTTAATCATACCACCTTCACGATATTCGGTTACTGTTAACGAACCTGTTGATGAACCATCAGGACTACCATCAAGACCTTTACCATCAACGGCTCCAATTGTGAAAGTTGATTTACCTTTTGTTGAAAGTCCATAAGAAAAAGTCCCAGTACCTTTGTTGTTATACAAATACAATTCAAGTGCATTGGTTCCTGAATTATCCAGACCTCTAATTACAACTGTTTCATTCCATTTGATAGGATATGAACCACTTTTATTAAATGTATAGGTTCCATTCCTTCCATTTCCTGAAATGGTAACTTCATTTTTTTCTGATCGGCTGTTTGATGAAGAATTATTGTTGTTATTACTTCTGCTCATAGAGCTTTGTTCTGAAACAGTAAAAGCTAATTCGCGTATCACTTTACTCCCCATTTCAATTTTCACTGAATAACTACCAGTAGGCCATCCATTATTTGGCTTTGTTATAGAGACAACTCCTATTCCGCCCTTATCTGTAAAATTAAATTTCTCACTCAATATTGTTTGATCCCAGTTTTTATAGATCCAACTAACAATAAAATCAGAGTCAGTACTGCCTGAAAATTCAATCACAGCATTTATCTCAGCGGTACGCGGATTAAAACTATTACCTGGATTAATGGCTCTTTTATTTGCATCAATTTTATCACTTAGTTTAATATTCTTTATATGGAAAGGAGTGGCTTTATTTGTTGAAGAAGTTCCTCCTGCTAATCCACTAAATCGAGATGAAGCATTTTCAGTTCTTGCAGAACTAGATTGCTGCTCAAAACCATCAATAACAAAAGATCTTGTAATTCGCTTGATTTCCTCTCCTTTTTGATTAATCATTGATGTTGGAATAATGGCTGTTAAAACATAACCTTTTCCATTTTGTACGGTATAAAACACAGCCATACTCACTTCGTTTCCATTGTAATTCATACTATACAAACCTTGTTTCCCTGGTATTCCATTGCTTGAAGTATAATTACTTAAGCTCAGTTTTTTTGTGCCAGCCGGAAGTAAATTTTGTTCGTTTACTTGGGCAAGCAAATCGACTGTTATGCGAGCATCCGCCATAAATGCACGCAATTGTATTGCAGCATTCTGGTCGGGACTGGCATAGTCAAAAACCTTGTCAGTACCATCCATACTCGAACTTTTGGACCAATTGCTTGGGATGTTGATTTTGAAACCAAATTTTGAGTCACTTTGTAACTGAGCGAACAAATTGCTGCTTACAAGCACTAATATGATGCATATTACTGCGATATTTAAAAGGCTTTTTGTTTTCATCTTATTAATATTTATGAGCTTATTGTTTTTTGAAAGTTGATTCTATTTTGCCGTCATAAGTTTTGTATAAGAAATTATCTTTAACTGTATATGTATATACATCACTATTATTCTGACGCAATATTAGTACATCACCATTTAGTTTCCATTTTCCTTCCTTTATACCAGGATGAGGATCAGTTCCTCTTTGTATCTTATAAACGTATGTTCCATTAGCATTAAGAATTATTGTTTCATGATACATTATTGACAAACCATCGGCACGATGAGTTTTATTATATTGACCAATTAGCCTGTTATTATTACCAGAACCACCGGACATTCCACCTGAACCACTCCCTGAAAAAGCTGAATTATCTTGTTGATTAGCTTGCTTATTGCTAGCACTTGTTCCTCCCATTAATCCTCCTAAACCTGAAGGCTTTTTATCTTGTTTGGCTATGGGTGCTTTAAATCCATCAATAACAAAAGATTTTGTAATGCGTTTGACCTCTTCCCCTTTTTGTTCGAGCATAGATGTTGGAATGATAGCAGTTAAAACATAGCCTTTTCCATTTTGTACGGTATAAAACACAGCCATATTCACTTCGTTTCCATTGTAATTCATACTGTACAAACCTTGTTTCCCTGGTATTCCATTGCTTGAAGTAGAATTACTCAGACTGAGTTTTTTGGCGCCCGCCGGAAGTAAATTTTGTTCGTTTACTTGGGCAAGCAAGTCGACAGTTATGCGAGCATCCGCCATAAATACTCGCAACTGAATAGCAGCATTCTGATCAGGGCTATAATAGTCGTAAACCTTGTCGGTACCATCCATATGGGAAGATTTGCTCCAGTTGGAGGGGATGTTAATTTTGAAACCGTAGGTTCTGTCTACTTGCAATTGTGCTTTCACATCAATACTTGCTAGAATAAGCAGGATTAGTATTGGTGCAAAAAACGAAATAAGTCTGTTTTTCATCCTGTTTTATTTATGACTAAAATCCCACATAAAGCACATTGAATACGCCCTCTTTTGAAAGGAAGCCAAATGGGATTTTATTCTGGTTAATTTTCTGTTTAATATCGCTATTCATATTGTATTCGCCTTGGAAGCCTTGAATTTCCCAACTTTTAAAGGTGCTCTCTTCTATTTTAAGCAAAAGGGCATAATACAAGTCGTTGTGCAAAGTAATTCCTACAGGTATATAACCCTGATCCAAATAGGGACTTACATTTTCTGAAACTTCATTTAAATTTTGAGAAGATTCCACCAGCTGCCAGGCCGACACCTTCCCATCTCCTTTGATATACAAAACGTACAAACTTGTATTATCAGAAGTGATGCCCATAGGGATATAAGCTTCGTTTTGAATTTTAGCAGTAATTCCATTCGAGATTTCATTGGAGGTTTTATAGTACTCTATAGCCCAGGCTTGCATATTGAATAAATTCTGATTCAGATACATAATTTGAATCGAATTGTTTTCCAAATTAATGCCAACTGGACTAACTCCTGCGCTTATATCTCTATCTATATTGTTTGAAAGAGATTGATCATTAGCATTATAGGTTTTAGTAAAAACATCAAGTGAAGCATTCTGATATGTATTATTTTGAGCTTGAACAGATTGAATTGTCAAGGAGGCTAAAATAAAAACGACAATAAATTTCATGGGAGTTTTCATACTTGGAGTTTATTTTTTTTATAATAAATAGATGCACTTAATAACTTTATTTATTCTACACTAAACTTTTTAATAATTGGATCTTTATCCGTATCTAGAATACTAATGACTACTTCATAATCTCCAAGAGGCCAGCCATTATTTGGTCGATTTATGCTCGATTGCAAGTTTAGAGTGCCTGTATTTGAACCTGAATTTAAGCTAAGGGCTTCGATACTTATTTTCTGTTGCCCATAGTAAAACCAAGCAAACTCAATATCTGTATTTTCTGGTGCATTTTTCAGCTGGCAACTGACAAAAATTTCTGCTGTAGTTGATTCAAAAACAGGATTGTCGTCGTTGCATAAATTAGCACTTAAGCTTGTGCACATTTTCGCGTCTTTAATTTTGGCTGAGCTAAAATTGCAACTTGAAAGTGTATAAGCTAAACCAATTGTTGCTATAAGTATAAATCTAAGTTTCATATTTAATTGATTTTAATTAATTATTACCCTCTCAAAGTAGAGGAAACTCTATTAAAAGTGCGGACCAAATTGTTGTTTTTATCGAAAAAATAATAGGCCAGAGCAAAAGCTATCAGGGCAATTGTAATTTGTTTTGTTTTAATTTTCCGTTTATCCGCCTCCGTAAAATTCATCTGATTTTTATTGCTTTTTGTAAATTAAAACTACACCATTGGGAGTTACTTTTTTCATTTGACCATTTTCTATAGTATAAACTGTATCTAATCCGGAATTTGTAAAGTGGGTAGTAACCTTATTACCACGTACTTTCCAAGTACCTGCCACTCCAGCTCTAAGATTTCCTTGAGGTGACTTAGTTTTAATACCATAGGTACCGTCTTTGTTTAGAATGTTATACCAATAACCCACATCTTTACCATCTGAACGACTTATTAATTTATATGTACCAGCAATAGAGGAAACATTGGTGTTATTATTTCTACTCATAGAGCTTTGTTCTGAAACAGTAAAAGCTAATTCGCGTATCACTTTATTCCCTATTTCAATTTTCACTGAATAATTACCAATAGGCCATCCATTATTTGGCTTTGTAATAGAGACAACTCCTATTCCGCCCTTATCTGTAAAATTATATCTCTCACTCAATATTGTTTGATCCCAGTTTTTATAGATCCAACTAACAATTAAGTCAGAGTCAGTACTGCCTGAAAATTCAATCACAGCATTTATCTCAGCCGTACGCGGATTAAAACTATTACCTGGATTAATGGCTCTTTTATTTGCATCAATTTTATCACTTAGTTTAATATTCTTTATATGGAAAGGAGTGGCTTTATTTGTTGAAGAAGTTCCTCCTGCTAATCCACTAAATCGAGATGAAGCATTTTCAGTTCTTGCAGAACTAGATTGCTGCTCAAAACCATCAATAACAAAAGATCTTGTAATTCGCTTGATTTCCTCTCCTTTTTGATTAATCATTGATGTTGGAATAATGGCTGTTAAAACATAACCTTTTCCATTTTGTACGGTATAAAACACAGCCATACTCACTTCGTTTCCATTGTAATTCATACTATACAAACCTTGTTTCCCTGGTATTCCATTGCTTGAAGTATAATTACTTAAACTCAGTTTTTTTGTGCCTGCTGGTAGTAAATTTTGTTCGTTTACTTGGGCAAGCAAATCGACTGTTATACGAGCTTCCGCCATAAATGCTCGCAACTGAATAGCGGCATTCTGATCGGGGCTGGCATAGTCAAAAACCTTGTCGGTACCATCCATGCTCGAACTTTTGGACCAATTGCTTGGGATGTTGATTTTGAAACCATAGGTTCTATCTGTTTGTAATTGAGCTCGTGCACTAATTCCGATAAAAGATAAAAATATGGTTAATGCAGTATATTTTAATGCTAATTTTATCATAATATTAGGTTTCTGAACTTTTTTACTTGATTGAAAAACTCTTAACAACAGAAACTAATTTTTCCTCTTCCAGGGAAATCTCAACTTCATATATCCCTCTTGGCCATCCATTTAATGGCTTGTTTAAGCTAGATTGGAATTGTATTTTAGGTGCATTTGCTTTTATCCTAAACAGGGTGTCTTTTATAAGAACTCTTCTATCGCCCTGATAATGCCATGCAATTTTTACGTCGGATGTAGTTTTAGCATTATGAATCACAAAAGAACAATATATTAAAGGTTGTGATGAATCAAAAGAATGGCTGTCGAATTTACAGCCACTCTTCTCGATTGATTTACATAGTTTCAAGTCCGAAATATTCGTTTTTTCTCCAGTGCAAGCAGTCCATGCGATAGAAATAACTGCTACACTCAAAACTAAACGTGCTATTTTCCTTATTCTAAAAAATCTATTACTCATCCGACTAAACAATGTAATGATTTGTTTTTGAAGCGCTTACTTAAGCGACACGGTTACACTTGCCGTGGCTTTGTTGGGCTTCAAATTAGGATAGATATAATATGTACCCGCAGCAAGTTTAGTACCCATAGGAGCTTTGTTATCATAGAATCTATGAACAATATCGCTTCCTTTTACTATCCAAAAACCCTGACAGTCACCTTCAATTTTGGTAATTGTCATCGTTTTAGCAATTGTTACAGGATTGCATTTTAATTCTGCATTTTTTGCAGCACTGCCTTTTGTTTGAGTCCCTGAAATTTTTACGGTTTGAGCACTTAATGTTACAGTAAATAACATAATGCTAAATAAGATCATCATTTTTTTCATAATACTTTGTTTTTAGATTTGAAGTGTAAAAGTAAATCTAAACACATGTGTGTTACTTAGTAAATGAGTAATCGTAAGTACTTAATGAGAATTCGTAAGGCGTAAATCTGTTTAATTTATATTTATTAGAATGGAAAATGGATTAAAGCTGTCTTCCCAGCTTTTGGATTAGCTGAAGCAATTGCTCTTTTTTTCGAAACGAAACAGGGATTTTATTTCCATTTTTCATAACGACTGCTCCGCCTTCTTTCTTGTCGAAATAATCAATTTGATTTGAATTAATTAAGTAGGATTGGTGAACCCGTAGAAAGCTAACATCTCCTAAAAGTTCATCAAATTCCTTTAAGGTTCGTGATACAACTAGTTTATTTTCTCCCATTAAATAGATGTACGTATAATTATTTTCTGATTTACAATAGATTATATCGCTTATTTCTACAATATGTATAGCATCTGCTGTTTTTAAAATAATTTTACCAAACGATTGATTAGCAGTAGCGTAATTGCTTTCTAAGACTTGCAGTTGTTCCTGCCATATTTCTTTGTCTTGAGCTAGCTCCATTTTCTTTACAGCAAGAACTAAATCATCAGGAGTTACTGGTTTTACCAAATAATCGAGCGCACTAAATTTAAAGGCTTTGATGGCATATTCTTCATAAGCAGTTACAAAAATCACCCTAAAATTATTCGATTGAAAATTATTTAATAAATCGAAACCACTTCCATCTCCCATATGAATATCTAAAAATACCAGTTCCGGATTGAGTTCATTTATTATATTTATTCCCGATCTAACTCCATCAGCTTCAGCAATAATTTTAATATCAGGAGCATACATTTCCAACATTATGTTTAATGTTTCTCTCGACGAAATTTCATCATCAATAATAACAGCCTTTATCATAGTTCTAATTAATATTTACAGGTATTTTAATAGTTACACGTGTGCCAGTAGCTTGATTTTTTTCGTTATAAAGATCTTCAATCTGATAGGAAATCTGCGATCCATATTTCTTTCTCAAGCAATTAATTCTTTCTTCAGTAATTTCAGTGCCATAGGATTTGTGATTTTCATTTCCTTTTTTCAGTTCATTAGACTTTGTTCTTCCAATACCATTGTCTTCAATTGTATAAACAATTGTATTGTTGAACATATTCAGGCTAATATGTATTTCTCCGTTGGTCAATTTTTTTATTACTCCATGCTCAATGGCATTTTCTACAAAAGGTTGGGCGAGCATAGGGGGTATTTTAATGAGAGACAAATCAATATTTGGATCTATCTCAATTTTATAAGCAAATTTCGTTTTAAATCGTTGTTTCTGAAGACTAAGATAATAATTAAGCAACTCTATTTCTTTTTCAAGCGTAATATACTCTTCTTTTGTATTCTCTAATATTAAACGAATTAGTTTGGAAAACTCGGCAAGGTATCTTCCCGCTTCTTTTTCTTCTTTCTTATAAATGTATCCTTGGATAGCAGTTAAAGAATTGAAAATAAAATGCGGATTTATTTGTGCCCGCAGCAATAATTCTTTTAATTCTGCCATCTTTCGCTTTGTAGTTATCCTTAAATAAAGTCCTCTGCTAATAGTGAAGGTGATAGCCAGAAAAATTGCAATTACCGAAATTATAAACCAATATCTTTTCCAAAAAGGAGATCGGATACTGATGGCTATCGATTTCGCTTTAATGTCTTTCCAATTGCTGTTATTCAGTGCCATTTGTATTTCAAGCACATAATTTCCGGGTTGAATATTGGTGTATCTGGCTAAAAGATCTCCTTTTTCTATATAGGTCCAATTATTCTCGACATCACTTAATCGATATCGATAACTGTATTTTGAGCTTGCTGTTAAGTCGGTATTTGCAAAACCTACGGAGAAAAAATTCTCGTCATAAAGCAAGTTGATTTGGAAAAATCCAGCCAGATTGGCGAGTTTTAATTCGCCTTTCACACTCAATTCTGTCAGAAAAATATCAGGGAGTTTTTGTTTTTGAAATATAATTTTCGGATCGAAGATAACCCATCCTGTTTTACCGCCAAATAAAAGCCGTCCATCACTAAGTTTTGAAGCGGCACCAAGATATTCTGACATCTCGATTCCGGCAAGATCAGGAAAAGAAAGACAATAGTCCCATTCCGGATTAAAACAAATGATTCCGCTTTCTGTTCCTAGCCATAAATTACCCACTTCATCTTCCAATATTTTATAAACAGAATTACTGGTCAGTCCTTTCCCTTTTCCCCAAACTTGAAAACTTTCTGTTTCAGTGTTAAAGCGAAACAAACTATCGGCAGCAACCCATATTCTGCCTTTCTTATCTTCATAAATATCGTAGATAGTAAGCCCTTTAAATGATGTTTTAATTTCTTCTTGATCATAAAACCATCTAGAAGTGTCCTTTTCAGGGTCATAAATATGCAAACCTGATTTAGTGGTTCCCATCCAAACTTTATTGTTTCTATCAGTTAAAAGCCTGGTAATCAATCTGGATTCAAAAGCTGATTCGAATTTATCTTTCAACAATCTACCAAAGGCTCTATTTTTCCGATCAAAAATGCTTAATCCATCAGCTCCCCAAAAACCAATATAAAAATTACCCTTGTCATCTTCTGCAAAATCATTATACCAATCGACATTCCTGCTGTTGGGCAAATAAGTAAAAAGTTCGAATTCCTCTTTGTTCTTTTTCTTCCTTGCAAAACCAATACCATCCCATAAGCCAATATACAGGTCACCAAAAGCATCTTCGTAAAAACAACTGATATTGTCGGAAGCCAACGCTCCTGCATTACCTTTGGAAGCTCTGTAATGTTTTATAAATCCGGAAGATGGATTGTATAAATCTATTCCGTGATCGCGGTATCCTACCCAAATATTCCCATTTTCATCGGCCCATGAGGCCGAAACAAAATCGGAGGACGCAGATAAATCATTACCGGGAATATGATTAAAATAATTGATATAATCGTTACTGGTTCTGTAAATTGACAGTCCGTCATCTGTTCCAATCCAAATAGCACCCTGTTTATCTTTGTATAATTTATTGATATGATTGTTGGGAAGCGTAGTAGAACTATTAATGTCGGCTGTATAATGAAACATCTTCTTTGATTCCAAATCATATTTATAAATACCATTTCCGGTGCCAAACCACACAAAAGTGTTTTCTGCCTGAATTATAGAGAAAGTGCTTGTTGAAATAAATTTAGTAAAAAAACGAGTGGAAGGATTATAATTGTATGCTCCATCGAGACCTGCTATCCAAAAATTACCATCTGAATCTTCAAAATAACATGAAACATCGTTCTCTATTTTAAGTCCCGGTTTAGAGCCCGTGCTGATAGTAATTATCTTGTCTGCTACCTCATCAAGATAAGAAGGGTAAAACCCACGGCCGCCAAACCATAATAATCCTCGTTTATCTCGGTAAATATCGTGGTAATAATAGTAGGACTGCCAAACACTCTTATGCTTCCAGTATTTTAATACTTTTTCCTTTCTTTTATCGTATTTCAACAAGTATCCGCTACATACTTCAATCCATAATAATGAATCTCCTTCATTAAGAATGGCTCTTATATGATTTTGTTCATCCTCTCCAAAATTGAGTGTTATTTTCCTGAACTGATCGGTTTTTTCATTGTAAATGCATAAACCATTTTCCGTTCCAACCCATAAAGTTCCATTACTGTCTTCTTCCAAACAAGTAACTGCACCCTGTGGTATGCTATGGGATTTATTTGGATCGTGCTGATAGTTCTTAATTTTTTGACCGTCGTATCGATTTAAACCATTTAGTGTTGCAATCCACAAATAATTATACCTATCCTGCTCTATATCAAGTATATAATTATGTGTCAGGCCGTCATCTGTAGTCAAAGTTTGAAAACGCGCAAAGGGGTAATTTTGAATATGAATACTATCCTGCGTAAAGCCAATAAAGACATTCCCCAAAATTAGACCTGCCGCAAATAGCACTCTCAGAAGTATAATTTTAATTTTACTTTCTATCGTATTCACTCAATTTTTTTTATTCGAATATAGTAAATTAAAAAATACAAAAAGTAAAATCCTATATTTGACGATTAATTACCAACACAAAACCAAGAATGAAGAAAATATTTCCAATTATTCTGCTCTTACTTATTGGACTTTCAATAAGTGCACAAACTCCCAAAAAAATCAATACAAAAAAGCTGGATCAACAAATTCAAAAGTCATTTAAAGATTTTGAGCTAAATGGTCTTTCCGTATTAATTCTCAAAGACGGAGAAATAGTTTTCGATAAAAATTACGGTACACTCGATTTGGAAAATCCGATTACTTCAAATTCTTTATACAATATCGCCTCTGTAACTAAGTCATTTACAGGTGCTTGTATGGCCAAACTTGTTTTTGAGAAGAAAATAAAATGGAACGATTTGGTAATTGATTATCTCCCTAATTTTAAATTAGCCGATCCGTATATTACAACGCATCTAACCATTGCCGACTTATTGTCTCACCGCAGTGGAATGGGAACTTTTTACGGCGATTTGCTTTGGTACGAAACAGAGCGCAGCAATGAAGACATCCTTCACCGCATGCGTTATTTGCCGGTAACTAATCGTTTTCGCGATCAATTCGGCTACCAAAACAATATGTATATTGTTGCTGCCGAAATACTGAAAAAAGTGACCGGTCAAGATTGGGAGACTTACGTAAGCCAAAATATTTTAGTGCCATTGGGTATGACAAACACCCGGACATCAGGAAATAAACTTGATGATAATCAGGAACTTGTACATCCAATTATCAATAATAAAGTAGTTGATATTGCAATGAAAAGGCCTCACGCTGCTGCCAGTTTATTTACATCTACGACAGAATTAAGTCGTTGGGCAGAAATGTTGCTGAACAAAGGAATTTACAAAGGCGATACTATTTTGAATCCAGCTATTGTTAAAGATATGTTCGCCGGGAGAACCATTCAAAATATCTCAGGATTGAAGAAAATGGCCAATGCCAACTTCAGCCACTATGCTTT
>CAYPOW010000016.1:0-25830 GCA_964412145.1 uncultured Draconibacterium sp.
TAATCGTTATTTTACTATTTAATGGAGAAGCGTTAATTTCTTTTACTTGTTGACCGGCCAGATTATAAATCTTAATAAGAACTGTTTCGGTCCATGCTTGATTTATAGCAAAATTGATTTCGCTATTCCCGGGGTTTGGATAAGCGTTTCCAATTGAAAAATCAGCAATTGATTTCTTTAATTGCGGCATATTTAGCTGAACATTCTGTATCAGCATGCCATCTTCACTAACAAATTGAGCTTCTGAAAGGGCTATTAACACAGCTTCCAAATTGTCAGTATTATGTATTCTAACTTGTAAATTGATGAAGGCCTGATCAGCATTAATCGAAGTTGAATAATCATCTAAGCAGATTAATTTGAACGTATTACGTTCGTAAGTATAAATGGCATCGTTAAAAATTGAACTAAGACCAATTATTTCTACTTCATCATTGTTAAAAGCTAAATTCAATCCTAAACCCATTATTGTTTGTTTTTCTCTAAAAGAAACCGGTATGGTCAGGACATTATTCTTTTCGGTAAAGAAAAATTCCTTTGATGCATGGACAACAGTGCTGGCATCTTTAATAACAGGAGGTAAATCGCTTGAAATATCTGTTCGACTCACTATTGTAATTGGGCCATCAATACCGCTTGTTGCTGAAGCCGATTTAAAATGCTTTGAACTGAAGGTCCAATCGGGCATAATCCATCCACCTGCAGGATAATCTTCCCCATAAACTAACAAATTATTTTTAATAAAATCCAGATCAGTATCATCTACTTTATTATCTTCATTTGCATCAGCTGCCTTCAATTGTAAAGGCGTTAATTCAACTCCTTTGTTGTTTTTCAGATTTCCATTGCTGTTTTCCAGATATTTTTGCAATAATGCAGCATCTTTTAGATTTACAACGCCTTTTGGCACAAAGTTAGAGCTAAATTTAACCGTGTACTCCACCCCATTTTCACATTTTTTAAATTTAAAAACGCCATGTTTATCAGTAACAGTACTAGTAACGACATTGTCACCTCTATATAAAGTGGCAATAATGTAAGGCATTCGAAATTGAACCTCTTCTCCATAGACAACACGAGCAGAATAGTTATATCCACCCTCACCTGCAAAGGCAGTAGTAAATCCAAATGCCAGAAAAACCAATATACTTAATAATATACCCCTAATAGTTTTCATAACACAATAATTTTAATTATTATATATTTTAAAGTTCCGTAAATTTACAATCTAAATTGTTTCTATTTATGGTTAAAAGCAACAAAACATTACCCTTAAAACCATATATATTTTTGTATTATTTCGTTTATTTTACTTAGCGTCTGATTTACAGTTATTTATCTTTATTTTATTTTTGTTTTATTGAAACAACTTTTTTAATTTTTTTTCGGAATTAATAAAACCGCTATATTTGGTAACTTCAAATATAAACAAAATACCACAAGTGGACAAAATTAATCATCTTGAAAAGAAAATACTGCATTTAAAGAGTGAACTTCGGAAAAAAGAACGCGAAGCAGAAAACTTAAAAGGTGCATTTTTAGCGAATATATCTCACGAAATTAGAACCCCTATGAATGCTATTGTGGGTTTTTCAAGTTTATTGCGCGACAATGATATTTCACACGAGGATCAACAAGATTTTTTGAATGAAATAATAAGCTCTGCTCACCATCTTACAAGTTTATTAGACGACATTATTGAAGTGGCAACTATGCAGTTTTCAACAAAAAAAGACAAGAAAAAAGAATCCATTGATCCTGTTGCCTTAATGAATGATTTATACGATGAATATTTGTATAAACGCGACTCACTTTATAAAGAAAATATAGCGATTGTTCTGGATACTAAACCGTCGATTAAACCTCTGGAATCTGATATAAGAATACTCTATAAAATTTTAAGCAATTTGATCGATAATTCACTGAAATTCACCAGTGAAGGTAGTATCAAAATTGGCATAATTCCGCAAAAAGAATTTCTTCAATTTTATATTATTGATACAGGTATTGGAATCCCAAAAGACAAGCAGGATTTAATTTTCACTAGTTTTTCAAAAGTCTGGAAAAACGAAGGTCAGGTCTTGTACGATGGGTTGGGAATTGGATTGTCTACCGCCAAAAATCTAGTCGAAATTCTTGAAGGCAATCTGATTGTTGAATCGACAGAAGGAAAGGGAACGTCTGTTTTTGTTAATATCCCTTATTCTTTTAATTCAGAATCAAGTTTATAGCAAATGCCTAACTCTAACTTTGTATTCATTATAATTGCCATTATTATTGCGCATTTTGTATTTGGAGTTGGCTACCTCATCTATAAAATAATGACGGCTCCTAAAAACCAAGAGCAAAAAAATGAACAAGAAGAATGATTCAAATAGAATATTGAAAATTTAATTTATTATATCCCCCTAAGGAATGTTCATATATTTATGGCTTTGCAAGGAGATCTTCCATTGTGGATGAGCCATAACATATTCAGTAATTAAAGGCATCAGCATTTCTGCTTTACTCCATTCAGGCTGCAAATACAGAATACAGTTTTCATTTACAAGCCTTGCATTTTTTTCTGCCCAGTCAAAATCGCCCTTATTGGCAATAATCACTTTTAACTCACTGGCTTTTTTGTAAATTGGTTTTAATGGAGGAGAATTTTTCTTGGGTGATAAACAAATCCATTCCCATTCGCCTGATAGAGGATATGCTCCAGAGCTTTCCAAAAATCTCCGAATCCCTTCTTTTTTTAGTTCGGAACAAAAATAATTCAGATTATACATCAAAGGCTCACCACCTGTAACTACCACAGCCTTAGCGGGGTATTTTTTAACATTGGCAACAATTGCATCAGTTGGCGTAGGTGGAAATAATTCTGCATTCCACGATTCTTTCACATCACACCAATGACAACCAACATCGCAACCTCCAATCCGAACAAAATAAGCTGCCTGCCCAGTATTATAACCTTCTCCCTGAATTGTATAAAACTCTTCCATTAAAGGAAGTTCTTTTCCTTCTAAAAGTAATTCGCTTATATTCTTCTCAGACATTTTTTTACTGTTTTTTTATATGTAGGCGTATTACTTTGAGCTTTTCATTTTGTTCAATACGGAGGTAATACATCCCTGCCGCTAATTCCGTTGCCGCAATTTTAAGGTGTTCACTACTTTCTTTTTTAGCTTCGAAAGTAAAATCATCCTCTAATAACCAATTCTCATTAAGAATCTGTACAGAATAAAAACCTTTTATCAATCCTCTAATTTGTATATGTATTGCATCTTCATCTGCATCAAAACCTGCCGCAATAAAAAGAGCGTCCGAACTTGCTTTTTCACTTGTCGGAATATTATAAGATTTGAATATCTGCGCAGGAACAATAAATAGACTTTGCGTAAAATACGAGCGCTCACAGCTAATCAACAAATCTCCAGTTGCATTAAAGCAAAGACCTTCTGTTTGGGCTCCATAAATATTTTCCAAATCCAAGCGAAACTTCTCCCCATCGAAAAAATTATTTTGATTAAAATCCCTGAAAACCCATATAAAAGGCATATAATCTTTATAGCCCAAAAGACTAAGCATACCATTTTCTGTAGAATAATCTGCAGCAGTAATTAAACCATCTACAGGGAATTCGGCCTTAACCTCTAATGAATATTTACCAGCCAGCTTTGGAACTGCATAAACCCTTGTTTTTCCATCGATCCAATTTTTTGTAAATAAATAGAGTGAATCGCCAAAACTTATAATGGATTCGCAATCGTAATTATTATTTTGCGGCTCTACTTGGAAATTTTTCTGATCGGCGTATTCGAATTGAATTTGCTCAGCTTCAACAGAGATATCTTCTTTTTCCGATATATCCTTCTTTGAAATTTTGTAAATTCGTAAATCTTTACGATTACCTAAATTGTTTCCAAAATCTCCAATATAAATAAAATCATCATCCTGTGTTAAATCCTCAATATCAGTATTATACCCATTTTTGATATTCACTACTTGAACGACTTCTCCGCTTAGAGAATCAAGCCTATAAATTTCCGGATCTCCACCACTATCATTTAATGTCCAAATACTATTTCGAAAAAAGAGGAGCCCTGAAGTTTCTTCAACTCTATCAGCTAGTGTTTTGACCAAGGTAACAGGATGATTAACTTCTAACTTATTTTCTTTCTTTCGTTTGTTAAATACATCACACGACGAAAAAAGACTTAAGCTTGTTATTACAAGCAAGAAGAATTTGAAGTTTCTCATTTCAATCTACTTTTGGCTGCCAAAAGGGTATTCTTTAATAAAGCTGCAATAGTCATAGGACCAACGCCACCAGGAACAGGCGTTATATGACTTGCTTTTTTGGAAACGGCTTCAAAATCAACATCTCCTGTTAAACGGTAACCTCTTTTAGCTTTTTCATCTGGAATCCTGTGCATTCCAACATCAATGATGACTGCGCCTTTCTTAACCATATCACCCTTCAAAAATTCTGGTTGACCGATAGCGGCAATAATGATATCTGCTTTTAGTGTAATTTTCGCCAAATTTTGAGTTCGACTATGACATAAAGTAACAGTTGCATCGCCAAAATCTGCTTTTCTTGATAGCAAAATCGATATTGGAGTACCTACAATATTGCTTCTACCAAGAACTACAATATTCTTTCCTTTGGTCTCAATTTTATAGGTTTCCAGTAAATAAAGAATTCCCTGAGGCGTAGCAGAGAGCAAAGACGGCTGTCCCAAAACCATTTTCCCAACATTCATTGGATGAAAACCATCCACATCTTTACGGTAATCGATGCTGTTTATTATATTTTCAACATTGATATGTTTAGGCAGAGGCAATTGCACTATAAAGCCATCCACTTCTTCATCCTTATTCAGAAAATCAATAAGCTCCAATAATTCCTTTTCAGTGGTTTTTTCTGATAAACGATAAATGGAAGAAGTTATTCCAACAGTTTTGCTTGCTTTTTCCTTGCTTCTGACATAAGTCTGGCTGGCAGGATCATCACCAACTAAAACAGCCACTAAATGTGGAGCTCTAATATCGCTGTCAATCATTGCCGCTACTTCAGCTGCAATTTCTTTTCTTAATTTTTCCGAGGCTATTTTACCATCAATAAGTTTCATATTGTTATTTTTTGAAAGTCAGAATTAGCGTCTGCCACCCATACGATTCATCATATTTGACATTGCTTTTCCGCCGCCTTTGGTCATCATTTTCATCATTTTGCGCGTTTCGTCGAATTGTTTGACTAGCTGGTTAACTTCCTGAATATTAGTTCCAGATCCCATTGCTATTCGCTTTCTTCTGCTACCATTCAATACGGAAGGATTCTCACGTTCGTCAATAGTCATTGAAAAAATGATAGATTCAATGTTTTTAAAAGCATCATCCTCTATATCCACATTTTTCATCGCTTTGCTCATTCCCGGTATCATTCCCATTAAATCTTTTACATTTCCCATTTTCTTGATCTGTTTTATCTGACCAAGAAAATCGTTGAAATTGAACTGATCTTTGGCAATTTTCTTCTGAAGATTTTTTGCTTCTTCCTCATCAAATTGTTCTTGAGCACGCTCAACAAGTGAAACTATATCGCCCATTCCCAAAATACGGTCGGCCATACGCTCTGGATGAAAAACATCTAAAGCATCCATTTGTTCACCAATACCAACAAATTTTATGGGCTTTTCTACAACAGTGCGAATAGTTAAAGCGGCTCCACCACGCGTATCACCATCTAATTTGGTAAGAATAACGCCGTCGAAATTTAATCTATCGTTAAAGGCTTTAGCCGTATTAACAGCATCCTGACCAGTCATTGAGTCAACTACAAATAAAATTTCGTGAGGTTTGATTGCGCTTTTTATATTCGCAATCTCTGTCATCATTTGCTCATCAATAGCCAAACGACCTGCAGTATCGACGATAACTACATTATATGCTTTTTCGTGGGCTAATTTTAGAGCTGCTTTGGCAATTTTAACTGGGTTTTTTTCTTCCAGATCGGAATAAACATCGCAACCTATTTCAGCGCCAAGCACTTTTAATTGTTCAATGGCGGCAGGACGATAAATGTCACAAGCAACCAATAAAGGGGTTTTCCCTTTTTTATTTTTTAAATAATGAGCCAGCTTGGCAGAAAATGTTGTTTTTCCAGATCCTTGCAATCCTGACATCAGGATTATTGTTGGGTTGGATTTGGTATGTATCTCAGCTGTTTCGCCTCCCATAAGGGTGGCTAGTTCATCATGAACAATTTTAACCATTAACTGATTTGGAGATACCGATGTAAGTACATTTTGACCTAAGGCTTTTTCTTTTACCGTATTGGTAAACTCTTTGGCTATTTTAAAACTAACGTCAGCTTCAAGTAAAGCCTTGCGGATTTCTTTTACTGTTTCAGCAACATTAATTTCACTTATTCTTCCCTGTCCCTTTAATACTTTTAGGGAGCGTTCCAATCTTTCGCTTAATCCTTCAAACATAGTCTTTTGTGTATTCTGTTCTTTTGAGTTTGCAAAATTAACAAATATTCTTTTAGAAATGCTGAATTCCTGCACTCCATAAATAATATATCTATTCCTTTATTCCTAAATGATATATAAACTTTTATGCAAATGATTCTCGTTGTCTTTTAAGGAAGGGAAAGAAAAAAGGTGCGAATAACCAGTTCGCACCTCAAACACAAACCATAATTAACCAAAGAAATATTATCAGGACGACAATATTTCTTTTGCAAAGTTACTTATTATTTAAACGGGGGCAAAATTATCTGCAAAAAAAACTAACAAATTATCAAATGTGCAGATTTTAAAGATAAACGTTAGGGTTTATCGAATGTTCGTTCAAAAACAGCCTTATTACCAACCTTGTCAACGACCTCAATAAGTATTTTGTTTTTATCAGCCAAACGCTTTTTTTCAACAGTATGAAAAATTAGATTGTTTTTCGCATCATGCTCAAACAAAATCCACTCACCATTAAAATAACCGTTGTAAGTTTTGATTCCACTTAATTCATCTTTGACTTTAAATTTGATTTTTGTTCCTTCAGCAATAGTTTTGTTTTTCAATGTGTTAATCCATTTTATTTGAGGCTGTACGGTGTCTGCTATCACCGTATAATCACCAAAATTCCGAATGGAAACCGTTGCCCAAGCACCTTCCCATTTAATGGAAGAAGTAGAATAATTTTCATCTTCTACTCTGGCAATTAATAATTTGCTTTTTAATAATTCCGGTATCGAATCAAGCTTTAAGCTCAAACTGATAGATGTTTGCAAAGGCACCTCTTTTTTATGTACACGATAAATTGGTGAAAACTGATCTAAAGTATCAGATAAAACATCGAAGTGGAAATAAAGACTGTCATACAGTGCATTTTTTGGCATATCTAACCTGAAATTGTCTGATTCGAATTTATTTTCGGTATCAAAATAAAAAACGGTTTTCTTAATGGTGTCTTGAGGAAAAGCTTCAAATTTATCATCCGAAGCTGCGAAAGCATAGAAGCTAAGAATCGATTTATTCCCATTTGCATCTGCAACCTGATAGCGTATTTGATGATAAAGGCTATCTGAAATTTGAATTAAACCATTATTAATCACATCATTATATATTTTCAGTTTATTATGTGATCCAATATATGCTTTTTGGAAGCGCGTTTTGTATTCGGAATAATACGCATAATCAATAAAAGTATTGATATATCTGCCAGTAGAAAAACTGAGTCTTTCCTGTCGATTTCCATACACTTTAAGCGAATCGAAAAATAAAGCCACCTCATAAACACCATTATTATTTGGAGTATCGTTTTGCTTATCAATTGTATTTATTCCCAAATAAAAACTTTTTGGCAAGCCAATCGTATCGCCTTCTTTCAAACGATAATTTTCGCCCCATCCACTAAGCTCCAGATTAACAGGTTTTTTACCAACAGGATAAATACGAATAGAATTAATAAGTGGTCTGAGAAAATCTTTCACATCAAATCCAAACAAAAGCGGATTAAGAGGCTCCTGTGTTTTTTCGTCACGAATTTCAAAATGCAAATGAGGGCCTCCTGAGCCTCCCGAGTTTCCTGATAAAGCAATTATATCGCCCTTGGCATAATGAAACTGGTCTTTTTTTAAATACAAATCTATTTCATACGATTTCCTTTTATATTGATGCTCTTTAACGTAAACATCCAATTTATCATCAAGTTTACTAAGATGCGCATACACAGTAACATATCCATTTGGATGTGTCATATAAATTGATTTACCATAGCCAAAAGCTGATATTTTAATGCGACTCACATAGCCTTCGGCCGGAGCATATACATTTGCCCCTTCAACGCTATTTGTTTTAATATCGATGCCCATATGAAAATGGTCAGGGCGCAACTCACCAAAAGTTCCTGAAAGTAATATTCTGAAATCTACGGGAGATCGAAAATAATTTTGAGGATATGGGTTTTGACTCTGAAGAGATAATACAAAAAAAGTAAAAATTAAAATTAGTGAGATTCGTTTCATTATTGAGTAGAATGATTTGTTTGGCAAAAATAACAAAAACCCGCTAATTTAATTATCCATTAATATCTTCCGTAATTCAGAAGGCTCAGAAATAATCAATAAATTTGCAACGAAATACAATAATAATCCAATCCGTTTTAGCTTAAATCATTACAAACAAATGAAAGTTACATTTAACAAAGTTCGTAAACCTCGACAATTTACTTTTAAAACAAGGTATTACGACGAGAAAAAAGAAGCGGAAGCAAAACGCAAGGCAGAAATAGAAGAAAATATTAAACATCCTGATCGCATTGATTTACGGAAAGAAGTTCAACTGAAGTGGCGTCGTGATGATCGGATTCGATCAAAATCAAGAAAATACGCTCTTTATTTTTACATCGTTGTACTTCTTCTGGTACTTTATATTATTTTTAAATAATGACTGACATTATCCATCTACTCCCCGACTCTGTTGCGAATCAAATTGCTGCCGGCGAAGTAATTCAAAGGCCGGCTTCTGTAGTTAAAGAGCTGTTAGAGAATGCATTAGACGCAGGTGCAACAGAAATTAGTCTGATAATTAAAGAAGCCGGGAAAACCTTAATACAAGTAGCGGATAATGGCAAAGGAATGTCAGAAACAGATGCGCGACTTTGTTTTGAAAAGCATGCCACATCAAAAATTAAAACGGCCGACGATCTTTTTTCTCTCAGCACAATGGGTTTTCGCGGCGAAGCATTGGCTTCAATTTCCGCTATTGCGCATGTGGAGCTCAAAACAAGACAATCTGAAAATGAATTAGGCACCAGCATTCTAATTGAAGGATCGGAAGTAGTTTCTCAAAACAGTTGTCAGCATCAAACCGGCACGTCGGTTTTGGTAAAAAATCTCTTTTATAATGTGCCTGCAAGACGAAATTTTTTAAAGTCGAATATCTCTGAATTGAGGCATATTATTGATGAATTTCAGCGAGTTGCGCTAACAAGTCCGGATGTTGCCTATACTTTTTATAACAACGGTCAAATCCTTTTCCAGCTTAAAACATCCAATCTAAAACAAAGAATTGTCGGCGTTTTTGGCATCAATTACAACGAAAGATTGGTTCCTTTGCATCAGGAATCTGCACATGTAAATATTTATGGATTTATAGGCAAACCTGAATTTGCAAAAAAAACACGCGGAGAACAGTTTTTCTTCGCCAATAATCGTTTTATAAAACATCCTTATTTTCATCATGCTGTTGTAAATACTTTTCAGGAACTAATTCCTGAAAACGCTGTACCCAGTTATTTTATCTTTATTGATGTCGATCCAAAATCCATCGATGTGAATATACATCCAACCAAGGTTGAAGTTAATTTTTTAGATAAACGATTGATATATAGTATTTTAGGATCTTCCATCAAAAAAGCACTTGCAGAAAACAATCTAACACCTTCACTGGATTTTGAAACAGAACCCAGTTTAAACTTTGATTTTCCTATTGATCGACCTATCCGACCTCCTCAAATTAAAATAGATCCTGATTACAATCCCTTTGAAAAGCATGTAAAAACAAGCGCCTCCTTTCATCAGGAAGAAGAAGCAAACAGAACGAATTGGGAACAAATATACGCCTCAACTGTAAAGGATTTAGATGACGAAAATAAGATTGCTTCCTTTGAAACAAGCAATCAGATAGATGCTGAGGAAAATAAACAAAATGTGATTCAAAGTGGATTAAAGTATATCATCACTTCTGTTAAATCAGGATTAATGATTATAAATCAGCAACTTGCACACGAACGAATTTTATTTGAAAAGTATCAGGAACAATTTCAGAAAGGTAAAAATTCATCACAACAATTGCTTTTCCCTATTCAATTGCATTTTACTTTGGCGGATAGTGAAATTATGAAGCAGTTGCTTCCCGATTTAAAAGAGATAGGCTTTGATTTGGAGCCATTCAATCTGCAAAATTATGTGGCTAAAGGAACGCCTCCTGAGATTACAGAAAGTCAAATTCAGCCGGTTTTGGAACAAATTATTGAAAACCACAAAAAAATTAAAAACTTTGATCAGGATAGAAAAATAAATTTTGCTAAAAGCATGGCCCGACAACTTGCCATTAAGACAGGACAACGTCTGAAAACAGAAGAAATGACACATTTAATCAATGAGCTTTTCGCTTGTCAATTACCAAACAAATCGCCTGGAGGACAGAATATTATCGAGATTATTAGCCTTCCGGAAATTGACGAGAAATTTCTGTAAATAATAATTGTAATTTTGGCAAGTATTTTGCATCAAATTTGCCCAATCAAAAACTAATTGAATGAATCAACAATTTAGACCTCACAGTTTTAATATATTACCCCCTGTAGTAAAAAACTTACTCATCATTAACGGCCTTTTCTTTTTAGCTGCTTTGGGTGTAGGAGCTGCTTTTAAATTCGACCTGACAAATTTACTTGGCCTCCATTATATTGGTTCTGAAGATTTTAGTCCTTATCAGTACGTGACCTATATGTTTATGCATAGCACGCAAAATTTTTCACATATCTTATTCAATATGTTTGCCTTGTGGATGTTTGGAAATACATTGGAAAACGTTTGGGGGAGCAAGAAATTCTTGATTTATTATATGATTACCGGTTTCGGAGCTGGTATTGTTTATACATTTTGGATTCATTTTCAATTGGCACCAACTCTTGATGCTATTGATTTTTTCATAAACAATCCCAGCTTAAATGCGTTTGTGGATTTCAGGAATTCTGATTCTTTCCAAATTGGGAGTTATGATATTCAGAATAATTTCAATGCTTTTGTGAGTGAATACAATCGCCTAGTCTCCAATGATCCTTCACAAGCACTTCAGGTTTCTATTCAATTTATGGAGCAATATCGCATCGACTTTTTAAATGCCCATACGGTTGTTGGAGCCAGTGGTGCGGTATTTGGTATTTTATTAGCTTTTGGAATGATGTTTCCGAACTCATTGCTTTACCTCTATTTTGCTATTCCAATAAAAGCTAAATGGTTTGTAATTTTATACGGCCTTTTTGAGTTGTATTCAGGTCTGTCGAACAATCCAAACGATAATGTGGCTCACTTTGCCCACTTAGGAGGAATGGTTTTTGGATTTTTTGTAATTATGTATTGGAAAAAGAAAGGAAAATTATTCTAATGAACGGGTACTCAAATCCATATCAAAAAAAACCTGGCGAATATTGGATCGCTATAAAGCAGTTTTTTGCTCAGAAATCAGCCTTATCGAACTTGATTTTGATAAATATATTGGTCTTTTTGTTTATCAATCTTATTAGCTTAATTCTTTTCTTATTATCTATAGATCAGGCGTTTGCACAAACAAATGGAGTTTCAAGATTAGCATTTTGGCTTTCGCTACCTGCCGATTTGAGCCAACTAATTTACAAGCCCTGGACTTTAATTACTTATATGTTTGTTCAGGAAGGATTATTTCATTTGGCTTTCAATATGATGGTTTTATATGTTGGCGGCCAAATTTTCATCAATTATTTGAGTTCAAAAATGATGGTGACTACTTATTTCATTGGTGGATTAAGCGGTGCTTTGTTTTATATTATTGCATTTAATATATTTCCTGCTTTTGCTGCCAATGTTTCCAATGCCATTGCATTGGGTTCATCAGCCTCTGTTTTAGCCGTTTTTGTAGCGAGTGCTACTCTTGCACCAAATTTAAAACTACAGTTGTTTTTATTTGGCCGGATTTCTTTAAAATACATTGCCCTGGTTATCATCATTCTGGATGTTTTAAATATTCAAAATGGAAATGCCGGAGGTCATATCGCTCATTTAGGTGGAGCTCTATATGGCTTTTTATTTGTCAGTCAAATGAAGAGGGGAACTAATATCGGCTCCTTTTTCGAAAAATTACGTTTTGATACTTTTTTTAACTGGTTTAAAAAACCCAAACAAAATTTCAGGGATGTATACACCAATAAGCGTCCATCGAAGGATGAGAATTATTTGAGAAAAAAAGCTGAAGAACAAGCTCAAATTGATGAGATTTTGGAAAAAATTAAAAAATCAGGTTACGATAGCCTTTCTTCTAACGAAAAAGCGAAACTTTTTAGCGCGAGTAATAAAAAATAAGCTCAAACATCGAAAATCTACTTAAAAACGTTTGCTGAAAAAACGGAGCCCATAAAAAAAACACTTTCCAAATATTGGACAAAAATTGTTTGGTAACGACCTGTTTTTCATACCTATTTATTGGACATTACTTGTTTACCCCCCTATCTTTGTACAAGAAATTCTAAACAGGCTTTCGACAATTAAAAAAATAAAAAAAACCATTTAAGTTTAAGTTTAGAACTTTCTCATAGTTAAGTATACGTTTAGATATTGTTTTATAAAAGCTGGTGTTCATGGTCACCAGCTTTTATTATTTTACTTTATATCTCAAGCTATTTTCTTAATTTTGTCAGATGGCAAAAGCAAAAAAAATAATATACCGGTATCGCTTATTCCTATGGATAAACCAGTTTTTTGTTTTCTTGCTCTTATTAACCTATTTGGCTCCACTGGTACCGCCTCTCCTTTTCTGGCCCCTTTCCATTTTTGGACTCGCATACCCTATATTATTGTTAATCAATGTATTATTTATTGTATTTTGGTTATTACTTGTAAACAAAAACTTGCTTTATTCGGTTCTTGCCATACTCATTGGCTGGAATACTTTAGCTTCACATTTTCAGCTCAACATGTCAGAAATAACGCCTGCTGAACAAAGCTTTAAAATAGTCTCTTTCAATGTAAAATATCTTTCAAATAATAATGAAAAATACGCTGACATCAACGTTCGCTCGTCTATTTTAGACTACCTAAAAGAGCAGAATGCACAATTTATTTGTTTACAAGAATTTCAGACTTATCCAACAAAAGGGGTAAATACGGTAAAGGAATTTCAGGACAGCCTGCAGATGCCTTATTTTGCAGAGACTCCCTATATGTTTAACAGCAAATTTAAATTTGTAGGTTTAATGGTCACCTATTCCAAGTATCCAATTATTAAGCAGGAAGACTTTCGCTATAAAGAGAAGAGCTATGCTTTAATGTCTGATATTGAGTATAATAGCGATACTATACGTTTATTTAATATTCATTTAGAATCGAATCATTTTTCTGGAAATGAATTTGAAATTTTTAATTCCAACGAGACCGGATTAAATGAAGAAACCGGCAATAATGTTGCAAATTTACTTGGCAAATTGGCGGTTTATTCCAAAACAAGAAACATCCAGGTTAATAGAATCAACGAAATGATTAAAAAAAGTCCTTATCCCGTGCTAGTTTGTGGCGATTTTAATGATACCCCTGCCAGTTATTCCTATAAAAAATTAGCCAAAAACAAAAAAGACTCTTTTATAGAAGCCGGCAAAGGATATGGAAATACATTCAACGGAAAACTACCGGCAATGCGAATAGATTATATTTTGAGTGATACTATTTTTCAGATTCATCAATTTGAAATTGGAAAGGTTAACTTATCCGACCATTTTCCAATTATGAGCACAATCAGCTTATAAAAAATAAAATCTCCCACCCATTTTCTTTCTTATTTTTGCATTTAAATTGTAAGGAAAATGAACTTTAAACTCGATTCAATATTTAAACCAACCGGAGATCAACCTCAAGCCATAAAACAATTGGTTGAAGGGCTTAAGCGCGGTGACGAATCGCAGGTTTTGCTTGGAGTTACCGGTTCTGGAAAAACATTCACTATAGCCAATGTTATTCAGCAATTAAATCAACCTGTGCTGGTTCTTTCACATAATAAAACATTGGCCGCTCAGCTTTATAGCGAGTTTAAACAATTTTTTCCTGATAATGCTGTGGAATATTTTGTTTCCTATTACGATTATTATCAGCCGGAGGCTTATCTCCCCAGCTCAAATACCTATATTGAAAAAGACTTAAGCATCAACGATGAAATAGAAAAGCTTCGCTTGAGTACTACTTCCTCCCTCCTTTCAGGGAGAAGAGATGTAATTGTAGTATCCTCAGTATCTTGTATTTACGGCATCGGAAATCCGGAAGATTTCACGGAAAATGTAATTTTATTGAAAGTGGGCGAAAAAATAGAAAGGAATAAATTGCTTCTTCGATTGGTTGACAGTTTATACTCTCGCACAGAAGCTCAATTTTCGAGAGGGACTTTCCGTGTTAAAGGTGATACGTTGGATGTATATCCGGCATACGCCGATACTGCTTTTCGCATTGGATTCTGGGGCAATGAAATTGAATCGCTCGAGCAAATTGATCCTGAAAACGGGAAAACAATAATCACGATGGATCAACTTACCATTTACCCTGCCAATATTTTTGTCACTACGAAAGATAAAATGAAAACGGCCGTTGTCGACATCCAAAATGATATGTTTAAGCAAGTCGATTATTTTAAGGAAGCTCAAGATCCATCCAGCGCAAAACGTTTAGAAGACAGAGTTACTTACGATATTGAAATGCTCAGAGAGTTGGGTTACTGTTCAGGAATTGAAAATTACTCACGCTATTTTGACGGCCGAAAATCTGGCAGTCGTCCCTTTTGTTTGCTTGATTATTTCCCTGAGGATTACTTGACAGTTATTGATGAATCGCATGTTACTATGCCTCAGATTAGAGCAATGTATGGTGGAGATCGATCGCGCAAGCAAACTTTAGTTGAATACGGTTTCCGTCTGCCTTCTGCTTTAGATAATCGTCCATTAAAATTTGAGGAATTCGAAGCCATTAGTAATCAAACAATTTATGTGAGTGCAACACCAGCTGATTACGAACTACTACAAAGCGAAGGTGTTGTTGTTGAACAACTTATACGACCAACAGGACTTTTAGACCCTCCCATCGAAATTCGTCCAAGTCAAAATCAGATAGATGATTTACTGGATGAAGTGCAAAAAAGAATAGCATTAAAAGAGCGTGTATTGGTTACAACTCTTACTAAACGAATGGCTGAAGAGCTAAGCAAATATCTGCTTAATTTGAAGATAAAAACAGCCTATATTCATTCCGATGTAGATACTTTGGAGCGCGTGGAAATTATGCAAAAACTTCGTCAGGGAGTGGTAGATGTCCTTGTTGGTGTGAATCTTTTGCGCGAGGGATTGGATTTACCTGAAGTTTCGTTAGTGGCTATTTTAGATGCCGATAAAGAAGGCTTTTTACGATCGGAAAGATCGCTCACTCAAACAGCTGGTCGTGCAGCACGAAACCTCAATTCATTGGTAATTATGTATGCCGATAAAATAACTGCATCCATGCAAAAAACCATTGACGAAACCAGTCGTAAACGTGAAATTCAACTAGCTTATAACCTCAAAAACAATATTATACCCACCGCCATAACAAAACCACTATCGAATGCATTAGATGGTAGTATTGAACGAATGGCTTATGTTGAACCTGATGCTAGTACAATGGCAGCAGATCCTGCACTTGCTTATCTTGCTAAACCAAAATTAGAAAAAGCCATTCGGAAAATTAGAAAAGATATGGAAGCGGCAGTTAAAGAATTAGACTTCATTCAGGCAGCCCGATTACGTGATCAATTGCTCTTGCATCAAAGGCAATTGGAACAATTAGATTAAACACTTTTATGTTAGTAAATTCAAAAAATGGCATCATAATTAATAACTTATATTTGTAAATTAAGCTATTCAAAATTGTCGAAAATAAATGTTGGAGGAGAGATATGAAAAAAAAGATTTTTGCCATAGATGATGAACAAAGCATTCGTTTTATTGTTGAAAATACATTTAAAAAAGACTTTGAAGTTGAGACTTATATAAATGGCGAACAAGCACTCGCATCAATGCAAACAGGAACAATTCCTGATTTAATTGTTTGTGATATTGAGATGCCAATTATGAATGGTTTCGAATTTATAAAACAAGTGAGGGCGAGTGGTTTTTTCGATGATATTCCCTTGCTTATGCTTTCCGGAAAAGAAAGCAGCGAAGACAGAATAAGATGTTTTGAAACTGGAGCAGATGATTACATTCTCAAACCTTTTAATCCGAAAGAAATACTCGCGCGCGTAAAGAGAAGATTAAAATCACTCGATTTATATGCTACACGGAAGGGTTTTTAATAATTGTCTAAACTATCATCATGAACAATTCAGAACTTATAAAAATACTATACATTGGAAGAAATCTTGAACCTATTGATCAGCTTACTCAAGCTGAAAATTTCGAAATTACAACCAAGGAAAATGGACTGGCTGCCATACAATGGATTGATGAAAATATTGCTGAATACGATAAATTAGACGCCGTTTTATGTTCATTGGGAGTAAAAGGAATGAATGCCTTTTCTTTATTTAGCCATATGCATTTACATAATTTTTTAAATAAGATACCCTATATAGTTATTGGTCAACGCTTTGAATTTGAGTCACGCAGTATGGCCAGACTACATAATATTGATGATTATTACGCTCTGCCTTTAGATTGTGATCGACTAAGAACACGCATAAATTTTTTAAAAAAATACAAAGCAGAATATGCTGAAAAAGATCTTAAAAAAGCTTTTGAAGATTACAAAAACGAACCCTATAAAACACCGCTCCTAAAAAGAGCTTTCGATATTATTATGGCTGGCGGAGCCGTCATTGCATTATCACCTTTTATGCTTTTCACAGCATTGGCCATCCGCTACGAATCGAAGGGGAAAGTATTTTATGCATCCAAACGCATAGGCGCAAATTTTCATGAATTTGATTTCTATAAATTCCGTTCTATGTATCCTGACGCCGACAAGCGTTTAAAAGAAGTGGAGCACCTAAATCAATACCAGGGCGCATCGATTGGTGATGAATGTCCAAGATGTAAAATTCTGCCCTTTGGTGTATATTGCTCTCCTTTGCTTAAACAAGATGATGAAACAGAAATTTGCGAATATTTCTTTTTCAAAAAGAAAAATGCAAAAGCAGCATTTCTAAAAGTGTCAAACGATCCTCGAATTACGAAAGTTGGTAAATTCATCAGGAATACTAGCATTGATGAGTTACCCCAATTATTTAATATTTTGAAAGGCGATATGTCGATCGTAGGCAATCGGCCATTACCTGTTGGAGAAGCAAATGCTTTGACTAAATCAAGATGGTCGCGCAGATTCAAAGCAGCGGCAGGTTTAACTGGCCTTTGGCAAGTTGAACTTCGCGGAAAAGATGGAGATATGTCGGAAGAAGAACGTTTCGACCTGGATAATAAATACGCAAAGATAAATTCCTTTTGGTTCGATCTGATTCTTATTTTTCGAACTATGAAGATTTTCATTCAAAAAGGAAGCGTTTAATTAGAATCTTATTCTATAAATTTGCACAAACTGATATATTTATGCCAAAATCGATAAACAAATTCAAGAGCCTGACAATCAAACTGTTCAAATTATTTTTGATCCTGTTTATTGTATTTATCGGAAATCTACGAGCTCAAGAAATTCAGGTTTCAAACGAAACTGTTTTCAATCCAATAACAGATGATATTACAAAAAAAATACCACCTTTGGATGTATTGATTGACTCGGCATTAATCAATTCTCACAGATTGAAATATTGGGATAAAGAAATAAAAATTACGGAATATGAATTAAAATCCATCAAGCGTGAATGGACAAATCATATTTCTATTCAGGGTGATGCAATAGAAGGCACCTGGACAAGTTTAGTTTTTGTGCACGATCAATATGGAAACGAAGTAGGTACTCTTGGTACTACCGATCAGGGTAGATATTCTGTTTCAGTGACCTTACGAATGCCTTTGATGAGCCTTTGGGACAGAGGGAATAAAATTAAACTTCAGAAAACACGCATTGAAAGCAATATTGAGAAGATGAAAGAAGACCGTCAGTCAATACGAGCCAATGTCATTAATCTTTACAACGAATTGTTAATTCAACAAAACATGCTTAAGCTTGATATTGATAATATCGAATTTTCTGAGCTAACAGCTGAAATGGCCGATATAGAATATCAAAACGGGAAAATTACCCTGAGTGATTTATCGCGGATACGCGACAATTTGAATCGAGCAAAATACCGTTATGTGGATAGTAAAACAGGATTTATTAAAGCCTATGTTATGCTCCAGGAATTAACGGGTATTAAATTTAACGAACTTAATAACTGGGAATAATGGATATCATTCAGTTTCTTAAACTCATCAGAAAAAACCTCCTGATTTTAATTCTGGCTCCAGTTATAATGGCCGGGCTTGTTTATTATGGCACTAAAGATCAGGTTAAAACTTACGAATCAGCCACAACAATATACACTGGATTAAGCTCGGGAATGGCGCTTGATGCACAGGCCAATTCGCGTGTGGATGTTTCGGGTGCCAAAATGGAATTCGATAATATGTTGAATCTCTTCAAATCGCGCGGGACACAGCAGGAAGTAGCTCTTAGCCTTTTTATCCAGGCAATGACCTTAAAAACATGGGATCCTCAATATATCTCACGCCAATCGTTTGAAGAAATTCACGAATTGGTACCTCAGTATGTTAAGAACATGATTGTTTTACCAGATAAAGCAAATTATTCCAAGTATCTTTTCAATGCACCTCTTATTTTAAACGACACAGTTGGTTTAAAAAACAAACAAATTATTAAAAAGAATAAAACTTATAAGGTTAAATCTAATGAAACTCTTTTTACAATTTCCTCAATACTAGGCGTTTCTGCAAGTGACTTAATGAATAAAAATTCACTTACAAGCACACATTTAGTCGAAGGAACAACGCTTATTTATGATCAGGAAAAATTAATTGTCTTTAGTAATGTTAAAGGAAAATACGATACAATACCTTTAAATATACCTGATCCATCGTTCTATTTAACAGCAGAAATAGATAGTATTAGCTTTGCCCAAACTTTGAAAAAGTTTAAAGCCATATATGCTAAAGATGATACAAATTATTTATATGGCTTATTGAATTATTCGCACAAATATTATAGTCTGAAAGCCGTAGATGAATTAAAGACAAGGCGTGTTCAAATAAGTGATTTATTGGAACTAAAATTTCAAACTACTGATCCTGGGATTTGTAAACAAACATTGCATTTTTATATTGAGTCTTTTAAAAATAATTACAAAAAACTAAAAGAAAATCAAAGTGATAATGTAGTCGCCTATTTTGAAGAAAGAGTTGCAGAAACAAGCATCAATCTTCAGGCTGCTGAGAATAGATTATTAAAGTTTAATCAAGATAATAATATCATTAATTATTACGAGCAAACAAGTCATATTTCGCAGTATAAGCAACTTTTAGATAGTCGATATTATGAGGAACTAATGATATTTTCTGCGGCAGATTCAGTTTTAAAAAATCTCGATAAACAAATTGCTGGTCAAAAAGGAGTTGCCAAATTAAACAACGACATATTAGGTTATCGCAATCAAATATCAGATATAACCTATAAAATTGCTGTAAATGAATTGAACGATTCGCCTGACCCAAAAACTATCGCGGCCATTGAGCGACTCAAAAAAGAACAAATCGAATTACGAAAAAAAATCAGCGAAAACATTGAAAAAGTCTTTGGCTTGCAGTTTTCTAAATCAGGGGTTAATTCCAATGAGATACTAACGCAATGGTTTAATAATTTGCTTCTCTATGAAGAATCGAAGGCTAAAATTGCCGCTCTGGAAGAAAGACGTATAGAGTTTCAAAAGACTTATGAGCAATTTGCACCTTTAGGCGCTAAACTATCTAGAATTGAGCGCGAAATACATGTATATGAACAACAATATCTTTCTGTTTTAAGCAGCCTCAATCTGGCAAAATTAAAGCAACAAAGTCAGGAATTGCAGTCCAATATTAAGATTGTAGATCCTCCCTTTTTTCCTTTAACTCCTGAAGCATCTAAGCGTATAATTTTTATTGCTGCTGCAGGAATTATTGGCTTGGGGCTTGTCCTTTTTATTATTCTTTTATTGGAATATTTAGACAATACACTAAAAACTTCAGCGCGAGCCAGGAAATATATCAGCCTCGAATTGCTTTCCGCTTTTCCTCTTTTATCAAAGAAAACAAAAAGTATCGACTTTGATTTTATTACCAATCGTTTAATGGAGCAGGCTGTTCAAAAAATACAATCAAGCATTGAAATAGAAAATAAACAACAGAAAAAACCATTTAATATTCTTATTTTCAGCACGCAAACTATTGATGGCAAATCCCTTATCCAAAACGAATTATCAAGCAAACTTAAAGAATTTGGATACAAAGTATTGTCGGCTAATTACACTTTGCCCAATTATAAACCAAAATTTTCTTTTGCTTATCCCAAAGGAGACCAGCCAGTTTATTACGATATACAGCAAGAAAACTTCAGTAAATCAAGCATTCCGGAAATGCTTGGAATCAATAAGGATACATCGAAATATGATTTTGTATTAATTGAAATTCCTTCTATTACACATTATCCGTATGCTCCAAGCTTAATTAGAGAGGCCGATCTTGGAATTATGGTCGTTCGAGCTAATCGCGCCTGGACAAATGCTGACAAAAACAGTTTAAAAGGAATTCGAAAACTGATGAAATTCAATCCATTTCTCTTTCTAAACGGAATGCAAGTTGAATCATTGGAAATTTTGTTGGGAGAACTTCCACGTAAGCGAAGTATAATTAGACGCTTTCTTAAAAAATTATTTAAGCTTCAATTTTTCGAACAACAATCTATAAATAAATGATAAAGCGAATCCTTCATATTGCAAAAGAAAAAAACATACAATCCTTAGCCGGCAATATGATTACAGCCGCTTTTGGTTTTTTAAATTTTGTGATCCTTGCACGAAGCTACGACAAAGAAATATTTGGTGAATGGATTTTGTTTTTGACTGGCGCTTCTTTTATAGAGATGTTTCGATTTGGAATTACACGGACTGCTCTGGTTCGTTTTTTAAGCGGCGCAAAAGAAGAAGAACAAAAAAAATTAATTGGTTCAAACTGGATGATAGGACTTATTGCCAGCGTCTTAATTGCCATTCTTTTATATTTGGTTCTAGTCTTTTTCCCCGATCAGGTTAAACAATCGGGATTTTACCTTTTCTTTAAATGGTACCCAATTTTGGCTTTCCTTAATTTACCATTCAATAATGCATTAACAATTCAACAGGCAAAACAATACTTTGGACAAATATTTATTGTAAAAACCTTAAATTCAGGACTTTTTTTCCTAGGACTAGCAGCCAATTTATTTTGGTTAAAACTAGATCTGATTTATGTAATCTGGTATTATTTAGGCCTATCAGGCTTTGTATCAATAATTAGCATTCTGGCAAATTGGGACGGGTTAAAATACCTAACAAAAGCTAGGAGAAGCACCAATCTACTTCTGCTTAACTTTGGAAAATATACCACGCTGACACTTATCGGAACTAATCTGTTAAGAAGTGCCGATACGTTTATTATCGCTATCAGTCCTCTGGGAACAGCGGCGGTTGCTTTGTATAGTATTCCTTTAAAATTAACTGAAATCCTTCAAATTCCATTGCGTAGTTTTGTTGCTACGGCATTTCCAAAAATGTCGAAAGCCAGCATCGAGAATAATTTCAAACTGGTGCGCTATTATTTTTATAGCTATGCAGGAGCAATTACCATCTTGTTTATTCCTGTTGCCTTTTTTGGCTTTATCTTTTCCGATTTCTTCGTTCTTATTCTTGGCGGCAGTCAATATATTGGTATTGACCCAATTACAGGCGCAAGCACATCGACGATATTTAAAGTTTTTGCGCTTTATGGTATCCTTTTACCCATCGACAGATTAACAGGTGTTGGATTAGACAGCATAAATAAACCCAAAAAGAATTTTTATAAGATAATTTATATGGTTAGTGCCAATATTATTGGCGATTTAATTGCCGTTTTTGTTTTTAAATCATTATTGGGAGTTGCTTTGGTAACCGTTCTTTTTACTTTTCTGGGCGTTGTGGTAGGTTATCGTTATTTGACGAAAGAATTAGATTTAAATCCTCGCCTAATCTGGATAGAAGGCTGGAAAGTATATGCAATGAAAATAAAAGAGTTTGTGGGGTAACTATGCAAAAAAATCTCAACAAAAGAATGCGGAATATTCTACTGAAGTCATTCTTGGGATTTCTTCTTTTAATAGAATCTATTAGTTTGACAGCTCAAACTAGTATCCATTGTGATTACGAAATAGACACGGAGACCAACTATATTATCAACCCATCTTATTTGCCAGGTGACACTGTTTGCATAATGCCTGGACTAAGAGGTTCTCTTTATCTGAAGGAAGTAATTGGATTGCCTGATTATCCAATTGTTATAATAAACAAAGGCGGTCAGGTAATTATTGATTCCGATCTGGATCCCGAATCAAAATACGGAATAAAATTTGTCGAAAGTAAAAATTTTGTACTGAGTGGAGCAGGTGATCAAAATTATACTTATGGAATACTTTTGCGCGATGTTCCGAGCGGATCTGGACTTAGTTTAGAAAGCAAATCGAGTGATTTTGAAATAGATCACATTGAAATTAGCAATATTGATAATTCTGGAATTGTGGCAAAAACAGATCCCGATTGTAGCTATACAGCTGTTCGCGACAGCTTTCAAATGAGCAATATTAAAATTCACGATAATTATATTCATGATACCGGCAACGAAGGAATGTATATTGGAAGCTCCTTTTTCCTGGGACAATACATTGCAGATTGCGATACTACACTCCTCCCCCATATAATTGATGGCGTTGAAATCTATAATAATCGGGTTGAATTTACAGGATGGGACGCCATTCAGGTTGGAAGTGCTTTGTTTAATTGCACTATCCACGACAACTACATTTACAGCGATTCGCAAGCTGAAGAACCGTTTCAAATGTCAGGAATAAGGATTAATGCAGGAAGCTCTTGTCATGTTTTTAACAATAAAATTATTAATGGAAAAGGAACAGGAATCTTTAATCATGGGACTGGGGGACAAAAAATCTTCAACAATTTAATTGTAAATGCAGGATACGATTATGATTTTGACAATAAATCAACAAAAAAGATACATGGTATTTTTTCTAAATATGCTTATATTTATCCGGCAGATTCTACTTATCATTTTTATAATAATACGATTATCAATCCTAAGAATGATGGCATTCGAATTATGAATTCACAAGCCAAAAACAATCGTATTATTAACAATTTAATTATCAATCCGGGAGCTTACGATTATTACGAAAATTTAGGCTCTACGGAAGTGAGCGCTGATGATGCTTATATCCACAACTATCTGAACGAGAATACTCTTTATTCTATAAATAATATCCTGGAAAGATCATCGAAAAATCAATTTTTTGCGGACACAATTAGAAACGATTATCACCTCACAACACTATCGCCAGCAGTTAATTGGGGTTTCGATTTAAGCAGCTATGGAATTGCATTCGACCTGGAAAATAAGCAACGCCCTTTTGAATATTATTTTGATATTGGAGCCTATGAGCTCCAATTGATTACTCCAATTGTTACCTTGCAAAATCACAATCAAGAAATAAAGCTTTTCCCTAACCCTGCCAATGATTTTTTCCATTTGAGTTTTTATATTGACAAAAGTCAAACACTTAGTCTTAAATTTGTAAGCTTAGGAGGAAAAGAATTCTTTTTAGAACAAAATACTTATTTTGCCAAAGGCAATAATAAAAAAACACTTTCAATAAAAAAGCTTCCAAAAGGAGAATATATTTTGATGCTGTACAATAAAGATATACAATTCATTCAAAAAATTCTAAAACTATAACAAATGATTACCTGGCCAATTTTTCTTGCTTTATTTCTGGCTGTTATTGCAGTTTATTTTTCCATAAAGCATGATGACGCTAAAGAAGAAAAAATGCAGCAGGAAGAAGAAAAAGAAAATTTTAAACAAGCAGATTTGGGAAAAAATAGCTTTAAAACAGAATAATTTGAAATACAAGTATGCGAAATCCATTTGAGAAAAATACAGGATCCCTTATATTGCAACACCCAATTGCAATATTACTTGTTCTATTGGCAGCTCTTCTAGTTGGAAAATTAATGGCATTATATGGTATTCCAATGATTGCACTATTATTTATTCTCCCTTTTATCGTAATCTATTTAAACCGCGTTCTTCTTAATCCTAAAATTGCACTATTCACACTCTTAATCGTCAGCTATTTCATAAACGGGCTGTCTCGTTATACGGGAGATTATCCTTTTGGTATCGTTGCAGATTTACTTTTTATACTAACCATAGTAGCTCTTTTTCTTAAGAATTTTAATTCGGGCATAAATTGGAAACCCATGTTAAAAGATATTAGCCTATTAGCCGTAATCTGGATGGCTTGGTTAATCATAGAATTATTTAATCCTGAAGTTATTAGCTATGACGCCTGGTTTCCAAATGTACGAAGTATTGGTTTGTATTTTCTCTTAGGAATTCCTCTTGTACTCTTATTGATGCGAAAACCAAAAGACCTGGAAATTTTCCTTTACATATGGGGTGCTATGACAATTCTGACGACAATGAAAGGCATCATGCAACTTTTTTGGGGTCTGGACTTTGCAGAACAAAGGTGGATAAATGCAGGGGCACATGAAACTCATGTTCTCTTTGGAAGGCTTAGAGTATTTTCTTTTCTTAGCGATGCAGGTCAATTTGGAGCATCGCAAGGACATGCTTTTGTGATTGGTAGCATTTTAGCCTATGAGACGAAAAAGTGGGGGAAAAAGATTTTTTTTGGATCTGTAGCCTTGTTTGGATTATATGGATTGGCTATTTCTGGAACCCGTGGAGCCATTGCCGTTCCGGTTATGGGATTTGCAACCTATCTTGTTTTATCTAAAGACATACGGCTTATTTCAGCAGGATTTCTAGGTGCTGTTGCTTTATACATATTTTTTGCTCATACGCATATTCTACAATCCAACTATCAGATAAAACGTATGAGGAGTGCAATCCACCCGACTGAAGATGCCAGTTTTCAGGTCAGGCTGGATAACCAAAAAATTCTGAAATTGTATTTGGCAAGCAGACCGATGGGAGGAGGTGTAGGTCATGGTGGGACAAGGGCTAAACAATATCTTCCTGATGAATTTTTATCAACTGTGGCAACCGACAGTTGGTATGTTTTAATTTGGGCGGAAAATGGAGCAATTGGACTAGCCATCCACTTTTTTATTCTCTTTTATATTGTTCTTAAATCAGGATACTATATAATGTTCCGCGTAAAGGATTATGAACTTCGCGCTAGAATGATGGCCATTCACAGCGGCATAATGGGCATATTACTGGCAAACTATGGAAATGCTGTAATGGGTC
>CAYPOW010000017.1:0-22994 GCA_964412145.1 uncultured Draconibacterium sp.
AGGCCTAAGCTATCATCATCAACAATTAAAACTTTAGCATTCGTAGTCATATTATGAATTCTTGTGTGAAATATTAGAAATGAAATTAGTTATTTCAGTCATGCTTAAAATATATTTTTGAGCATTTAGTTTAATAGCTTCGCGTGGCATGCCAAAAACAATGCTGGAATTTTCGTCTTGCGCTATTGTAATTGCCTTGGATTCTTTCATCTCGAGTAGTCCCTTGGCTCCGTCGTCTCCCATTCCAGTTAGTAAAATGCCAATTCCTTGTATGCCCATTTGATTGGACATACTTCTGAATAACACATCAACCGAAGGTTTGTGCCTGTTAACTAAAGGTCCATCAAGCAATTGAGCGACATAATCTGATCCTTGTTTTTTTAAGGTTAAATGTCTATCGCCTCTGGCAATATATGCAACACCTCTCTTAATGATATCGCCGTTTTCTGCTTCTTTAACGTATATATCGCATATTTCATTTAATCGATCGGCGAATGCTTTTGTGAAGTGCAAGGGCATGTGTTGTACAATGAGAATGGGGGGACAATCAACAGGCAATTTTTCAAGTATTTTCTGAATAGTAGCTGTTCCCCCTGTAGAAGCGCCAATAGCTATAATTTTTTGCCGGGATGAAGAGATGAGGGGCAAAGGTTTTTTTTGCAAAATCGCATCGGCAGATAATTTTGGTGGAACAGAAAGATTTTTTTGACTTTTGGCTTTTATTTTTGCTAAGCTGGCACTTCTAACTTTATCAATAATAAATTGTATGCCTTCTTGCTTGTTGTTTTCCTTTGTAAATGGTTTTTGAATAATCTCAACTGCGCCATATTCCAATGCTTTAATTGTTTGCATAGCGCCTTTTGTTGCGACACTTGATATAATAACAACTGGAATAGGATGCTGCGACATTATTTTTTTTAAAAAAGTGAGTCCATCCATTTTTGGCATTTCTATGTCGAGTGTAATAACATCAGGAATCTGTTTTTTTAAAAAATCAGCAGCTTCGTAAGGATCGGCTGCTTTGCCAATTATCTTTATATCAGGATCATGCAAAAGATAAGTCTCCAGCATATCTCGTATGCTTCTGGAGTCATCTACTATTAAAACAGCTATTTGTTTATTGCTTCCCATTAAAAAATTTGTTTCTCTATAAATTTATGCAATATTTTAAAATTTGAAGTATCCATGAGTATTTTTCTGCCTAATTTTCCTCCTGTGCTTGAGCCGAGAATTTTAATATTGAATTCATTCAATTTTGATATTGCAACCTCAATGTTTCGATCTCCAATTCTGTAAATATTATTAATTGAGTTTATTACATTTCCTCCGCCAAATATTTTTGCTTCTATATTTTCGATAGAAGACCCGCTCTTAATCATTTTATGTATTAATTTTTCAATAGCAATATTTCCATATTTTGGCGAAGCCAAACCTTCACCATTCCATAAAGGTAACATAAAATGATTCATTCCTCCAAATTTTAATTTACTATCCCAAAGGCAAACAGCTACACAAGAACCCAAAATGGTTATGAATTGTTTAGGTTTTTTAGATACTTCTAAATTACCGGGATAAATAAATATTTTTGAAATTCGATCCATCTTAGTTTAGAAAATATCTGTATCACTGGAACTGAACAAATCCTCATCTTCCATAAATAAAGTCTCATCTTTCTTTTCGTAAGGAGGCAAGGTAATTGAAAAAGTTGTTCCTTCTTTTTCATTGCTTTCTAATTGAATATGTCCGTTTAGAAGATCTAAATAGTCCTTTATTATCGATAAGCCCAATCCATGTCCCTTATTTAGTGAATTAATGTGGTTGTCGAGTTTTATAAAGCGATTGAAAATTATTTTTCCGTCCTCTTCTGAAATAATTTTTCCTTGATTATTTATTTTAAATAGAAAACCATCATCATTAAGCTCTGCGCGCACAGCAATCTTATTTTTTTTAGTCGAGAATGTTATTGCATTCATAATCAGATTTATCAGGATAATGCGGAGCTTATCAGCATCTATTGTAAAGTAATCGAATTTGAATAAATGAGTCAATTCACATTGTAATTCGTTTTTCTCCGCTTTGAGCCGAAGGCTATCGAATATTTCGTTTATAAAATCGTGTATTTTAAGATCGACCAATTCCAGGCTATTTTCACCCGATTCAATTTTGGCTGCTGCAAATATGTTACGAAGCTGAAAGTCTAAGTCAAAAGCCTCGCTATGAATCAGATCGGCCATGAGGTGAATCTGCTCAATATCCGCATCATTCAGTTCTAAAATACTTTCAGATAGACCGAGTATAGATGTAAATGGATTAATTATCTCATTTGATATATTTGATAAGAAATGACTCTTAAAGGCTTCGGAATCTTTCAGTTTTTTATTTATGTTGTTAAGCTGCTCAAATAAGTGTTGTTGTTCACTTTTAAGTTGTTTATTTTCAGCTTTTAATTGCTCTAAATTGGTATTATTCATTGTATTTTTGTTTTTGAAAAATGGTATTGCTTAAGCTTTTTAAAGGTAAATTGAAATGTGTTATCGACTCGGAATGCCCTAAAAATAAATATCCATTTGGATTCAGTTTTTTAATTAAATTTTGCAAAACATGCAACTGATCTTCTTTGGAAAAATAAATTAAAACATTGCGGCAAAAAATAATATCAAAGCTGCCTATCAGATTATATTTATTATCCATTAAATTATGCCAACTAAAAGAGGTTTTGTCACGTAATTCTTTTATTACTCTAACTTCTTGTTTAGTAGTGTCTTTACTCTTTAAAAGGTATTTATTTTTTAATTCTAAAGGAATGTTTATTGAAAAATGAATAGGGTAAATTGCTTTTGTAGCTTTTTCCAGCATCCGATACGAAATATCTGTTCCTAAAATAGTAAAATCAAATTCACGATGCAATTTTCGCATATGGTTTGCCACCATAGCAATGGTATAGGCTTCTTCGCCACTTGAACAGGCCGCACTCCAAATTCGCATTGGATGCGTTTTTGAAGTCTGAATAAATTCAGGGATAGCTGTATTTTTTAAAAAATCAAAATGTACGGCTTCACGGAAAAAATCAGTTTTGTTGGTTGATATATAATCAATCATATTTGGCAATTCCATTAATTTGCCTTCCTCTGAAAAAACGTAATCTGTATAGTCTTTAAAATTTGTAAAATTTAGTTTTGCAAGGCGAGAAACTAAACGGCTTTGTAGCATAACACGCTTATTATCAGGTAGTTTTATGCCGAAATTTTGATTAATATAGTTACTGATAAGTTTAAATTCCCTTTGCTCTAGTACTGCTTTATATGAAAGAATGGGATTGGAAATCATAATTATTTTATTGATTTCAGTGGACTGCCTATCTCTGAAAATACATTTGTGACATTTAAAATAAGAATAAATTTATCCTTGTCCTTGATAACGCCATCGATATATTTTGAGTTGTATTCTGCGCCTAGTTCAGGTGGTGGAAATATTTCATCCTCATTAACCTCTAGAACTGCGTGAACTGAATCTACCAGACTACCCATTTGGAAATGCTCGTTGTTTTGATTCATTTCCATAACTACAATACAACTGTCTTTTGTAGTTTTCTGAGCTTTAATTTTAAATCTTGGATGCGGATCTATGACAGGTAAAACCTGACCATGTAAATTCATAACGCCTAAAACATGATCTGGCGAATTGGGCATTTTAGTAATTTCGGGTATCCCTAAAATATGTAGAACGTTAGCTACGTTAACAGCAAAAGTTTCGTTGCCAAGTTTAAATGTTAAATACGAATTTAATTTTTTCATTTTTTTTGAATTTTAAAACGATGTAGTTCAATAAATAATGAATCCAGTAAATTTTAGTTCCGGTTCAAAAATCATTCAAATTTTTGCTGACTTAAAATGTCTCAAATTCGCTGTCCAGTTCATCCTGAGTATCCATATTCAACTCAATTCCTTTGCGGATATCATTATTTACGCTCCTTTTATTTGATTTTTGCTGTAGGAATTTTGGTGAAGCTTTCTTAGCAGTTGTCTTTGGTTTGCTCGATTTTCCTAAATTGAAGAAACTAATACTATTACTCAATTGTTCTGCCTGTGCTGCCATTTGTTCTGCAACGGTTGCCATTTCTTCGCTTGAAGCTGCATTTTGCTGAGTTACCTGATTGAGTGTTTGAATGCCAGAATTAATCTGATCAACCCCGGTGCTTTGTTCTGAACTTGACAAACTGATTTCTTTAACCAAGGTAATTGTTTTATTAATTGTTGGCATTGCTACATTAAGAAGTTCTTTTGATTTTAAGCTCAGTTCAACACCCGATTTGGAAAGTAAATCAATTTCGGCAGCAGCAATTTTACTTCTTTCGGCAAGCTTACCAACTTCATCGGCCACTACGCCGAAACCTTTGCCATGCTCACCGGCGCGTGCTGCTTCAACAGCAGCATTTAATGCTAGGATATTGGTTTGAAAAGCAATTTCATCAATAATTGAAATTTTTGATGCGATCGTTTTTATTGAATCCGCTGTTTTATCAATATTTTCGCGGCCATTGCCAAATTCAATACCTGCCTGCTCTGAAATTTGTTCAGTGACTTTTGCGTTTTTAGCATTCTGAATAATATTTGCCGAAATTTCTTGCATAGAGGCTGCCATTTCTTCAACAGAGGCTGCTTGTTCAGTCGAACCTTCTGAAATTTGCTGGCTATTGGTGCTCAATTCGTGACTTGTAATGCCAATATTATTTGCTGCAGAATTAATAATTTCAATCACATTTCTTAAATTCCTGACCAATTCTTTAATGCTAAACATTAATTGTCCAATTTCGTCTTTTCCATGGCCATGTATCTTAACTGTTAAATCGCCTTCTGAAATTCTTTTAATAATGTCGTTGGTATTTTTTAGTGAGCGACTGATGGTTATGATTGCAAATAGTGCTAAAGAAATAATAATCAATATAACTGCTAATCCTATACTTAGGGTACGTGTAAAAACTAATTCATATAAATTATTGCTATCAACTGTAATTTGCCTGATCTCTTCTTCTTGTTTTTGTATTAATAAGCGAAGTGATTTTGTAATAGGATCAGTTACATTGAGAAGTTCATTTGTTAAAATCGCTTCCAAATTTGCTTCGTTTTTGGAGGCTATAATTTGTTCCAATTTGTCGATTACTATATCTGCTCTTTTAGCTAATAAATTTATTTCCTGAATTTCTTTTCCAATTTTACCACTGGTCAAGCTCAAAGGATACAGCGCTCTTTTTTTACTGATTTCTTCTCTAGCTACCTTAATTTTTAGAATTGCATCTTCCCAGCTGATTTTTTTATGAAGTGTTCTATTTGCTACCCTAACTATATTGATATCATATTCGCGCACAATGCCATTCATTAAGATAATTGGTTCAAGTAGTTCGTTGGAGATTGATGCAATGTAATCTCTAGATTGTCTGTGATTTAAAACACTTTTGTAGTTCATGACCATAATTAGAACTACAGTTAAAAACATTATAAAATATAAAGTATGTGAAATCTTCAGATTATTAATAAACTTTTTCATAAGTATTATGCTTTGATAATATGTTTTGATTTTTCTATCGAATAGATAATTTTATTGGTATCTAAAACCAATGCTACTTGTCCATTTCCCATAATAGAAGCTCCTGAAATTATATCCTGATCGTGAAATTTTTTCCCTATTGATTTAACCACCACTTGTGCTTTTCTGACTACCTTATCAATTACAATTCCTATTCGATTATTTTCATAGTTAACAACAATCAATTGCTCTGTTTTTGGTGCTTCAGAAGTGATGCCAAAATGATGTCTTAAATATATAAATGGAATTTGTTCTCCATCGATAACCAATGTGTTGTTAAAGGCTTTTTCAATCACTTCATGGCTTTGTGGTATTATTTTATTGATAGTCAATATTGGAATTATATAAAATATATCGTCCATTTTTAAGATAAGGCCGTCAATTATTGATAGAGTAAGTGGGAGTTTCAGCGTAAATATTGTTCCAACACCTAATTTACTATCGATAATTAATTCTCCTGATATTTTTTGAATATTGCGCTTAACAACGTCCATACCCACACCTCTTCCACTAATGTCAGTAATTTTTTCTGTTGTACTAAAACCAGGTAGTGTAACAAGGTTGATTATATCTTTTTCGCTTAATTGTTCACCTACTCTAATCAAGCCTTTTTCGATAGCTTTTTTTCTGATTATTTCAGGATCAATGCCTTTTCCGTCGTCGATAATTTGAATGTAAACATTGGTGCCAGAATAAAATGCTTTAAGTGTAATATTTCCTTTTTCGGGTTTCCCATTTTTTATTCGAGTTTCGCTATCTTCAATTCCATGATCGATTGCATTACGGAAGATATGCATTAAGGGATCGCTCAAATTTTCGATAATGGTTTTATCTAATTCTGTATCAGATCCTTCTGTTAAGAAATTGACTTCTTTATTAAGTTCAGTCGATAGGTCTCTTATCAATCTTTTGAAACGGGTAACCATACTTTCGATTGGAATTAGAGAAATTTCGAAGGCATTGTCGCGCAATTGACGTGTTAATTTTTCTAGATTTTCAATAACGTCGGAAAGTTGAGGATTATTGATTTCTCCGGCCAGCAAATTTAATCGCGCTTGGGAAGTAACCATTTCACTTACAAGATTCATAAGTGTTTCTATTTTCTTGCTCGATACCCTGATGGATGAATAAGAAGATACATGTTTTTTCGAAGTTTGAGAATCGACTTTTGTTACAAACTGATTTTCTGTAGGAATTGATATGTCAGGATGGTCATGGTCAGATTTAAATTCAAGTTCCTCTGTAATTATTTCTGAAACAGGAGCTTGTTCTTCTACAAGCTTTTTTCCCAGATTTATTAATTCAATTGTATTGAGATGTAATTTTTGTTTTTCAAAATTAACGATTGCATCCGTAAATTCAATGTATTGTAATAAATTATATCGGCATAGGTGTTGGATCTCGATATTACTTTCATCTTCCACAAATATAAAAACATCTAAAATATCACCTAATTCTACGCTTGTAGCAAGAATTATCTCCCATGAAATATAACAATCATCAGGTTTTAATTCACTTATTACCGGAATTTTTGAAATATCGGCAATTACATATGCATCACCAAGAGAAACTAGTTCATCGATGAGGTATATAGGGTTGGTTCCGTTTTTTAAAATATCTGCATTTGGCTGAAAATGAATATAATATGTTTGTAAACCTTTGTAGTTTGATTTTAATAAACCGCTCTTATTGCTTTGAGTTTCATTCGCTTTTTCCTCAGCATTGTATTTCTCGAAAACAGATTTTATTTCAATTACTAGCGTATCATAGGTTAGTTGAATAGATTCTGGTAACTGATCAGGTGACTTTAAAAGTTCTTTAATTAAATCGACCGATTTTAAAGTGAGCGTTAATATTTCTTTTGTTAAAGTGAGTTTTTCACTACGAATTTGATAATAAATATTTTCTAAATGATGAGTAAAACTGGAGACTGCATCAAAACCAAACATTCCTCCGCTGCCTTTTAAAGTATGCATCACCCTAAAAACACGATGCACCGATTCCATATCGGTAGGATTTTCTTCTAGGGTAAGTAGAGCATCTTCCAAATCAGTAATTAACTCATTGGCTTCTTCCAGAAAGCTATTTATCAGTTCTATCATTTGTTTTATTTCTATCTGAGCACTTTGTGGATAGTGGCTAAAAGTTTGTCAAATACAAAAGGTTTTACAATCCATCCTGTGGCTCCCGAATCCTTTGCTTCCTTTTTTAAGGAAATTTGCGTTTCTGTCGTTAAAAATAAAATAGGTATATGTTTGTAAGTATCAAGTTTTCTGACTTCCCTGATTAAATCCATACCGTTCATTACCGGCATATGCAAATCGGTGAGAAGTAAATGAATATTTTCACCGTTAAAACACGTAAGGGCTTCTTTTCCATTATTGGCAACCATTACATTATAGCCGGCATTGTTCAGGTTAAATTGCACTAACTTTCTGATACTTTCTGAATCGTCAACAATTAAGATCGTCTTTTTCATAGGTTAATAATTTTCAATATTTCTTAGTCCGGCATGCGCCAAAAGTTCGTTTAAATCTTCTTCAAGGTCAAATGAAATTTTAAATGATTTGTTCATTTGCTTTTCCGATTTTTTTAATGAATTCAAATATTGCAGAATAGATAAATCGATGATACTGACATCCGTAATCAATAATTCGACTGAATCAAATTTTTTAATAGATTCTTCTATCTGATTTTTAATATCGTGGATATACTGAATTGAAAGCTCTCCTTTTAATTCAATTATACCGGATCGCTCATTATCCTGGTTAGGGATATTAGTAATTGAATAATTGCTCATATTCTTTTATCTCAAGTAAGTAGTAAAAACCGATCCTTAAATTTGATGTAAACATACTATTTTTTTAGAACAATTTATAAGAAATCAGAACTCAAAACTTTGCCAAAAATAATCAATCTGAGCGTACAAAGCTGTTTCTATTGCAAAGAATTCGACATTAAATTCACATTTTAATTCAAAAAAAAGGATAAAATAATTGCAAAACGTTTGACAATGTTTTACATTTGTAAAAAAAAGTAAAATATGTTTTTCGAGCATATAAAGTCAAAAGAAGAATTAAAAGCTGAGTTTCGCCGCCTGGCCAGGATGTATCACCCTGATTTGGGAGGAGATGCAACTGTTTTCTCTTCAATGACAGAAGAATTTGAAATATGTAAATCAAAATTAGGCGTTTACCGAAAAATGTTAAGTGATGTGCAGAGGGGCGATACTGTTTGGGTAAACGGAACCGAGTGTGAAGTATCCTGGGTGGGCACTGAAGTTTTTATTGCTAAAGCCAAAGGCAGAGCAAAACATGCTGTTTTTAATAAATCAACAGGATTTGGATTGAGTAATTCAAATTACCGAGCATCAACACTTAATAACTTTTTCAAATCGCAGAAAAAATAAGTATGGAAAAAGAAAAAAAAATACATACAGGTTTTCGGATTACAAAGGAAAATCACGATTTGTTAAAGTTCTACGAAAAGAATTTAGGTTTAAACAGAACCGGTGTGCTGGAATTAATTCTTACAATTTCTGGTAAGGATAAAGGTATGATGCTTTCTTTGTTGAAAAAGGCAATTTCCTAGTTTTTTTTAGTCTGCTCTTGCTTTAATCTTTATTTTTGGGCATAATTAATACCAAATTATATGATCATTTTAGAAATATTGAAATATACACTACCCTCTGTAGTTGTATTTTTAACTGCTTATTTTATTTTGAAACAGGTATTTGACAATCAAAAGGAAAGGCATCAGGCTGAATTGAAAAACCAGTTGATTATTGAAAATTCCAAGCTATTGACTCCTGCGCGTATGCAGGCTTATGAGCGAATGGTTTTATTTTTAGAACGCATTGCCCCCTTGCGGCTTGTTCTGCGGCAAAACCAGGCAGATTTGAATGTTGTACAATTTCAAAAAAAGCTGATTCAGGTTGTTAGGGAAGAATTTGAGCATAATCTTTCTCAGCAATTATACATCAGTTCTAAGGCTTGGAATATGGTATTTCAAGCTAAAGAAGAAGTGATAAGTATTATAAATACGGCTGCAAATCAGCTAAAGCCCGAAGATTCCTCTGCTCAACTTGGGAAACTCATTATTAATGCAGAAGAATTTCTTAAAAAGCCAATTGTAAAGGGTGCGATTAATATGCTTAGGGAAGAGTTGAAATTTAATTTGGGTTAAAAAAAATTATTCAGTTTAAACCTTTTGCCTTTTTTTGCATCAAAGGAAATGTAAATTTGATCATTGAAAAAGTATACGGAAAAAGAAATTATACAACTTGTTTGTAATGTTGAGACAAGCGAACAAGGATTCAGGATATTGGTAAAAGAATATCAGGAGCGAATCTATTGGCATATTCGACGTATGGTTTTTTTACATGATGATGCCAATGATATTGCACAAAATACATTTATAAAAATATGGCAAAATTTATCTTCATTTCGTTCTGATTCAAATCTTTACACTTGGATATATAGAATTGCAACAAATGAAACATTTGATTTTTTGAAGAAGAAAAAACGCTATGTTTTGTCTCCAACTGAAGATTATAGAGAGGTACTAAAGAAAAATTTAGAAGATGATTCTGTTTATAATGGTGACGAGATTGAAAAGAAATTACAAAAATCATTATTAACTTTACCAAATAAACAACGAATAGTTTTCAATATGAAATATTTTGATGAAATGAAATATGAGGAAATGTCAACTATTTTAAATACTTCGGTTGGTGCTTTAAAAGCATCCTATCATCATGCCGTAAAAAAGATTGAAAAATATTTAGATGAGGATTAAACTAAATTGCATTAAATTAGTCAAATATATATCATGAAACCCAAAAATAATATAGAAAATAAAATTGGCAAAATGCCAAAACGCTCAATAAATGCTGGCTTTACTAATCCGCCAGCTGATTATTTTGAGAATTTTATGGCAAATATCCCACTTGATAAGAAAGAAGAGGTGAAGACAGTTTCTTTTAATTTGTATAAAAACAGATGGATTCAAGTAAGCTCTTTGGCTATCGCTGCCATTTTATTACTCGCACTTTGGGTATTCGTTTTTGATGCCAATGTAAAAAGTGATTCAGATGTATGCTTTACTGTTGAAGAACTTATGGCATTAAATGATTTTCAAAATTACAATGAAGATTTAATTTACAGCGAATTAGCCTTGGCTTCCGCTGATGATATTGATTCTAATGATGCAGAAATGGAAGCTTTGCTTGAAATGGATGGTATTTCTTCTCGCGAAATCATCGAACTATATTCAACAGAATATTAAAACACATAAAATGAAAACAACACTTATTACCTTTTTAAGTTTTTTGATTTCTTTAAGCTCTTTTGCTCAAGGCCCAGGAAATCGAATGAATATTGAAGAACGATATCGTTCCCAAAAAATAGCTTTTATTACAGATAAATTGCAGTTGACTTCTAAGGAAGCTCGGGAATTTTGGCCAATATATAATCAATTCGAAGCAGATAAGGATGAATTATCTAAAGAAATGCATGCTTATAGAGAGACGCTGCCTCAGGATGATAATGAGATAAGTGAAGTACAGGCTGTTGAGTTTCTCACATTTTATAATAAGCATAATGCAGCAATGTTTAAGCTAAATCAAGAAAACCAGAAAAAATTCCTAGAAATTATTTCTGCAAAAAAATTAATGCTTTTAAATATTGCTGAGAATGAATTCAGAAGACATTTACTAAAAGAATTTAGAGGTAGAAATGCAAGAAATCGTCCGAATTAGTCGATATTTTTGATATGTTTGTCGAAAAAATAAATGCAAACTAGAACGGACGAGACCATCTCATTTAACTACCAATTAATTCCTTGTACAAACCTTAAAGATTTTTTAACTACACGCTATACTATTGTATATGAAGCGATTCGCCTAATTGAAGGAATTCCCCTTTTTTGGGAAGGGCACTGGAACAGGTTGACAAACAGTCTAGATGCAATCGACTCAAAAATAATCCTTCAAAAAGAAAAATTTGAAAAGAATCTGGCGCTTCTGATCACACAAAATGAGTATTTGAACACGAATATCAGAATTGAAATTTTCGGAGAAAATATTTTGATGTATGCTATTTCAGCAGTTTATCCAATTTTATCCAATTATGAAAATGGAGTAGAGGTAAATTTCATTAATGCCATACGTCCAAATCCAACGCGAAAAATTCTGCGACGATCTTGGGCTAAAATGATGGAGCTCAAAATTAATAATTCAGGAGTATTCGAATCGCTCATGATTAATGATCAAGGCTTAATTACTGAAGGCAGTCATACAAATGTTTTTTTCATCAAAGGGAATACCCTTTATTCTGCCGAGGAATCGTTAATTCTGCCGGGAATTACGCGTATTGAAATATTACATATTGCTGAAAACAAGTCCGCCCCACTTGTTTATATACCGGTAATTCCTAAGGATGTAATAAATTTTGATGCTGCATTTCTGTGTGCCACTTCACTTCATATTTTGCCAATTTCAAAAATAAATGAGCAATCATTCGACATAAATAATGATTTAATGCGTTCTTTGATGCTCGATTTTCAAGATCTTATAAGGTATGAGTTAGCTGATGTAAAAACAAAATGGGGCAAATAAAACAAATTATTTGGGATTGGAATGGCACACTCTTGAACGATGTAGAGATGTGTGTTAAAATTATGAATAATTTATTGCATAAATATGCACTCCCGCTTCTTAATTGTGAAAAATACAGGGAAGTTTTTGGTTTTCCTGTAAAAGACTATTATGCGAGTTTAGGTTTTAATTTTGAAAAAGTTCCTTTCGAATTGGTAGGACACGAATTTATGGATGCTTATTTTAAAGAATTGCCCAATAGTCTCTTATTTCCAGAAGTGAAGCAGGTTCTTGAAGAAATAAACAAGCTGGGAATGAATCAATTGGTTCTTTCGGCTATGGAACATAAGGCACTCGAGAAAAGTATGAATGATAAAGGGATACTTCCTTATTTTTCAAAAGTTCAGGGAATTGATAATCATTTAGCCAGTGGAAAAGCAGAACTGGCACAAGGATTGATAGAATCATCTGATTATAATGAAGAAGAAACGCTTTTTGTTGGAGACACACTTCACGATTTAGAGGTGGCTCAATTAATTGGAAGTTCATGTATTCTAATAGCTAACGGACACATCTCCAAGGGAAGACTGAAAAATGGAGACAATAAAGTAATTGATAATTTAGCTGAATTTCTAAAATATTTTCAATCCAATTTCTAGTACTGAAGTCTGTTTTTATTTCCGTTTAGGTGTCTAAATTCATAAGTTTAGAAAAAAACTATTTGCAATTGTTAATATCAAGTTTAAATCTCAATTGGATTAAATTTCTTTTATTTCATATTTCGTATATATTTGCACTTTTAATTCAACTACGTAACCAGAAAATTTGCTATGGAAAACATTAGATTTCAAGCTTTAGCTGATACTTTTAGACGTAATAAAGTGGCTTATAAAATGCCCGATAAAAAACCTTCGGAGTATTTTGGTGAAATGACATTCAATCATTCGGCAATGAAAGAATATCTAACCGATGAGTCGTATCAGAAAGTAATGAGTGCTATTAATAAAGGCACCAAAATTGATAGAGAAGCAGCTGCACAAATTGCGGCTTCAATGAAAGCATGGTCGATAAGCAAAGGAGCAACTCATTATACACACTGGTTTCATCCTTTAACTGGATCAACAGCAGAAAAGCACGATTCTTTCGTTAATCCAGACGGTGGAGGTAAAGCAATCGAAAACTTTAGAGGTAACGAACTTATTCAGCAAGAACCTGATGCTTCCAGTTTTCCTCACGGAGGTATACGTAATACATTCGAAGCCAGGGGATATACAGCCTGGGATCCAACTTCTCCTGCTTTTATTTTAGGTAATACTCTGTGTATTCCTACTATTTTTGTTTCCTATACGGGCGAAGCCCTCGATTATAAAACACCATTATTAAAATCATCTTATGCACTAGACCAAGCTGCGAAAGCTGTTTGTAAACTTTTTAATGGTAATGTAGAACGCGTATATTCAACTTTAGGTTGGGAGCAGGAGTATTTTGTAGTTGATCGCTCCTTATTTATTGCTCGCCCTGATTTGGTTTTAACAGGACGAACTCTTTTTGGTCACGCTTCTGCAAAAGATCAGCAACTTTCGGATCATTATTTTGGAACTATTCCTGAAAGAGTGAAAGAATTTATGAAAGAGTTTGAAACGGAAGCTCACAAATTAGGAATTCCTGTTAAAACACGACATAATGAAGTCGCTCCTAATCAGTTTGAGTGTGCTCCTGTGTATGAAGAAGTAAATATTGCAGTCGATCATAATCAATTGATTATGTATTTGATGGAAAAAGCAGCCAGAAATCATAATTTTGAAGTATTATTTCACGAAAAACCATTTGCCAATATAAATGGTTCAGGTAAACACAATAACTGGTCATTAGCTACTGATAAAGGACATAATCTATTTGCTCCCGGAAAAACACCAAAAGAAAATTTACGTTTTGTAACTTTTTTGGTAAATGTTTTAATGGCAATGAACGAATATGAAGATTTGATTCGTACGAGTATTTCATCGGCAGGCAACGATAATCGATTGGGTGGTCACGAAGCACCTCCTGCAATTATTTCAGTCTTTATTGGAACTCAGTTAACTAATCTTTTGGATAGAATAGAAGTAAGCAGCGATAAATCAGGTTTGAATGAAGAATTAAAGGCAGGATTGAATATCAGTGTTCCAAATATTCCGGAAATATTGCTCGATAATACAGATAGAAACAGAACATCTCCTTTTGCATTTACTGGCAATAAATTTGAATTTAGGGCTGTAGGATCATCTGCAAATTGTGCAAAACCGATGATTAGCCTAAATACGATGCTGGCAAAACAATTGACAATGTTTAAGCAAGATGTTGATACACTTATTTCCACAGGTATTGATTTTGAAGATTCTGTTTATCAGGTTATTAAGAAATACATCATTCAATCAAAACGCATACGCTTTGAGGGAAATAATTATAGCGAAGAATGGATAGCGGAGTCTGCAAGGAGGGGTTTGGCAAATATTAAAACTACACCTAAAACGCTTAAAACTTTGGTTAAGAAAAAGGTTATTGAATTATTTGAAGAAACCAAAGTATTAACAGCCAGAGAATTAGAATCCAGGAGGATAATTCGTTTAGAAAAGTTTACCAAAAAAGTGCAAATTGAATCGAGAGTAATGGGCGATATGGCAACGAATCATATCATTCCTGTTGCAATTCGTTATCAAAATACACTTATTGAAAATGTAAGAGGTTTAAAGGAAATTCTCGATCTGCAAACCTATGGAAAAGTATCAAAAAACGAATTGGAAATTATAGCTGCTATTTCACATCATATCTCAGAGATTAAAAGGGGAGTAGATAAGATGGTTAATGAAAGGAAATTGGCCAATAAAATTGAGGATGAAGAAGCCAAAGCAATTGCTTACGATGAAAAGGTTAGAATTGTTGCCGAACAAATTCGGGTGCATATCGATAAACTCGAATTAATGGTAGATGATCAGTTATGGCCATTGCCTAAATATCGTGAGCTCTTGTTTATTCGTTAGCGATTCGGGCAAATTATTTTTATCTTTGTATATGCAATATCTAAAAAAAATGGTTTTATGAAGCAGAAATATACTTGTCCCAAATGCGGAAATTTAAATTATGAAACGGATGAAATTAGGACAACAGGCGGCCGTTTTTCTAAAATATTCGACGTTCAGAATAAAAAGTTTTTTGCTGTAACTTGCACAAAATGCTTTTATACAGAATTGTATAGAGGGAACACGAGTACTTTAGGTAATGTTTTTGACTTTTTTACAAATTAAAATAAAGGTTCATGAAGCGGTTCTTTTTTTTCGTTCTTTCTGTATTTTTCAGCATGAATGTGCTTGTCGCTCAGATCACTTCTGTGAAAGTGAATGCGAATTCTGAAAGTTTAGGGCAAAATGGTGTTTTTTATTCTTTGCCCAGAGCAGTGCTTCAGGTGGATGTTATTGTAAGTAAAATTAATGATGTCCCCGGTCCTTATGCTTCTTATGCCAACCAGGTTTTAGGTTTAACAGATAATATCAACCGAAATGAAACTACGTTTGCAATTAAAGGTGTTTATATTCAGTCAATAACTGAAGCTGATCCAAATGCTGTTTATTTTTTGAATTTTGGAGAACGTTCCTCAAAAGCGGATAAGTCCTTTCTTGTTCAACTACAGGCAAATGGTGTTTTGAAAGGAATAAATGAATCCTCACCAATAAATGAAGAAGATAGGAGAGCTAAAATTGAGTTGAGAGAAGATTATTTTTCAAATGATTTTAACTATTTAGCAGATCTAAACCAAAAAATTCATGTCGACACTATAATACGCCGTATGTCTGTGGATACAACTTCTATTGAAGATGTGGTCTATAATAGATCTATGGTAGAGAAAAGTACGTTGGAAAGAGCTAAAGATGCGGCCAATAACTATATGGAAATTCATAAAAATCGTATAGAATTGCTTTCAGGATTTCAGGAAGTGAACTATCCGGCTCAAACTATTGAGATGATGAATTTGGAACTGCGAAAAATGGAAAATGATTATTTAGCACTCTTTAAGGGAAAAAGATTTGTTAGTGAAGAAAAGTTTTCTTTTTACGTAACGCCACAAGGCGATAAAACTACTCAGACTTATCCTTTATTTAGATTTTCTAAAGAAAGAGGGATGACCGATTCAAATACCAGTTCTGGGGCTAAGGTTAATTTGATGATTCATAGCAATGGTATTACTGATATTTTGAAAAATCAAAACTCAGGAGAACAGGCTTTAGGCATTTTTTATCGAGTTCCAGAATCGGCACATGTATGGGTTGAATACAACAATACTGAATTGGCGCAAAACACGTTTATAATTCCGCAATTAGGTGTTTTGCAATGGGTTTACACCACGAAAACGATTTTAGCCATTGATTCTAAAACGGGCATGTTAAAAGCAATAGAAATAAAATAAAAAAAGGACACTCGTTTGAGCATCCTTCCTTTACTTGATTTATTACTAGAATGGCCAGAAACTATTGTCATTCCATATATCAGCCTTTAATTCTTCATTTATTTCATGCAAAAAATGCTGATGAGATTTTTCCCAGTCGGCAAGCATTTGATACAATTCTTTTTCATTTGGATCTGTTGCTTCAGCAGCGCGATCGGTATATACTTTTACTGCACGTGTCTCAAAATCCATCGCTGCAGAAATGGCAGCAGCTTCAAAACTGGCAGCATTTATTTCTTTTTTCATGGCATCGGTTAAAACGCGCATAGCTATTTCTTCTTCAGGATTTTCAACATGTCCATCAGGTTTCAGAAATTTTTGTGTTTTTTCATAATTTACGAATTGTTCTGACAAGAATTTGATATGCTCATCTTCCTCTTCGGCCATCATTTCAAAAATCTTCTTAGCAGAAGCACTATCTGATTTTTCGGCAACACTGGAATAAAATGCTTTTCCACGTCTTTCTAGTAAAATTGCTTCTTTTAAAATATCAATTGCTGTACTTGCCATAATTATTATTTTTTATAGTTTGAAGTGCAAATATAATTTAATTTCCCCACAATAGCTGCCGCGAAAATTGTCCTTAGATATTATATAAAGGTCATATGAAGTGAAAATTATTCAAAAAAAAAGGCTGTTCGTTTATTTTCGAACAGCCGTGTATATAACTAATAATCAATTAATTAATCTTCACCAACATCACGTAATCGGCGTGGTCCTGCTTGCTGAACTTCATCAGGTGTAAACTCTTCGAAAAGTCTGAAATTTTCAATATATCTTGAAACTAAGGCGTCATATTTTTTCCAATATTCTTTTTTATTGCCCCAGGCATTTGATGGTTCAAAAACCTCTTCTGGTACTTCAGGACAGCTCATAGGAATATTGAATCCGAAAAGTTTATCTTTTCTAAATTTCACTTTATCAAGTTTGCCCTCAAGTGCTGCATTTAACATGTTTCTCGTATGACGAATTGAAATGCGTTTTCCAACTCCAAATTTGCCGCCAACCCAGCCAGTGTTTACTAACCAAATTTTCGCACCAGATCTTTCCGCTTTTTGACGAAGTAATTTAGCATAAAAATAGGGGTGATGTACCATAAAAGGAGCACCAAAGCATGCAGAGAAAGTAATTTCAGGCTCGATACCTAGACCTAATTCTGTCCCGGCAATTTTAGAAGTATATCCGCTAATAAAATGATAAATAGCTTGATTCATATCCAATTGAGCAATAGGAGGCATCACACCTTGGGCATCAGCAGTTAAGAATACAATATTTTTAGGTTGAGAATAAACCATTTTTTCAGGAACTGCATTCAAAATATATTCCAGAGGATAGGATAGACGAGTGTTTTCAGTAATTATTTCATTGTCAAGGTCTATTTCTCGAGAAGCAAGATCATAAATTACATTTTCTAATATAGTTCCAAATTTATAAGTACAGGCATGAATCTCCGGCTCAGCTTGAGCATTTAGGCGTATTGCTTTTGCATAGCAACCTGCTTCAAAATTAAAAACAGCATCATCGCTCCAGCCATGCTCATCATCGCCAATTAGATTTCGCTTTGGATCAGCAGATAAAGTTGTTTTTCCAGTACCGCTCAATCCAAAAAACAATGCAACATCTTTTTCTTTACCAACATTAGCAGAGCAATGCATTGCCATCACATCTTGCAATGGCATTAAGTAATTCATAATGGTGAATATCGTTTTTTTAATTTCACCGGCGTATTCGCTATTAGCAATTATGGCTAGTTTTTGCTCAAAGTTTATGACGATTGCTGTTTCGCTTAAAGTTCCGTCAATTCTTGGATCCAATTTGAATTTTGGAGCCACCATAACAGTAAATTCGGGAATGAATTGTTTAAGTTTAGCTAAATCATTTTCAGAAAGAAGCATATTACGAGCAAAATGGGAACACCAGGCTTTGTCGGAAATAACCCTTAGGGGTAAACGATATTCTGGATGAGCTCCAGCATATACGTCCTGCACAAAAAGCTCTTCGCCTTGCCAATAGGCTTGTAATCTGGCGAAAAGTCCATTAAACTTTTCTGAAGTCATTGGGCGGTTATACGACCCCCAATCAATTTTATTTTCTGTACTTTCTTCTTTTACGAAATATTTATCATTGGCAGCCCGTGCGGTCCATTTTCCAGTAAAGACATGGAAAGCACCCCCTTTTACCAGATGTCCTTCGCCACGAAAAACGGCCTCTTCAACTAAAGCTTCAGTTGGTAGGTTCCAAAAAATTCTGTCAAGATGAACTAATCCATGATTTTCTAAACCGTAATCAGACTTAAATTCTGCGGCATGTTTTATAGCCGGTGTATCAAATTCCAAGTATTTCATTTTTAATTGGTTTTCTTATTAATTAATTACGATTTAACTATCTCCAGTCTCTGACTAATTTCCGCTCGCCAATATACAATTCGTTTGCTGAGTCAGGGTCAATAGCCCATTTAATACGATCTATTCCTTCGTTGATATCTTTAATAGATCCACAGAAGGATATTCTCAGATAACCATCCATACCGAATTCTTTACCAGGCATTGTAAGCACTCTGACTTTATCCAATAGGAATTTAGATAGTTTAGTGGAGTCTTTTTCATAGGCACTGAAGTCGGCAAAAGTGTAAAAGGTTCCATCGGGTGGCAATAAATGAATACCATTAAATGCTTTTAATCTTTCAATTAAAATTTTCCTATTATTTTCAAGCGTGGTTTTTAAAGCATTGGTGCTTGATTGAACCCCATTTATCGCGCCAATAGCAGCTTTTTGTAATAAAATGGAAGGGCCTGATGTTTGGTGTCCTTGTATGTTCGACATCACGGCAATCAATGCTTTATTACCTATTGCCCATCCTATTCTAAAGCCTGTCATTGCATAAGCCTTTGAAATACCATTGATGATAATCAGTTTCGAATTTTCTGAGAAATCAGAAACGAAATCGAAAGGGTTGGCAACTTTTACATTATTATAAACAAGTTTTTGGTAAATATCATCCATAATTAGATAGATACCCTTATTCTCACAAAATTTTACGATTTCGGCAATAAAATTTTCAGGATAAACGGCACCCGAAGGATTGTTAGGACTATTTATAATAATAGCTTTAGTATAAGAAGTTACATTTTGTTCAATATCATTCATTGTTGGTGTGAAAGTACCATCTTCTGGGGTAACTGGAACAGGAATAGCTCCACAAAGTTTTACCATTTCAGGATACGAAACCCAATAAGGAACAGGGAATATGACTTCATCCTGAGGATTAAGTATTGCTTGAAGAGCAACCATTAAAGATTGCTTAGCGCCGCTAGATACAATGACATTTTTAGGTTCTACAAGGCGATTGTAGTTTTCTAAAGTATACCTAATTACGGCCTTTTTCATATCAATACTGCCGTCTGCAGGTGCGTATCTGACTTCACCGCTATTAGCATGTGAAGTTAATGCTGTAATAGCATCCAATGGCGATTTACTCTTTGGCTCACCTCCTCCAAGATGAATGACGGGTTCTCCTTTGGCTTTTAAAATGGCAAATGTTTCGTTTAGTTTTAGTGTAGCCGATTCATTGATCGATCTTCCTATAATGCTTATACTCATAATGCAATGGTTTTTAAATAAATAAACTTGAATTTATTAAATCCAAGTATACAATTATCAAGATATAAAAGTATAAAAATTAAGAGTGCAATTTTGATTGAATATTAATTTATTTGTGATATAAATAACAATCATAATAAACGCTAGTACAGTAGTTTGTATTCTGCAATAGAAAACTAATTTGGCTTGATTAGATTCCTGTTTCGTAGGGCAATCGTCCAATTATTGAGCGACCTAAAGTTATTTCGTCGGCAAACTCAATTTCATCACCTATGGCAATACCGCGTGCAATAGTGCTTATTTTTAATGAAATACCTTTCAACTGCTTGAAAATATAGAAATTGGTTGTATCTCCTTCAACGGTGGCTGAAAGTGCTAAAATAATTTCTTCAACGTTTTCTCTTTTAATGCGACTGGTTAATTGTTCAATTGTTAAATTGGAAGGACCAACGCCATCCATTGGAGAAATTAATCCACCCAAAACATGGTATAATCCTTGAAACTGACCCGTATTTTCAATGGCCATAACATCGCGAATATCTTCCACAACACAGATTAATTTCGGGTCACGCCTTGGGTTATTGCATATTTCACAGACTTCCTGATCAGAAATATTATGACAGAGTTTACAGAATTGAATATTGTTCCGCATTTTAATAATGCTATTTCCTAAACGCTCACTATATGAAACTTCTTGTTTAAGTAGATGTAAAGCAAGCCTCATAGCTGTTCGCTTTCCAATTCCTGGTAGCTTTGAAAGCTCTGTTACGGTGTCTTCAACTAATTTGGAAGAATAATGATTAACCATTGATTATCTTGTTCTGCATTTCTGTGCAAAAGTAAAAAAGAAGTTACACACAATCCTGCAACCTTTTCTTTATTCAGCACCTTTAATTCTTATTTTTTTTAATTTTTTCTTCGCTTTTTCGATTCCCTCTTTTGTCGAATCAATTATTTCTGCGCCTGCTTTCTTTATTTTTTTACCCTCTTTTTTGAGATTTTTCTTTGCCCTTTTTAGTTCTTTGCTATTTTTAATGTCCTTCTTTACTTTCTTTACTTTCTTTACTTTTTTCTTGACATCTTTTACAATTTTTTCTGTTTTCTGCTCCAACTTTTGGGCTGAGGCATTAGTGCTATAACTAAAACTCAGAAATATTGATAAAAGTATAAAAATCAGTTTCTTACTCATATTGTTATGTTTTAAATATTTAATTATTTCATCCATTCAAATAGTTGATAATGCTCCCCGTTCATTCCTGTATTTTGATATGTTTTTTGAGCTTTAATATTGCTTTTGTCTACGTACAACCGAATGCCACGAACAGAGTCGTCTTTTTTAACCAATTCCTGAATATAGGCATACATTTTACGATAAATTCCCAATCGACGAAAGTTTTCTTTCACATACACCGATTGAATCCAATAAACCGTTCCATTACGCCAATCGCTCCATTCAAAAGTAGTCATTAAGGATGCGCCAACTTCGCCATCAATTTCGGTAATAAAATATTGTCCTTTCGTCGAATCGTGAAAAGCAGCATTAACTCCCTTTTCAACTGTAGGCTTATCCAATTGAAGGTTTTCTGTTTCCAGTGCCATTGCCAATTGGAAATCGACAATTGTTGATATATCTTCTTCTTTTGCGTTTCTAATTTTCATTGGTTAATTATTTTAGTGCTTGATATAGAATTTCAATCGGATGCAGTGCCTCAATTTGCGTGCCATCTTTAATCTGGCAACGACAAGAAGTTCCTGAAGCTGCAATTATTGTTTTCTCATCTGCCTGGCGAATGGCTGGAAACAATACCATTTCACCAATTTTCATCGATAAATCGTAATGCTCTTTCTCATATCCAAAGGAACCTGCCATTCCACAACAACCAGATGGGATTTCGCTGATAGAATAATTTTCAGGGAAACTCAAAACTTTCAAAATGCTTTTGGTCGATGCAACTGCTTTTTGCTGGCAATGACCGTGCAGCTTAATCTCTTGAAAGTCAGTTGTAAATTGCTCTTTTTGTATTTTCCCTTTATCGATTTCAGCTGCCAAAAATTCATCCATTGTCAAGGCGATTTTTGCCAATGCTTTTGCTTTGGAAACAAGTGAGTCATCCACTAAATCGGGATATTCATCGCGAAAGCTAAGTATAGTTGAAGGCTCAATGCCAATCAATGGATTTTCTTTAGTGATTATTCCTGAAAGTAAGTTGACATTTTGATTAGCAATTGCTTTGGCCTTTCGTAAAAGTCCTTTCGATAAAAAGGTTCTACCACTTTCGCGATGTTTTGGAATGCTTACTTCGTAGCCAAGTTTGTTGAGAAGCAAAATGGCTTTAATTCCAATTTCCGTATCATTAAAGCGAGTAAATTCATCATTAAAAAAATACACTTTTCCATTTGGGAATGAATTTCCGTCAGCTGATTTATGCTTAGCGAACCACTTATCCAGTGTGGTTTTATAGAGTAATGGCATCTCTCTTTTGGTAGAAAATCCAATGAGTTTTTGAATAGTGCCTGCAAGAAACTTATTTTTATAAATAGCTTTGATCAGTGTCTGGAATGGCATTGATAATGCATTCAGGCGACTGATATTAGCAATAAGCCAGGATCGCAGCGGAACTCCATGCTCATCGTAATAATGTTGCAAAAATTCGGCTTTTAGCTTTGTAACATCAACATTGGAAGGACATTCCGATTTACAGGCTTTGCACGAAAGACATAAATCCATCACCTCAT
>CAYPOW010000017.1:23094-25603 GCA_964412145.1 uncultured Draconibacterium sp.
GAAGGACATTCCGATTTACAGGCTTTGCACGAAAGACATAAATCCATCACCTCATAAAGTTCCTGTTGATCGAAAGGATTTTCTTTTTTTGATTGAGTAAGCACTTCACGCAACATATTAGCTCTGGCCCGTGTTGAATTACGTTCATCTTTCGTTGCCTGATAACTCGGGCACATGGTGCCGCCAATCAGATGAGACTTCCTGCAATCGCCTGAGCCAGTGCATTGTTCGGCAGCTCGTAATATTCCAGGACCCTGATCGAAACGAAAAACAGTTTTTATCTCTTCTGCCTGCGTTTCTGAAACATAACGCAGGTTTGTATTCATTTTCGGCGTATCGGTAATTTTTCCAGGATTGAAAATATGTTTTGGATCCCAGGTATTTTTGATGCTTTTTAAAAGCTCATAATTGGCTTCTCCAATCATCAGGGGAATAAATTCACCACGCAAACGACCATCGCCATGTTCGCCACTTAAGGAGCCTCTGTATTTTTTTACCAATTTTGCTGTGTCGAGCGCAATGCTATGAAACAGATCAACATCTTCCGCTTTTTTAAGATTTAAAATCGGTCGTAAATGCAATTCGCCTGTGGCAATATGTGCATAATACACACAGGATTTATTGTGTTTTTTAAGAATTTGATCAAACTCGGCAATATAGGCAGGCAGTGCTTCAGGATTTACTGCAGTGTCTTCAACCACTGGAACAGGCAAATTATCGCCGGGCATATTCGAAAGTACGCCAAGGCCAGCTTTGCGCAAATCCCAGACTTTTTTAATGTCTTTGCCTGAAATGAGCGGAAAATGAAATCCATAGCCGGCAGCTTCCATTTCAAATTGCATCGCCTTTGCTTTTTCTTCAATGGTCGAAAATTCTTCTTCCATAAATTCAACAATCAATAAGGCGCCAGGATCACCTTTGACAAAAAACCGATTTTCTGCTTGCGCTCTGTTTTTCTTTGTCAGATCCATGATGGCTTTATCCATCAATTCGATAGAAACAGGTTTGTATTTCAATGCGATCAGATTGGCATGCAAAGCTTCTTCAATACTGTTTAAATGAACGCAAATTAAAGCTTTGTTTTTTGGAGGAAGCGGCTCCAAATTAAGTTTAATTTCTGTTGTAAAAGCAAGGGTGCCTTCCGAACCGGCAAGCAGGTTTGAAAAGTTAAATTTTGTTTTGCTATCGCTAAAAAGTTCCGATTCAAGCAATATATCCAAAGCATAACCCGTATTTCGGCGCTCAATTTTTGGATCGGGGAATTCTTTTCGAATATTCTGCTGATTTTCTTTCGACGAAAGTATTTCATAAATATTCTGGTAGAGTTGATTTTCGAGTGAATCTCCTCTTCTTTTATCTTGAAATTCTTCCAGACTTAAAGCTTTGAAATTTAATTCGCTACCATCGCTTAAAAGGCATTTTACTTCGAGTGTGTGGTTGCGTGTACTGCCATAAATCAATGAATGTGCACCACAGGAGTTATTTCCCACCATTCCACCCATCATACATCGGTTAGAAGTGGAAGTTTCAGGTGCGAAAAATAATTCGTAAGGAGCTAAAACCAGATTAAGTTCATCCAAAATAACGCCTGGTTGAACACGAACCCAACGCTCATCTGCATTTATCTCGAGAATTTCTGTAAGATATTTTGAAATGTCAACAACAATTCCATTTCCAACAACCTGACCAGACAGCGATGTTCCGGCGGCACGAGGAATAAGGGCAATATTGTTTTTATTGGCAAATGCAATAAGCAATTTTAAATCAGAAATATTCTTTGGCCGTGTAACTGCAAGTGGTTTTTCGCGATAAGCTGAAGCATCGGTAGCGTAAATAATGCGTTGCAAATCATCAAGATAAATATCACCTTCAAATTTATTTTGTAAGTCGTCGAAAGTTAATCTTAAGTGTGATTTAGTTTTTTCCAAGGTTGAGAATTTGAGCGTAAAGATAGTCCTTTTGCAAAAATGAATAGGGGGATGATTTAAGAAACTAGTTGAAATTTATTTTGTCCTTTTTTAATTTTATTTTTTTTAGTGCATTTTTGTGAATTAGTGTTTTGGTGGCTTGAATTTAATTGCCACTTCCACAGGAATGTCTACGGCATAAATCTCCAACGCACTGAAACGCACAAAAACTCCTAATTTGAAAAATAGCTTTTAAATTCGATAGTTATTCTGAATATTATGATTAATTGCACATTGAAGAAATGCTTGAAATTCCTTATATTTGCGCTATCAAACACTCACCCAAATGTCGTTATTAATTTTAAGTCCTACACGAGAAACCAATTCCTGGGTTCAGGCTATAAAAGAAATTGATAATACGATTCCAGTACTGGTTTACCCTGATATTCCTGATATTCACAGCATTGAATTTGCTCTTACCTGGAATCATCCTTATGGAAGCCTTAAAAATTATCCAAATTTGAAATGCATTTCATCGATGGGTGCAGGCGTTGATTATTTATTGAAAGATCCTAAACTGCCTGAAAATGTTTTGCTTGCCA
>CAYPOW010000018.1:0-24117 GCA_964412145.1 uncultured Draconibacterium sp.
AGATGTAGAGACCAGTAATAAAAAGAATATGAATAATTTAGTTCTCATTTTAAATATAAAAGCCGCAAATTACAAAAATGCGGCTCTTATCTATTATTTGGTTTACACTTATAATTTCATCGACATAGCGACTAATTCCGCAATATCGTAATTCTTAACCTCCGCTTCTTTTTCTTTGTATTTGATGCCATCTGAAATCATTGCCATACAAAATGGGCAAGCTGTAGCAACAATTGAACATCCCGTTTCAAGAGCCTGTTCTGTTCGTTCCATATAAATTTCCTTATCTCCATTTTCGGCTTCTTTAAACATTTGGCCACCACCTGCACCACAGCACAGGCTTTGCGCTTTGTTTTTTTTCATCTCTACTTTAATGGAAGGAATAGCATCCAAAACAGAACGTGGAGCATCGTATTCTCCATTTCCGCGACCTAAATAACAAGGATCGTGAAAAGTAATTGTACTACCTTCAAATACATCGCCGTCAATTTTTAATTTTTCAGTAGCAATCTGTTCCTGAAGGAATTGCGTATGGTGAGTCACTTCAAAAATTCCTCCCAAGTCAGGATACTCATTTTTAAGCGTATTAAAATCGTGAGGATCGCAGCAGATAATTTTTTTCACTTCATAGCCATTCATCACTTCAATATTCATCATAGCCTGCATTTGAAACAACATCTCATTACCGGCACGACGAGCCACATCACCACTATCGCTTTCTTCAGTCCCAAGCACTGCAAAATCAATTTTTAAGTGATTGAGGATTTTAATGAAACTACGAATTACTTTTTTATATCGATCGTCGAAGGCTCCAGATGAACTCACCCAAAAGAGATATTCAGGGTTTTTACCAGCAGCAATCATATCAGCCATAACAGGCACATCCAATCCATCGGCCCAGAGCAATCTGTCTTCAGGAGAAAACTGCCAGGGGGCGCCATTATTTTCAATATTGGTAAGCGAAGCATTCAAAGTTGCAGGTGTTGAAGCCTCTTCGAGTGAGCTATAACGTCGCAATTCCATAATGATAGAAACATGGTCAATATTGACAGGGCATTCGTTTGTACATGCATTACAGGTTGTACAAGCCCACAATTCTTCAGGAGTGATATAATCGCCCCACAGTGCTTTATTGTCTTCGAAACTGGCGCCCTCTTTTGCAACTCCTTTTCCAACTATTTCGAGACGATCACGTGTATCCATTATAATTTTTCGAGGCGAAAGAAGTTTCCCTGTGAGATTGGCTGGACAGACATCAGTGCATCGACCACACTCTGTACAGGTGTATGCATCGGAAAGGCTTTTCCAACTTAAGTCGCGCACATCTTTTGCTCCAAATCGTGCTACTTCATCAGTACCTGCTTCTTCCTCAGAAATTAAACCCATAGCAATTTTAACTTCAGTGGTAACTGCTTCCATATTGCTGATATAAGTCGCTGGTTTCAGTTTTGTATAATAGATATTTGGGAAAGCAAGAAAAACGTGAAAATGCTTGGAATAAGGAATATAGTTCAAAAAGGCAAAAACACCAACAATATGAAACCACCATCCAAAACTCTCGATAAAATGCAAGGTTGATTCAGATAAATTCATAAAAAGCGGAACTATAAATCCGCTGATCAGAAAGCCACCTGTTTGAGTAAAATGCTCTGCACCTTTTAATTGAAGTACTTGATCAGCAGCATTCATCGAAAAAAGCGCTGACATAAGTAAGACTTCGGTAATTAAAATAATATTGGCATCCAATTTTGGCCACGATGTCATTTCATCTTTATGGAATCTTGATAAACGCAAGCCATTCCTACGGAATAAAAAGATCAAACATGCAGTTATTACGGCCAATGCAAAGACTTCGAATATTGAAACTAATACATGGTAAAAAGGCAAAAAGGCAAAAATACGGTGACTACCAGAGATCCCATCAATCAAGATTTCGAGCATCTCAATATTTACGATTATGAAGCCAACGTAAACCATTATATGCAGTATTCCTGCGATAGGTCGCTTAACCATTTTACTTTGCCCTATGGCCACCAAAAACATCGTTTTCCAACGCTTCTCTTTCTGATCCTTTATATCGAGCGGCTTGCCTAACTTAATATTCTGGATAATTATGTTTACACTTCGGTAAAACAAAAAGACCGTTACGGCCAAAACGACTAGAAAAATAATACTTGATATCATAAAATTGTTTTTTTTCTAAATGTAAAAATTTACTCAAAAAAGTACTGTTCTGTATTTATTGATAATACAATATTAAATAATAAACTAATCTTATGCAACTACTATGCATGCATCGTTTATTTTTTATTTTCAATCTAAATAACAATAATTGTATAACTATTGATTTTCAGTATATTAAATTGATTTAATGATTCCTGATTGCTTCAAAACAAAGCTATACAATTTTAAAAGGAATTGCTTTCACGGTAGTCACAACCAAATTAGTTGTAGAATTAGCAATTATTTCCTCTTGAGCATTGTAGATTTTGCATTCGAAATTGGCAATTTTTTTTCCCATCCGAATAACCTTTGCTTTAGCCCTCACAATTTCACCTTCGTGCGCACCAAATAAATAATTGACATTCAGGTTGGTTGTAGTAAACATTAATTTAGGTTCCAAACTGAAAAAGGCAAGTCCAATCGTATCGTCAATTAAAGCTGCTAAAAAGCCACCTTGAATCATCCCGATAGGATTACTCATTTCGTGCTTGATAGGGTAATCGATCCAGGCCTCGCCTTCTTCAATATATCGCAATGTACCACCCAAAAGCAAGGTTGAAGGAGATATGCTTTTTGCAAAAGGCTTGTCGACCAATGTTTTAAGATAAGCGACAGTTGCGTTGTTTTTTATTTGCATTTAATCCTCTTCTTTTGGATAAATTTCTCTTAAGTAATGATCGTATTTTTCTTTCACCACTTTTCTTTTAAGCTTTTGTGTTGGAGACAATTCGCCAGTTTCTACAGTCCAGGGTTCGCAGACTAAACGGAATTTTTTAACCTTTGAAATATGATCTAACTCCTTATTTGTTTCATCCACTTCCTTTTGATAGCGCTCAATAATTCGAGGTAAATAAATAAGATCTTTATTATCGCGGAAAGTGATTTTGTGAATTGTACAATAATCGTGTAGGAAAGGAAAATTGGGACAGATTATGGCTGCTGTATGCTTTTCATTTTCACCTACTACCATAATATTTTCAATAAATTGCGATTCTTTGAATGTGTTCTCTATAAGGTGAGGCGCAACATATTTTCCGCCACTAAGCTTAAATATTTCCTTTTTTCTATCAGTAACACTAAGCATTCTATTTTCATCCACATTACCAATATCTCCGGTATGGAACCAGCCATCTTCAGTCAATACTTCTTTAGTCTTAACAGGGTCTTTATAGTAGCCTGCCATTACATTGTCGCCACGAACAAGTATCTCGCCATCTTCTGCTATTTTGACTTCAATATTATCTGGAACAAGTCCTGCACTACCCCATTTTACTCCTGGATAATCTGCCTTCGTAGCAGACACTATGGGTGATGTTTCCGTCAAACCATATCCTTCCTGAACACGTATTCCAGCAGCTCGAAAAATTCGGGCTAATCGGGGTTGCAGAGCAGCGCCTCCACAAATAACTCCTTTTAACTCGCCACCCAATGCTTCACGCCATTTACTGAATATCAACTTATTAGCAATCTTTAGCTTGAAATTATACCAGGCAGAACGTTCAGCAGGATTGGCTTTTAATTGGTTGCCTAGATCAACTGCCCAGAAAAATAAAACTTTTTTAATCCCTGTAAGTTCACGACCTTTATTAATAATTTTATCATATACTTTTTCAAATACGCGAGGAACGGTAATAAACACCTTTACTTTAATATCTTTCATATCTGCACCAATTGTATCAATTGATTCAGCATAATGTATCTTTAATCCCAACAATTGCCATAAGTAATTCCCCGATCTTTCTAAAACATGACAAAGAGGTAAAAAACTTAATGCTTCATCGCCAACATTTGAATAAGGCACACATACAATAGCTTCTTTTACATTACTTACTACATTATTGTGTGTTAGCATAACACCTTTTGAAAGTCCAGTAGTACCCGAAGTATAGATTAAAGTTAATAAATCATCAGGTTTGATTTCCGCCTTTTTTTGTTGAAGGATTTCTTTAAACTCCTCAGCTCTTTCTTTCCCAAGATCAGAAATCTCACTCCAATTTTTTGTCCCTTCAACTTGATCAATAGTATATATTTCCTTCAAATTGTCAAGTTTCTCATAAACTGGATAAAGCAGATCGTATAAATTCTTATCCGAAACAATTAAAATTTTTGATTCTGAGTGCGATAAAATATGGAGATATTCTTTTTCGCTAATAGTTGGATAAATACCAACATGCACAGCTCCGATTTGTGACATCCCTAAATCGATGAAATTCCATTCTGGACGATTATTACTTACCGTTGCAATTTTATCATCCTTATCAAAACCTAAAGCTAATAATCCATAACTAAAATTATCAACATTTCTTCGGTAATCAGCGGTACTAAATCGGTCCCATTTACCATTACGTTTTACAGCCAATGCTGATTCTTGAGGGAAATTTTTCTCCACATACGTGAGAATATCAAAAGTTCGTTTTACAGTATTCATATTATTTTTGTTTTATTCGGTTGAGGTCTGGACAAATATAGCAAAAGTTTTATGCATGCATTGTAAATTGAAAATAATTAATTAAAAAAAAAGCGCCTTTCAGTCGAATCTGAAAAGCGCTTTTTTAGGACTTAAAATACTTATTTAATCATTTCCATTGGAAGACATAAATATTTCCTTTACGATATGATCATATTTTTCATACAAAAACTTACGCTTAAGTTTAAGGGTTGGAGATAATTCACCAGTGCCTGGAGTCCATTCAGAGCATACCAAACGGAAGCGCTTAATTTTCTCCGTATCACTGAGTTTTTTATTTATTTCGTTAATCTCTCTTTGATACCTTTTTACAACTTCAGGAATGCGAACCAATTCTTCGTTATCACGATAATGAAATTTATGTTTGGTTGCCCAAAAGTGTAAATGGTTAAAATCTGGAGAAACAAGTGCACTCGCAAATTTCTTGTTTTCACCAATCACCATTATATTTTCAATAAACATAGATTCCTTGCAAAAATTTTCAACAACTTGTGGTGATACATATTTGCCCGATGATAATTTGAAAATTTCTTTTTTACGATCAGTAATTTTAAGGTATTTATTATCTATCAATATACCAATATCACCTGTATGAAACCATCCATCTTTATCAATAACCTCTGCAGTTAAATCAGGAGCTTTATAATAACCCAACATAATATTAGGTCCTCTGGCAAGAATTTCACCATCTTCAGCAAACTTCACTTCAACTCCTGGTAATATTGGTCCAACAGTACCAAACTTAACATTAGGATATGCATAATGGTTAACAGCAATTACAGGAGAGGTTTCTGTTAATCCATACCCTTCAATTACATTTATTCCGGCGGCATGAAAAACACGAGCTAAGCGCTCCTGCAAGGCAGCACCACCAGAAATAATAATTTTTACATTTCCACCTAAAGCTTCCTGCCATTTAGAAAAAATCAGCTTCCTTGCAACTTTCAGTTTAACAGCATACCACCATCCGTTGGCATTGTTTAATTCGTAGCGTAAACCCAAATTAACTGCCCAAAAGAATAATCTCTTTTTAATTCCTTCCAGATCTTTCCCTTTTGCCATGATTTTATCAAATACGCGCTCGAGTAATCGAGGAACAGAACTAAAACCATTTGGATTAATTTCTTTTAAATTGTCGACAATAGTGGCCATATTTTCAGCATAATAAACACGAATACCTTTATACTGAAAATTCATATTGAGCATGCGCTCATAGACGTGACATAATGGCAAGAAGCTCAATGCCTTATCACCATATTCCAGAGGTTGGATTATGGTTGATTCAATCACATTGCTTACTAAATTATTATGCGATAGCATAACTCCTTTGCTATTTCCTGTTGTACCGCTGGTGTAAATAATAGTCACCATATCTTCAGGCTTGATAGACGCTTTAATCTTTTCAAGTTCCTCTTTATATTTGGCTCTATTTTTGGTACCTAAATCACGTATTTCTGACCAAGATTTTGCCCCTTCAATTCCTTCATCAAAAACATAAATGTTTTGAATTGTACTAACTTTTTCGGCTAAAGGAACCAAACGTTTATACAACATTTTGTCAGAAACGATTAATGTTTTTACTTCAGAATGAGCCAATATATATTCATATTCTGAATCTGAAATAGTTGGGTAAATTGGTACATGAACAATACCTGCCATTGCCATACCCATATCCACAAAATTCCATTCCGGACGATTATTAGATACGGTTCCGATTTTTTCGCCTTTTTTATAACCCAAAGCCATCAGGCCAAAAGCAAAATCGTAGGCATTATCTAAATATTCCTGTGTGGAAAAAATATCCCATTTTTTATTGCGCTTAACTGCTAAGGCATCATCGCACATAAAATTTTCACGCAAACGCTCCAGGATATCAAAAGTTCGTGTTACTTGCATATTTTACAATTTTTAGTTTGACACAAATGTAACAAATAAACTAAATTTTACAATACTTTAACAGCTAAGGATCAATGCTCAAAGGACGTGAGATAAATATTTATCAAGCTTAAAAGTTCACTATCAGCTATTTAATTTAAAACAATTGAAAAATTATTTCGAATAAAATATCATAATTTTTTGAATTTTTAACAAAAATATTCCATTTATTAGGGTTTATTTCTAAAACGAAAAGATTCTAACTTTTCCTGAAAACATATATTTAAATAGCAAATTTACCTACCTTTGACTCTTTAAAAATAAATACATTTTATGAAAATTACAATTGTTGGAACAGGTTATGTTGGTTTAGTAACTGGCGCTTGCTTTTCGGAAGTAGGAATAGATGTCACTTGTGTAGATAATGATATAAAAAAAATTGAAAATCTAAAAAAAGGGATCTTACCAATTTGGGAACCAGGCCTTGAGAAAATGGTTCAACGGAATGTTGAAAACGGTCGTTTACATTTTAGTACAAGTTTGGCCGATAGTTTAGAAAGAACTGAAGTCGTTTTCGGTGCTGTAGGAACCCCCCCGGGAGATGATGGCAGTGCCGACTTAAAATATGTTTTGCAAGTAGCACGAGAAGTAGGTCAAAACATCAATGATTATGTTTTGATGGTTACGAAAAGCACTGTACCAGTTGGAACGGCTGAAAAAGTAAGGAAAGCCCTACAGGAAGAATTAGATATTCGTGGAGTACTGGTAAAATTTGATGTAGCATCCAATCCTGAGTTTCTTAAAGAAGGTGACGCCGTAAACGACTTCTTAAAACCTGATCGAATTGTTGTTGGTCTTAATTCGAAAAGAGCTAAGCGAACAATGGAACGTCTATACAAGCCTTTTACAATGAATGGACATCCTGTTATTTTTATGGATATAACTTCCGCAGAAATGACCAAATACGCGGCAAACTCTATGCTGGCAACAAAGATTAGCTTTATGAACGACATAGCCAATCTTTGTGAAATTGTTGGTGCTGATGTAAATGCGGTACGCCAAGGAATAGGAAGCGATTCCCGAATTGGAAAAAAATTCATATATCCCGGAACAGGCTACGGTGGATCATGTTTTCCAAAAGATGTAAAAGCTTTAATAAAAACTGCCGATAGCTTTTCTTATAATATGCGCGTTTTAAAAGCAGTTGAAGAAGTAAACGAAAATCAGAAGTCCATTCTGGTTAACAAACTGAATAAACATTTTAATTACGACCTGAAAGGGAAACATTTCGCATTGTGGGGACTTTCTTTTAAACCTCAAACCGATGATATGCGCGAAGCACCTTCATTGGTTATCATACGAAAATTACTTGAAGCTGGCGCCACTGTTAAAGCGTATGATCCAGTTGCTATGAAAGAAGCCAAGCACATTTTAGGTGATAAGATTGAATATGGAGATAACAAATACGACGTATTACTGAATGCAGACGCTCTGCTCGTTGTTACAGAATGGCCTGAATTTAAATTCCTTGATTCTCAGCATGTTAGTCAGTTAATGAAAAACAATTTGATTCTTGATGGCAGAAACATCTACGATGCAAACGAAATGAAAGCGCAAAACTTTACTTATTATTGTATAGGCATAGATACAACCAAAAAGCCTTATTAGGCAAGCTAAAAACATAGCTATTAGACTTATAAGATTATGATTAGAAAAAAAATATTGGTTACAGGAGGTGCTGGTTTTGTCGGCTCACATTTAATCGATCGCTTATTAAAAGAAGGAAACGAAGTAATTTGTGTAGATAATTATTTTACCGGCCAAAAAGCAAATATTGTGCATTTAATGGACAATCCTTTCTTTGAATATATCAGACATGATATAACCATGCCTTTTTTTATTGAAGTAGATGAAATTTACAATTTAGCTTGTCCTGCTTCACCATTACATTATCAATACAATCCAATAAAAACTGTAAAAACTTCAGTGAGTGGCGCTATAAATATGCTTGGACTGGCTAAACGGATCAATGCTAAAATATTACAGGCCTCAACCAGTGAAATTTATGGCGATCCAAAAGTGCACCCACAAACTGAAGACTATTGGGGACACGTAAATCCAATTGGTACTCGCTCTTGCTATGATGAAGGCAAGCGTGTTGCAGAAACACTTTTCTTCAATTATCATTGGCAAAATAAAGTTCGAATTAAAGTTGCTCGAATTTTTAACACCTATGGGCCTCGCATGCACCCTCATGATGGACGTGTTGTTTCCAACTTTATTGTTCAGGCTTTGCAGGGAAAAGACATTACTATTTATGGTGATGGATCTCAAACAAGAAGCTTTCAATATATAGACGATTTAATAGATGGATTGTTGAGAATGATGAATTCGAGAGATGATTTTACTGGCCCTGTTAATATTGGCAACCCTAATGAATTTACTATTGCTGAATTAGCTGAAAAAGTAATTGAATTAACAGGCACTAAATCGAAAATTATCTATGGAGATTTACCTGCTGATGATCCAATGCAGCGTCAACCTGATATTTCTTTGGCAAGAAAAGAACTCCATTGGGAACCAACAATTCAATTGGAAGGTGGCTTGAAAAAAACCATTGAGTATTTTAAAAGAATCGTTATTTAAAGCAGTTGACATCAACAATAAGGACGGGTTTAGCCTGTGTACTTATTGTATTAATTTGAAATTTAGGATATGGTCAAGATATTAATTACTGGTGGTGATGGGCAATTGGGATGTGCAATTAAAGCTGCCAGTACAAATTTCCCTGATTTTGATTTGATATTTACAGATGTGGCTGATTTTGACATCTCTAAATCAGCCTCTGTTGATGCCTATTTAGCCAAAGGAAATTTCGACTTTCTGATTAATTGTGCTGCATATACAGCTGTTGATAAAGCAGAAAAAGAGAAGGATCTATCCTTTTTAATTAATGCGACAGGACCTGAAAATCTGGCTAAAGCCTGTGAAAAATACGCATGTCGGTTAATCCATATTTCTACTGATTATGTTTTTGACGGAAAAAGCCATATCCCTTATGTAGAGACCATGCCAACTAATCCTCCCTCGATTTATGGCCAAGCGAAATTAGCCGGAGAAAAGGCTATTTTAAAATATTCTGATTCGGCTATTATTCTTCGAACTTCCTGGTTATACTCTGAATTTGGTACTAATTTTTTGAAAACGATGCTTAAATTTGGAGCTGAACGCAGCGAATTACGAGTAATTTTCGATCAGATTGGAACTCCCACCTATGCCGGTGATTTAGCACATAGCATTTTAAAAATAATCGAATCAAATAAAAAATTAGCCCAACCTGAAATTTATCATTTTTCCAATGAAGGGGTTATTAGCTGGTACGATTTTGCCAAAGAAATTATGGATTTCGCACATTTAAAATGCCACATCTTGCCTATCGAAAGCTGGGAATATCCACTCCCTGCTCCACGGCCTAATTATAGCGTATTGAATAAAAGCAAAATTAAATTGGCTTTTAATATCTCGATTCCTTATTGGAAGGATAGTTTGAAAATCTGTTTAAAAAGATTATCAGAATAAAATTTACACCCTTAGTTTATTTTTGTTCCAGTGCTTGCAAAAACCCTTTAGTCATTTGGGTTTCAGTACCGCTTTCTTTATCAAAATAAATAAAATACGCCTGAATTTCAGGATGTTGCTCAATAAAAACCATAGCTTTTTCCATTCCCATAACCATAAATGCAGTAGCAAAAGCATCAGCGTCGGTACAGGTTTTAGCCAATACAGAAACGCTTAGTAATGAGTGTTGAATAGGATAGCCTGTTTTTGGATCGAGGCTGTGTGCATATCGCACACCATCAATTTCATAATATTTTCGATAGTTACCTGATGTTGCCAGGGCACAATTTTTCAGAGCAAATGTTTCCTGCAATTCACGCTCCTCATCTGCCGATTCACTTGGTTTTTCAATGCCTATAATCCATTTTTCATTGTCCGGTTTTTCACCACTGGCTAATAATTCGCCACCAACATCAATTAAAAAATTATTAATATCGAGCGTTTTAAAATAATCGCCTAAAACATCTACTGAATTTCCTTGTGCAATTGCATTAAAATTCAATTGCATACGATAATCCTGCTTCACTAATCGATTATTTTTAATCGATACTTTACGATAATCTACTAACTGCTTTAAACTATCAATTAGGTTTGGATCAATTTTATCGGGTTGATCAAAAGTTCCAAATCCCCATGCATTTGCAAGTGGCCCAATAGTAATATCCATTGCACCATCTGTAAGATTGGCGATCCGTATCGCTTCTTCAAAATTACTCACAAACCATTTATCAAGCATTATATCCTCATTTCTATTTACCTTACTCACAATGCTTTGTGGTTGATAAACAGATACAGATTGATCAAAGGCATCCAAAATTGAATCGATCTGAAATTTTAGATTTCTATTCAAATCATCAAAATAAATAATAGAATAGTAAGTTCCCTGCGCCTCACCCATTAAATGGATTTTTTCATTTTTTGGCGAACACGAAAAAACGAAAAGACCAATGCTCAAAAAAGCAATGGTCTTAAAATAATTTTTTATCACTTTATTAAAATTTAAAACCTAAACGAAAACTTGGTGTAGCCATTGGAACAAGTATCTCTTTTGATGAATCAGGATTACGAGATAAGAATCCTAAACCCATACTTAAACTCACAAAGAACTCATCTGTTGGCGAATAAATAAGGCCATTATTGATTAAAAATGCAGCATGTAAGTATTTGTCGCTTGAGTTTATTTCATACGAACCATATTCAGAATAAACCCAATCATAAATGTTTTCCGTAACTGAAATAAATCGGAATTCAGCCCCAACAAAATAGCGAACTGTACCTTGTCCCGTAGGATAGAATTTCAAACCCGTCCCAATCCACCAATGCACCTGATCTGACCATATATCTTCGAATGATGAAAGAGTAACTGAAAAAGGAACAGTTATCGACATATTTCCACTTGATAAAATATGCTCATACTCCAATGATAGTCTTCGAACTAATACGTCAGAAAGCATAAGAGAAAACCGATCAGGATTTTCAACAGTGCTGTTAATCTGACTTTTTTCTTTGGAGTAATTTTGAGCAAAAGAGTTGAAAGATGTGCTCACTGCAAATAAGATAGTTAGAACTATAATTTTTTTCATAAATTCTTTATTAAATAATTTAGGCTAAAATACAATAGCAAACAGATGTATCCAAAAGAAAAAGCTGCTTTTAACAAAAAACAGCTTTTTTTAACTTTATCCTCCGAAATCGTCAAAGGCAATCATTTCTTCCGGGACTCCGTAGTCATCAAGCATTTTTAAAACTGCTTGATTCATCATAGGAGGGCCACATAAGTAGAATTCTATTTCTTCTGGTTCTTCATGATGTTTCAAATACTCATCCATAATAACTTGGTGAATAAATCCAACATATCCAGCCCAATTATCCTCTGCTTGAGGTTCTGATAAGGCAATATTGAATTTGAAGTTTGGATTGGCTTTTTCAATTGCACGGAATTCATCTACATAGAATAATTCTCTAGCAGAACGACCACCGTACCAGAAAGTTGCTTTTCGATCTGTTTTCTGTGTAAGGTACTGATCGTAGATATGAGAACGCATTGGTGCCATACCAGCACCGCCACCAATAAACATCATTTCTTTTTTGGTTGGCTTGATAAAGAACTCACCATAGGGACCTGATACCATCACTTTATCACCCGCTTTACGCGAGAAGATAAAGGAAGAACAGATTCCTGGATTCACCTTCATAAAACCACCAGCCTTACTATCAAATGGAGGTGTTGCAATCCTAATATTTAGCATTACAATATTTCCTTCGGCAGGATGATTGGCCATAGAATATGCACGATAAATGGGCTCAGGATTCTTCATTTGAAGATCCCACATCTTAAACTTATCCCAATCGCCGCGATAATCTTCTCCAATATCCATATCCTTGAAGTCAACTTTAATAGCCGGCACATCAATTTGGACATAACCACCAGAGCGGAAGTCCATAACTTCACCTTCAGGCAATTTAACTACAAACTCTTTAATGAATGTTGCCACATTGTCGTTAGAAACAACGGTACACTCCCATTTTTTAATTCCGAATATTTCGGCCGGGATATCAATTTCCATATCTTCCCTAACTTTCACCTGACAACCCAATCGCCAATTGGCCATTTGCTGTTTTCTTGTGAAAAACCCTTTTTCAGTGGGAAGAATAGTTCCTCCTCCACTTTGCACCTGACAAGTACACATTCCACAGGTTCCTCCTCCTCCACACGCAGAAGGTAAATATATTTTATGTTCGGCCAGCGTTGACAACACAGTTGAACCAGGTGAAGTTATCACCTCTTTTTCTCCATTAATCGTAATTTTAACATCGCCTTGAGGAGTAAGCTTTTTCTTCGCGTAAAGCAATACTGTAACAAGGATTAAAATAATCGATAAGAAGACAACTATACTTGTAATAACGATTGTTCCGATTCCTATACTTAATAACATCGTTTCTATTTTTTAAGGTTCAACTTATAACTTAATACCAAGGAAGCTCATAAATGCGATTCCCATTAAGCCAGTGATAATAAACGTAATTCCTATTCCTTTAAGTGGTCCAGGAACATTTGAATACTGAATTTTCTCTCGAATTGCGGCAATACCAACAATAGCTAAGAAAAATCCAATTCCAGAACCCAAAGCAAATGAAGTAGCTTCAGCGATAGACTGATATTCTCTTTCTTGCATAAATAAAGAACCACCTAAAATAGCACAGTTAACTGCAATTAAAGGAAGGAATATTCCAAGGGATGAATATAAAGCGGGAGCAAATTTTTCCACTATCATTTCTACTAATTGAACCATAGAAGCAATAACAGCAATAAACATAATGAAGCTTAAGAAACTTAAGTCTACATCAGCAAAATCTTTTCCTAACCATTCTAAAGCACCTGGTTTTAATAAATATTCGTTCATTAGGTAATCTACCGGAACGGTAATTCCCAAAACAAATACTACAGCAGCACCTAAACCAACGGATGTACTTACCGTTTTAGATACAGCAATGTAAGAACACATGCCTAAGAAATAGGCAAAGACCATATTATCGATAAATATGGATTTTATAAATATGTTAAATAATTCTTGCATCGTTTCTAATTTTTAGAGGTAAACACTAGTCCTTAATAAGTTCAGGATTTCTACTACGCTGCACCCAAATGATGATACCAACAGTTATTAAAGCCATTGGAGGTAGAATCATAAATCCATTATTAACATAACCTATTTCGTAAAGGCCGATGGTTTTAAATACTTCCCAGCCTAAAATTGTTCCCGATCCGAATAATTCGCGGAAGAAAGCAACGATAACTAAGATAAAACCATATCCAATTGAATTACCTATACCATCCAAGAAAGAAGGCCAAGGTTTGTTAGCCATTGAGAAAGCTTCAAAACGACCCATAATAATACAGTTGGTAATGATTAGTCCAACAAATACCGAAAGTTGTTTACTTACATCGTAAGCATATGCTTTAAGTACTTGGTCAACTAAAATCACTAAAGCCGCAATTACTACCAATTGAACAATAATACGAATCCTTTGAGGGATCGTGTTTCGAAGTAATGAAATAATAACGTTACCTGCACCAAGTACAAACATAACAGAAATAGACATTACAATAGCTGGCTCCAATTTTGCTGTTACAGCAAGGGCGGAACAAATACCCAGAACCTGTACCGTGATTGGGTTATTTTTCCCAATTGGATCAGTTAGCAGTTTGATGTTCTTTGCAGAAAACATCGATTCTTTTTGTCCTTGTTCGCTCATTACTTATTACTTTTAATATATGGAACATAATTTTCTAAACAATCGAAAAGCATATCGTTTACCGAATTGGAAGTAATAGTACCACCGGAAATAGCATCAACGCCATGAATTTGTTGATCAGTAGGTAATTTAATAGCTCCTCCTTTTACAACTTTAATAGAAGTAAATGTTCCATCTTTATCGAAAATAGTTTTTCCTACAAATGGATCAGTAAAGATTGGATATATAATCTCAGCTCCTAGTCCAGGCGTTTCTCCCTTATGATCAAAAACAACACCCTTAATGGTATTGAAATCTTCTTTAAGAGCAACATTTCCCCATACTGGGCCCCATAATCCTTTTCCTAGAAGAGGAATAATATAATAGGTTTCACCTTCTACTTTACAAACGAATAACGGAGATTGAAAATCTTCATCTTTAGTTTTTTTATAAAGTTCTGTTTTAAGGTTTAAATAAAAAGCACGTCCGCTTCCTTTTTCAAAAGCACCTGCTTTATATAAGTCGGTTACTTCTCCAGTTGGATTAATTAGCCATTCTTCTACAATATACATATTATAAAGCGTTTCGGCAGTTTCTGGAGTAGATTCTATATTTGCTGAGGCAAGAATTGCCTGCATCTTTTCATTTTTTACGTTCTGTAATTGCTTATCCTTAAGCAATGTTGCAGCAGTTGATAATACTGCAGCAATAATGATAACCATTACAGAGGCATAAATAAAAATGTATGTATTACTATTTGTATTCATTTTTCTACAATTTTAAGGTTAAGCAGCAACTTTTTTTGCTCGTTTCAATCTTCTGTTAATATTTGACTGAACAATATAATAATCAATTGTTGGTGCAAATACATTAAGCAGTAAAATAGCAAGCATCATGCCTTCAGGATAAGCAGGGTTAAATACTCGAATAAGAACCGCCATAACACCAATTAAAAATCCATAAATGTATTTTCCCGTGTTGGTTTGAGCAGCTGTAACAGGATCAGTAGCCATAAATACAGCTCCAAATGCAAAACCACCTAATATTAAATGAAAATATGCAGGAACATCGTTCATATAGGCATTAGCTCCAAATTGATTGAAAATCCAACCCATGGCAAAACCACCAATAAATACACTGAACATAACACGCCAACTAGCAATACCAGTCCACAACAGAATAACAGCACCTATTAAAATAGCAAAGGTTGAAGTTTCGCCAACAGAACCAGGAATAAATCCAAAGAATGCATCGGCTACTGAAGGAAGATTAACTTTATCAGTAGCTGTCATTAATTCTCCTAATGGAGTAGCTCCTGAAAAAGCATCTGCTTTATCAGCAATCCAAACTTTATCACCCGACATTTGAGAAGGGTATGCAAAGAATAGAAAAGCACGTGCTATCAAGGCAGGATTCATAATGTTCATTCCTGTTCCACCAAATACTTCTTTTCCAATAATAACAGCAAAAATTGTAGCTAAAGCAACCATCCATAAAGGTGTAGTAACAGGTACAATTAATGGGATTAAAAATCCTGATACTAGATAACCTTCATTTACTTCGTGGCCACGCATTTGGGCAAAAATAAATTCGGTTCCTAGTCCAACAACATAGGAAACTATGATGATGGGTACAACTAGCCAAAATCCGTAGAAGAAATTGCTTATCAAAGTAGCCTCAACACCAGTTGAAAGACTATGTTGATAACCAACATTCCACATACCGAAAAGCAAAGCTGGAATTAAAGCAACAACTACCATAAACATGGTACGCTTCAAATCAATAGCATCGCGAATATGGCTTCCTTTCTTGGTTACCGTTTTCGGGACAAACAAGAAAGATTCAAATGCCTCAAAAGTAGAAAGCATATAATGGAACTTCCCTCCTTTCTCAACATTTGGCTTAATTTTATCTATATAATTTCGTAAAGCTTTCATTTAACGTTTGGTTTTTTCGATTAACTCATTTCTTTTCTTAAAAACTCAAGTCCTTCGGCAACAATCGACTGAACATCTATTTTTGAGGTACTGATAAATTCTATCAATGCAAAATCTTCAGCAGCTACTTCATAAATTCCTAAATTCTCCATTGCATCAATATCCTGACCCATAACGGCTTTAATTAATTGCATAGGATAAATATCGAAAGGAAATACTTTTTCAAATTGACCAGTCATAACAAAAGCCCTTACACCACCATTCAGATTTGTATCCAATCTAAATGCTTTTTTAGGCATAAGCCATGAAAACATAGAACGATAAAAGCTAAATTTATCCAGATTTGGTGTTATCCAGCCAACAAACTGAGAATAATCTCCTTCTGGAATAACACTCAATTGATTATCGTAAAAACCAATATAGCCGTTCGATTCAATTTTAGTTCCTGTGAGTGGATTTCCGCTTATATAACGCAAGTTACCTTCAGTAACATTGTTTGAAACTATATCCTGTACTGTAACGCCTACTTTTGCTCTGTAATAACGTGGTTTTAAGACTTCAGATCCTCCAACAGCAAAAAGCTTTTCAGGTAAATACTGGCCTTTTAAAAACAGATTCCCAATTGTAAGCACATCCTGAATATTCACAGTCCAAACCAAGTCGCCTTTATTAATTGGATCGATGGCTGCTATTTGTGTTCCGATCAGACAAGATGGGTATTTCCCATCAAACTTATTGATTTGCACATTCTTAGCCAAATGAAATACTTTCGTCTGCGTGTCATGTTTGTGCAAATTTAAATGGATTTTACCATTCGTTAATTTTGCCAAAGCATCTAACCCAGCTTGAAATTCTTCACCCTTTCCATGCAAAATAAAATCATAATCAGCCGCCAAAGGACCATTATCGAAAGCGGAAATGAAAATAGATTTTGGACTTTGTGCTGGGTCGGCTATAACTGAATAAGGCCGTTGACGAATTGTTGACCACAAGCCGCTTTTGAGCAATTTTTCAACTATGGCTTCCCGATCCAGATTCGCTGGATTGGTAGCACCAAAATCTACAAAATCATTTGCTCCATCTGCTTCGATTCGAATTTCGAGCAAAACACGCTTGGCGCCACGTTTGATTTCTGTAATTGTTCCGCTAACGGGCGAAGTAAACTGAATATTGTCGCGGTATTTATCAAAAAAAACCGGACTTCCAGCTTTCACCGTATCGCCCTCTTTCACGTTCAATTTAGGAAATACGCCAATAAAATCGGTGGGTTTTAATGCATACTTTGTGGAGTCGAGCGAACTTATTGTTCTATCTGCTTCTCCTTGCAGTTTTATGCTTAAACCCTTTTTAATTTTAATTATTTCTGACATAAATATTATTTGACTGAAATTAGTATTGATTGGTTCTCTTAATTCTTTTTTTGTTTTATCTTTTTCGAGAAAAATAAGATTTTCACAAGTTTATAAGGTGGCTAAATTATTAAAATGTTTTTTAAATAACAATAAAAATCCACATTATCAAATATTTACGAAACAGATGCCTAATGATTCTCTAAACCACCTATTTTTAATAATTTACACAAAACTCATACAAAAAAGCTTATATAGACCAATTATATATTACCAAGCATGTCTAACTATTTATGGATTTAGCTCATCTTTTTTAACTTTGTGTGTTAAATGGAATTGATTCCACTGTGTCATAATTCACATAATAATGGAACTTATTATACAAAAATCAGTTTTAATATTACAGATAATAATTACCTTGGACTATATTTTATAATTTTGAAATAAAAAAATATGAAACAAACAGCTGTTTTTATTTTCCTTTTATACATTCAATTTAATGCTAGCAGTCAAACTATATTTTTTGATCAGGTTTTTACAGAAAACATTAAAACGGTTGAATTGTATCCTGAAACAAATCGATTAGGTGATCCTGTTGTGTTTCTAAATGAAGAAATTCCATTAATCCTTAAATTTGATGAATTGGACAGTGATTATCGCAACTATGCCTACACTTTAATTCATTGTGATGCAGAGTGGAATACCTCAGATTTATCGCCAAATGAATACCTCAATGGCTATACCGAAGCGTATATTGAGGATTATCAGTTTTCAAAAAATACGAAAGTTCCATTTATTCATTATACGCTTCAAATTCCGAACGATGATATTCAAATTCGTTATTCGGGAAATTATATTTTAAAGATTTATCCTGATGGCGAAGAGGAGCAGCCAATATTAACCAAAAAATTCTATGTTGTAAATCCACTTTGCACCATCGGAGGAAATATTATTGCATCCCACAATCCTGAAATAAGAAATTCTGCCCAGGAAATTAGTTTTAAGGTGAATATTAGTGCACTAAATAGTCGATTTCCTTCACGAGAAATATGCACACAAATTCAGCAAAATGGTCGTTACGATAATCAAATCAATAAACTGGAACCCCTTTCTATAAAAGGTGGGATTATGGATTTCGATCTTCAAAAAGAAAACGTATTTCCCGGCCTGAATACTTTTCGTTTTTTCGACTTTAGCAGTCTGGACTATAATTCTGAATATGTTTATACAATCAATCGAAAGGGAAATATAGATGAAATTGAATTGCTACTTTCCGAATTCAGATCGAATAAACCGTACAAAAATGAACCAACTCAATTTGGAAAATTCTTTATAGAAACAAAGAACTACAATGATGCCGATACGGAATCGGAATATGCTTTAGTACGTTTTCTTCTTGCAAGCGAAAATCCAATTCCGAATGCAGGCATTTATTTACTTGGAAGTTTCGATTTATGGAGCTTGAGTCAGAAACTCTCTTACGATTTCGCTAACAAATTGTACTACACAGAAGTGCTTCTAAAACAAGGCTATTATAGCTATCAATATGCCCTTAAAATGGATGGTGAAAACAAAGCAAATGTGGCTCCAATTGAAGGGAGTTTTTTTCAAACTCCAAACACCTATTTTGTACGAGTTTATTACCGTGCTCCTGCAACAACTTACGATCAGTTGGTGGGATGGCAGGAGTTAAAAAATTTCGACGATTAACATTTATACCGACTTAATTACTGAAAAAGAATCGAAAACAAGTCAATAGAGTACAATTACGAGTTATCCATTTACTTTTGGCTTGAAAATGCTTATTTTTGTATGTTGAAGAATTATTAAGACCTTAAGAACTTTAATTCATATGTTATGAAACCAAAATTATACGTCATTATTCTGATTACATTAAGTATCGGAATTAGCTCGTGCGTAAAGAATCTTCCTCAGTTAGAAGATCCAAATCCAACAAGTGATGAAACTGTTTTTGGCAACTTGATTGTTAGCGATAATTTCAATTGGGAAACATCAAATACGGTTTCTGCAACCATACAAACTTTAGATAATACAGGAGCTCCTATTTCAAATATTAAAGTAAGTTTATATACTAATTATGAAGTATTTGACGGGAAAGAAATAACCAGTGGCTATACAAATTCAAGCGGTGCATTCGAGTTTAATTCCTTTATTGCCTCTGCCATTGATTCATTAGTTGTTGCTACAGATTACCTTGGTTTTATTAGAGAAATAAAAATTCCTATCGTAGACGGTAAAATTGATTTTACTTTCGGCGGTGTTCCTATACCTCACGAAGACGAGCCTGACTTTAAAGCAGGTAATTCCAGTTTAGATACACGTATTGATCTCAAAACTATAGGTAAATGGTATAAAAATGGTACTCCTAAGTATTTAGAAAAAACAAATGATAACATTACTGCTGATTTTCTGTCAGAAATTAATACAGCCTTACCTGAAAATAATCCTGTTCCTGATTATCATCCTGAATATTTAGAAGATAACTACGATCAGAATATTTATCTTAATCAATCTGCTGATATATGGATTACTTTCGTTAGTGAAGGTGCCGGCTATTTGAATACCTTAGCTTATTATACTTTCGACAAAAACGATCCTCCTCAAAGTTTTGACGATATTGATGAGGCATATATAATTTTCCCCAATGTTTCCTTTAGTCGTAGTGGTGGGGGATTGTATTCAGGCAACAAAGTATATCTGGGTGAGTTTTCCGCAGGTACATCTATTGGATGGCTTTTAATTGCAGATGGCTATGATACAGACGACAGAGAAGTTACCGATGGTGAAAATTATTTTTTCTCACATAAAAATTTAAATCCTGAGAGTGACGCATCAATTAAACAACATATAGTTGAATTAAAAGATGCCACTCGAAATATTTTTGTGATTTCATTTGAAGATATGGAACGACCTGGTGGGGATGCAGATTTTAATGATGCCATATTCTATGCCACCTGTAATCCATCTTCAGCTGTTGACGACAGTTCCATCCCTATAATGGGTGAAGTAGAAGAGGATGATGATGCTGACGACGATGGCGTAGAAGATAGTTTTGATGATTATCCTAATGATGCCACTATGGCCTTCAATAATTACTATCCTAGTCAGGACAATTATTCTACTCTTGCTTTTGAAGATTTATGGCCCTCCAAAGGAGATTATGATTTTAACGACTTAATACTGGATTACAACTTTAATACCATCACAAATGCCGATAATAAAGTAGTTAAACTAAAAGGTGATTTTAGCGTTCGAGCCATTGGTGCAGGCTTTCATAATGGCTTCGGCATTGAATTAGAAAACATACTAAGCGATCAGGTTCAGTCAGTTACAGGAAGCGAACTTCAGGAAGGGTATATTTCCCTAAATGCAAATGGTACGGAGGCAGGACAAACAAACGCAACAATTATTATTTTTGACGATGCCAAAAATCATGGTAATTGGAACACAGATCCAACAGGAGCCTATATTCCTCCCACTGAACTTATTGAAGTAGAAATAACATTTACAGCTCCTATAGCAGCAGATCAGTTTGGACTGGCTCCTTTTAATCCTTTTATTATTGTAAATAAAGAAAGAGGAAGAGAAATTCATCTGGCTAATTATTCGCCTACTGATTTAGTAGATGCAGATTATTTTGGAACCTACAACGATGATTCAAACGAAGCAACCGGAAAATATTACAAAACTGCTGGAAATCTACCTTGGGTAATTAACATTCCTACTCCATTTGATTATCCTATCGAGAAAGTTTCAATTGCGACTCCATTTTTACAATTCATTCCTTGGGTTGAAAGTAATGGTACCCTATTTACCGATTGGTATATGGATAAACCTAGCTATAGAAATTCTACATTTATATATTAAGAAATTCAATTTTAATAAAAAACCGCCTCAAAAGGGCGGTTTTTTTTTGTTTTAGAATTCACAATTGCAAAATAAACCCTAATTTTGAATATTATTTACATACATATATTAAAATTTAGAATATGATTGCTAATCAATTATTTAGCCCCAAAAGCATAATCGTTATCGGAGGATCAAACGATATTCGTAAACCTGGAGGAAAGGTTTTAAAGAACTTAATCGATGGACATTTTTCCGGAAAACTCTATGTATCAAATCCGAAGGAAGAAATTGTTCAAGACATTCCCAGTTTTAAAGATTTAAATGATGTGCCTCCTGTCGATCTTGCCATCATTGCTATTGCCGCAAAATATACATTGCAGGCAATTAAAATTTTAACCGAAAGAAAAGAAACCAAGGCGTTTATCATTCTTTCAGCAGGATATAGTGAAGAAAGCGAAAGTGGAGCTATACTTGAAAAACAAATTGTCGATCAAATTAATAAATACAAGGGTGCTCTTATTGGCCCCAATTGCACAGGTGTTTTAACACCTTTCCATCATAGCATTTTTACGGAACCAATTCCAAAATTGAACCCCAAAGGCTGCGATTTTATTTCTGGCTCAGGAGCTACTGCTGCTTTTATTATGGAAGCAGGGATTGCCAAAGGATTAAGCCTTTCAAGCATTTTTTCTGTTGGAAATTCAGCTCAACTAGGTGTAGAAGATTTACTCGAACATTTTGATATCACTTTTGATGCCACTACCTCAAGCAAAATAAAATTGCTTTATATCGAAACGATTAACAAACCTCAGAAATTACTCAAACACGCGCAATCACTCATCCAAAAAGGATGTAAAATTGCAGCCATAAAAGCAGGTTCTTCCGAAGCGGGTAGTCGTGCAGCCTCCTCACATACAGGCGCTTTAGCAAGTCCTGATGAAGCCGTGAATACGCTTTTCCAAAAAGCAGGAATCGTACGTTGTTATGGAAGGGAAGATTTAATTGCTGTTGCTTCCGTGTTTATGCATCCTACATTAAAAGGAAAAAATCTGGCAATAATAACACACGCAGGAGGCCCTGCAGTAATGCTTACCGATGCACTTTCTAAAGGTGGATTAGAAATTCCTGCTTTGACAGGAGAAAAAGCAAATGCTCTTAAAGCAAAGCTTTTGCCTGGTTCCTCGGTCACCAATCCAATCGATTTTTTAGCCACCGGAACAGCTGAGCATTTGGGTCTTATTATCGATTCAGTAAACAACGATTTTGATCAGATTGATGGAATGGTCGTTATTTTTGGAACTCCCGGTCTTGCTCCTATTTTTGATGTATACGAATTGCTCGATCAAAAAATAAGAACGTCAAAAAAACCTATTTTCCCTGTTCTACCTTCCACGTTTACAGCCTCAAAAGAAGTGGCATTTTTCTTGGAGAAAGGACAACTCAATTTTCCGGATGAAGTAAATCTGGGCAATGCGCTCTCCAGAGTTTACAATACACCTCCTCCTGAAGAAATAGAAATGGAACAGCCTGATATCGACTATGGTTATATTCAGGCCATTATCGATAGCAACGAAAATGGATATTTACCTCCTTCAGCTGTTCGTTCCCTACTGGACGGTGCTGGCATTCCACGTGCAGGTGAATCCACCTGCGGAACAGTAGAAGTGGCCGTATCACAAGCAGAACGATTGGGTTTTCCTGTCGTTATGAAAGTGGTTGGACCTATTCATAAATCAGATGTGGGAGGCGTTGTTTTAAACGTAAAGGATTCTAAATCAGTTCAAAAAGAATTCAACAGGATGATGAAAATCCGGGAGACAAAAGCCGTTTTAATCCAACCTATGTTTTCAGGAATCGAATTATTTGTCGGTGCCAAATACGAAGATAAATTTGGTCATCTAATTCTTTGCGGATTGGGAGGCATTTTTATTGAAGTGCTAAAAGATGTGAGTTATGGCCTCGCTCCTATTTCCTATGCTCAATCGTTGAAAATGATTAAAAACTTAAAAAGTTATCCTATTATTCAAGGTGTCAGAGGAAAGGCAGGCATCAGTGAAGATAAATTTGCAGATATTCTTTGGCGATTATCGGCTTTACTTCAAGCAGCACCCGAAATTAAAGAATTGGATTTAAATCCACTTTTGGCAAAAGGAAATAAAATTATTGCGGTGGATGCGAGGATTAGAATTGAAAAGGAATAGAAACTCGATTCGAAAGTATTTCCACGGATTTCGTACTATAAATCAGCTAAGTTGATTAGTTATTCAGATAGGGTTTTTCAATGAGATGAAGCTCCATAATAGTTCTTCAGACGAAATTCCTATTGCCCATAGGGCATTTATATCAATAGAGATCAATAAGTTGTGGGTGATCTGTTCCCCGAATGGGGATTAACATTTAAAATATGATGTACATATTGATTCTATTTTACAGCTTAATGTAGATGTCCTATGGACAATAAATCTATTTAAATCACATAATCTGCTGATATTCAAGCCCTACGGGCTATAATAATTATTATTCAAATTTGTGCAATAATCGA
>CAYPOW010000019.1:0-5297 GCA_964412145.1 uncultured Draconibacterium sp.
CCTCTCAAAGCGTCTGTTTATGAGCCTATTCTTGAGGAATTGACCACATTAGGAATACATTTTATTGAAGAAGAACTGGAAAATTAAAACTATTCTTCCAGTTTATACTGGTAACCTTCCTGTCTATAGAGGTTCCAATAGGTATTTTCGTATCCTCCAACATTTTGTTTTTCAAACTTTAATTGGTTTTGAAGCAAGGGAATTTGAAAGTCTGAAATATTTTCTAACATATCATCGCCATAGCGAAAAAGAGCTTGCAGAAAATAAAATGTCGCATCGTAACCTAAAAAGGAATAGTTGTCCATTTCAGGTATTTTATGAAAATCCCTTTGAAATTTATAAATAAATCGATTTACATCAGCAGTATTATAATCCACAAAATCTTCGCTCACAACGCGTAAGCTAAAAGGTTGTGAATAATCCACATCCAATTTCATAAAATTGTGCCAATCGGGCAAACCAATAACATCGATATTTAATGAATCTCTAACAAAATTAAGTTTAGTAAACAATTCGACAGAAAAAACCTCATCGCTTCCCAATGCAATAATTAAATTATCGCGGAAGAGAGACGCATTTCTCATAATTCCGCCTAAGCTGTCATTAGAATAAATAACTGTTTTAATGGAGTTGTTTACCCAAGTAGTATCGAATGGTCGATTCATTATATCGTCCAATTCAAATGCAAGATTTTGTTTATTCAATTCCAGTCTTAAAGTATCAAAAAAAGTTTCTTGTCGGCCTTCCATATAATCATTGATTTTTTGCAAAACCGATGCATGAGAAAGAGGAGCTAATGGGCTGACCTTGTCTCTTAAAAGGTAGGAAATTAAATTGTATTCGCTGGATAGCTGGTAAGGATTATTCCGCACAATTATGGTATTGTAATGTGACATTTTATCGCCTACAAAATTAGCAATGCGATTATACAGTGCTTCCTGTTTCGGGCTTATTTTAAAAACATAGGGATTCTCATATACAATTTGGCCACGTTTAGACAATGCATTAACCAGCGGAATGTGATTTTTTCGACTAAAATCAGAAACCAAAGCAAAACTACGACTGAATAAAAGACTTATTATTAAATCCATTTTAGACAATGATCTGTCTTGCAACATTACAGCCGTTTCCATTTCATTATCAGTCACATCATACACATGAAAATTAACCTGCATGCCTAAAGCTCTTAGGCTATCAACCGCTATTTGAGCTCCCTCGTAAAATTCCAGAAATCGAAATGCCTTAAGGTTTTGTTTGTTAGCCGCAAGTTCCTGATCTTGAAGGCTAAGCATGCTATCCACTTCAGTTAAATACAATGGAAGCATCAATGCTACATCAAAAACATGATGCTGGTTTTGAGTGTAATATTTTGGTTCTATCCGAATTTGCTCTTCCTCTTCTTCTTTTGGCAAATCAACAACACTGATTTCTTGAGGTTTATCCGTAAAATCGACAGGAATATAAACGGTTTCTCCTTTTTTAATCTTGGATGGTGCACCTGGATTCAATTCTTTCAAATTACGAAGCGATACATCATATTCAAATGCTATATCCGTAAGCTTTTGCTTTCTATTGGTAACACGATGTTCAATATAACCCTTCTCATTCGATTGACGTGAAATTTTAAGCTCCTGACCAATTGAAAGATATCCATTTAAATCCGGATTCAGAGTCACTATTTGATCAATAGTAACCCCATATTTACGTGCAATTCCATACAAGCTTTCTTTTGCTTGAACCTTATGGATAATGTAATTTTTGCTTTCCTTGCTTTGCCAATCTTTCAATACATTAGGTATCAATATTTTTTGTCCTGGATAAATTGAACTGACCGAAAAATTATTGATGTATTTAAGTGTTTCCAATCCAATCCCATATCGCTTGGCAATGCTGAATAAAGTTTCCTTTTGCTGAACAATATGCTCAAAATACTTCGATTGAGTCTCCCTTGTATTTTGTTTTTCTATTTTCTGAGCAAAATCATTGTTTTTAATTTCAACTTCAGGGATTTTCAAATAAAATCCCGTTGAGATATTAGATCGCTGAAGATTATTAGCATTGACTATATCGGCAACATTTACACTGTAAATCTTTGAAATACTATTTAATGTCTCCCCTTGTTTTACAACGTGATAAAAATAATTATCGTAAGAAAAGGTGTTGTTCTCAGCCGTTTTCACTTCATCAATTATAGGAATTAGAATAACCTGGCTCAGCTTAAGCTCCTGATTCAATTCAGGGTTTGCGGCTCTGATATCATCAACACTCACTTCATAGATTTTTGCTATACTGTACAAGGTATTGCCTCTTGCAATGGTATGCAAATAATAATACTGATTGCCTATCAGTTTTGTCTGATTAGATTTCTCAACGACACCCCATTGCTGAGAAAACACTATGGATGGCAAAAGCCCTATAAGCAGGCTCAGTGTTAATATTTGAAAAATCGTTTTATTTTTTATCTCCATCATTCTTACAACGACAAATTTAACGTTTTATTTGTATCTTTTTATTTCACCACTTTTAACTCTTGCTAAATAATTTTTTAGATCACGCTTCACTTCAGGTGCCATAATAAATAATCCAAGAACATTAGGAAGTCCCATACTTAAGATCATCATATCAGAAAAATCAGTAACCGCGCCCATTGTAGAGGAAGATCCAACAACTATAAAAAACAAAAATAAAACCCGATAAAGATTGGCGGCATGTTTGCGTGAACCAAACCATTTTTCAGACATGCCACCAAACAAATAGTCAAAACTTTTCAATCCATAATACGACCAACTAATCATAGTAGAAAATGCAAATAAGAAAATAGCAATCACTAACAAATATGGAAACCAGGCAAAAACGGTTCCAAATGCTTGTGAAGTCAGCTCTGCGCCTTCCAGATTGTCAGGATTAAGATAAGTACCGGTAAAAATAATAACCAAGGCCGTCATAGTACATATTACAACTGTATCAACAAAAGGTTCTAAAAGAGCCACAAAGCCTTCGCTAACAGGCTCTTTTGTTTTAACTGCTGAGTGAGCAATAGCTGCTGATCCAGCTCCGGCTTCATTAGAAAAAGCAGCACGTTGAAAACCAACTATTAATACACCTATGAAACCACCTTTCATGGCTACAGGAGAAAATGCACCGTCAAAAATTAAACGAAAAGCTTCTCCTGTTTTATCAATATTCATAAAAATGATAATAAGAGCCGTACCAACATACAAAACCGCCATAAAAGGGACTATTTTATCTGTAACACGCGCAATACTTTTAATTCCACCAATAATTACCAATCCAACCATTATAGCCAAAAAAGATCCAAAAATCCAGCCATAATCGCCAATAGCAGGATAAATTGTTTTAAATTGAGCAAAAGCTTGATTGGCTTGAAACATATTTCCACCGCCGAAAGATCCTCCAATCGCTAAAATTGCAAAAACAACAGCTAAAATTGCTCCCAGCCCTTTCATACCTCTGTTTTTCATTCCCATATAAAGGTAGTACATAGGACCACCAGAGACTTGTCCGAAAATATCAATTTTACGATATTTTACACCTAAAGTACATTCTACAAATTTTGTTGACATTCCTAATAAGCCAGCTAAAATCATCCAAAAAGTCGCTCCCGGGCCTCCAATTACTATAGCTATAGCCACACTGGCAATATTCCCTAAACCTACAGTTGCCGAAAGAGCCGTTGTAAGCGCCTGAAAATGTGATACTTCACCAGCATCCTCAGGATTATCATATCTTCCTCGAACAACATCGATAGCATGTTTAAAGCCTCGAACATTTATAAATCCCATGTAAAATGTAAAAAAGAGAGCCCCCAGAATTAACCAAAAAACAATCATTGGAATTTGACTTTTTAAAGGATTACCCTCACTGTCTAAAACAGGGTTTCCCTGTTCGTCATAGACAACAGGATCGTGTAATCCCAGTGCTTCAAAAGGATCAAAAAACAAAACTTTAGCCATCTCTGCAACAATGGGCTCAAAAAAGGAATTGATTCTATCACTGGTAGTTTCTTCTTTTACTTGTTCTGTTTGATTTGCAATTTCCTCTTCGCCCTGCGCAAAGACGGAGGAGAAACTAAAGATATTAAGGAATATAACAGAACTTAAAATAAGTTTTTTTATCATTTGGGTTATGGCTTTTGTTGTGCACAAAAAACGGGTATTTGCGCTGTATTAAATAGCATTTTTTCTTCAGGGGAACCCACGATAAAAGAAGGTTCAAATTCATCGTTATCAACTTTAATTGTTACTAATTGAGCATTGTTTGAAATGGCAAATTCCATAGTTTGTTTAGGGAAATCCGTCTCAAATTCTGCAATATTTTCTGTAAAATTAATTTTGTGTGTCAAAAATGCATTTCGAATGTTTTCCAAAACGAGCTTCATTTTGGCTTTTACTTCAACTCTTGGCTCGTTATAAACAAACAGTTTAACTGTTGAATGAAAGCTTTGGGCAATAAAAATAGTCCAATTTAATTTAGCATTGTATTCAGTTGAGGTGTTTACTGGAAAAACGATAGTCTTGTATCCCTCTTCAAATCCTCTTTTTTGAACAACAAGAACAGGAATATTAACAGCATTTATAAGCTTCATTGCATGACTTCCAGTAATTATTTGCATCCCTTTTTTGCCATGAGTGCCGAACATAAGCAAATCTATTTCCAATTCTTTTACCAGCTTAGGGATTTGTTCTGTAATTTTTCCTTCCACCACGCGGATATCGACAAGAAGATCAAAATTTTCAATCAATCTTTTTTGATAATCCTGCAAGTACTCCAAAACAGCATCTTTACTTAATTTGTTCTTTTTCAAATACACTTTGGTATCGCTATTGATAACGTGAGTTAAAATAATATTGGCACCGATTTGCTTCGAAATTCCTGCTGCATGCATCATTGCATTTTCACAGATTATCGAAAAATCAGTTGGAACTAGAATGGTTTTTGACATCATGAATTTAATTTCTTAGTGCTTTTAATTGGTTGTTAGTTCCCAAAACAAAGAGTTTAGAATCTGGAGTTATTTTAGTGTCCGGTGTAGGGTTTAAAACAAATTCACCCTCGGGTGTCTTAAATCCTACAATATTTGCCCCCGATTTCTTTCGTATGCCAATTTCGAGTATTGTCATATTGTGAAATTCTTCCTTCAAATCTACATAATCTATTTCTTCGAGATTAGTTGACGATTCTCCTTGATAGGATAAATGCTGTAAAAATTCAACAACATTCTTGCGAGCTACAAGTTTGGCCATATGTGCACCCCCAACTTTTTCAGGAAGAATGAC
>CAYPOW010000019.1:5397-16351 GCA_964412145.1 uncultured Draconibacterium sp.
TGCGAGCTACAAGTTTGGCCATATGTGCACCCCCAACTTTTTCAGGAAGAATGACATGATCAGCTCCTGCCATATGTAATTTTTTTTCCGCACTTTCATCAGAACCCCGACTAATAATTGTGATAGTACTATTTAAAGATCTGGCAGAAAGAGATATATAAAGATTATCCGCATCTAAAGGGACAGCCGAAATTAATGCTTTTGCATTTTCAATTCCTGCTTTTTGTAAAACTTCGTCTTGTGTTGCATCACCAAGTATAAAAATAATATCCTTGTTTAGGTTATTTTCAATAAGCTCAGCTTTCTCATCAATCACCAAAAAAGGTATTTTATAGGATAGTAATTCTTCCGCAACTTGCCGCCCGATACGACCATAGCCGCAAACAATTGTATGATCTTTCATTTTTTTCCCTTTTTTAATTATTCTGCCCCGAAGCATTTTTTCCAAATTCCCTTCAACTAGATAAGAAGTAATTATTGATATGGAATAGGCCGTTACGCCCAAACTAATAATGATCAAAAATATAGCAAATACCTTTCCTCCGTCAGTAAGTTCGTGCAAAAGACTATACCCAACAGTGGAAATAGTGATGACCGTAAGAAAGGCGGAATTTAAAAAGGTATCTTCTTCAATATACATAAAACCGAATATGCCAAATAGAAACACGATGAATAGTGATATTGCAGCATAAAATAATCGATTTATTGTCGTCCGGTTGTCCACAAATTCAAATTTTATTTGTTCAATGCAATATTAAAGATTTACAGGGATTTATACAAAAGCGATTAAACATTTCCTAACTTATCAGAAAGAGACCTACAGGACAAGTCAAACATTTTCTTTTATCGCAATATTTTGATTTAAGCTGTAGCAAGGCTTGTGTCTGCAAAGCAGATGAAAATTCAATTCCTTCATTTGCATAAGCCGCAGTAATTTTATTTTTTTCAAGCGGTAGTTTTTCCAAAAAAGATAATGCTCTTTCCATTAATTTTTCCTTATTTCTCTGCTTTGCATAAAGAAAGACAAATGGTACTATTACATTGATTAACAAAAGGTTTACTCTGTCTGAACTTAGCTTTTTGATTTGAACCTTTGTAGATTTGTCCCAAACAAAATGCGTGTCCCAATAGGCAGAGGCAAAAACGTTAAAAAGCAATTTGAGGTTATCAACTTTTTTTGTTTCTAAAATTTTTGAAAATAAATTTTGTTCAGATGCCAGTAGGGCTGCAAATTGTGAAATTCTCAAAGTAGGAAAACCAGAAGGGCGAATGCGAAGAAATTTCCAGAGATGACCCTGCAACGGTTTAAGATTGTATTTTTTCGACAAATAATCGTATTCTTTTTTGAGACTACGTGGATAATCATCTTTAAATGTACTTGTTTGCAACAAACCTGCCTGCCCGAAAAGCAATGCTTCTATTTGAAAAAGATTGGCATGATGCCATAAAACTTTCTTTAAAGGCAAAGATTCGGCCAATTGCTGAAAAATTTCCTGATTAACTTTCAGTCCAAAAGCTCCAGCCAAAACCTGGTAAAAGCTCTCTTCCCAATCGTTTTTATTCATTTCTAAACGATGGAGAATGGATTGTGTTTTTTCTTCCAATCGTTCTATCATCAACCGACTGTAAAAAACACTCAATTTTATTTTTGGAAAGTTTGCCAACTGACCACTACAGGGAATCCATTTTTTTGATTTTAAAAACTGCTCATATTTTTCCAATAATTCAGCATTGAATTTTCCTTCTATTTCCAGACAGGGAATTGTTTCTCCATTCTCTAATTTTATTTCCGTATCGCAGGTATAAACAACATGCAAAATGGTGGAATTATAGGCTTTATCAAATTGATGGCGATGCCTTATCCAATCAGATGCTTTCAAATGCATTTCTACACTTCCAGCCCAAACTGTTTCGTCGATTTTAATTTTTGCCTGAATAAAATCCGGTCCGGCATCCGAATTTAATAATCCGGGATTTAGCACTTCAATTTTTTCGTTTTCGGTTGTATATAACTGATTTTGAAGTAAATGAAATCGCCATAGATAATGTAAAAATTCTTCTTTCATGGGAAATGAATTGAATAAATGCGTATATCTTGCATAAAGATACAGCATCTTTTAAATAAAACAAAGCAAAATATTTCCAAGCCTGGAAATTAAAAATTGATTTGCAGGCTATTTATTATAGCCTTAGTTTTGTGGAAATTTTAAAGCAAAATGCATTTATTTTATTAGAATCTATTTCTCTTTAATTTCAAATTGTGTTAAAATTGGCAAATAACAATAAGCAGATCAATTTATTTAAGGGTTTTAATGTGAAGCATTTTTCGCCGCTAATTATTTTATATGTCTTTATCAATTCACTATTTGTTTTTAAATATGCCTCCAGACAGAACTATTTTGATGTTTATATCTTAGTTTTACTTTACATTTTTTTGCTTCTTGGTGTGATCATTTTTCTATTCAAAACTAATTTTGAAAAACACACATACAAGTATTCGTTTTATTTTTTCACAGCTCTGTTTTTTATATTTACAATCTACTTAAACATTAAAATTGATGGAAACAATTTAAATGTAGATCGATGGTCGGCCATGGAAGTTGCCATAAAAGCTTTGTTAAATAACGAGTACCCCTATTCCGCAATTGATCATTTAAATGGTAGAACTTCTAATTTGCCGGCACTTATTTTGATTGGGATTCCCTTTTATTTTTTAGGCGATGTTGGATATTTGCAGTCTTTTTCTTTTTTGCTTTTTGTATTCTTAATTCATCATACATTTAGCAATTATAAAACAAGAGTTTTTGGACTATTCTTATTAATCTCGTCAACATCTTTTTGGTGGGAAGTATATACTAAAAGCGATATGATGTCTAATTTTGTTCTCATCTTGATATTTTTAGTTCTAATTCAGAATAGAATTTATAAAGGCAAGAATATCAGCATTATATGGATGGCTATTGCTTCTGTGTCCTTACTCTTAACCCGTTTGACAGCAGTGATTCCTCTCTCATTATTACTCGTAAAAAAGTTTTTTAGTTTTACTGCCAGACAAAAGTTAATTTTCATATCGGTTGGGCTTTTTATTATGTTCCTACTCGGAGCTCTGGTCTTTAAAAATTATTCAAGTTTTCAAAATTTCAAAAATTTCAATCCTTTCGAATTACAAAACAGACAATTACCCCTGATTTTAAGTGTTATATGCATTTTATTACCTTTTGCATTCTCGCTTTATATTCAGGATTTGAAGTCTTTAATTAAATCCAGTGTCCTGTTTCTATCAATCCCAATATTTTTAGCTTTTTTATTAAAAATTAATGAAATAGGTGCTCACAATAGCATTATAAACTCCGGTTTTGATATCAGCTATTTCAATATAATTACTCCTTTTTTAATATTCTATTTAATAATTAATTTTAATCAGCATATACTTAAAAAAACAAGTGTGGAGCCAAAACTACCAGATGCTTTTTCTAAGTAAAAAAAACTTAAACCAATAATTATGGCACTAACAACTTTGGATTGGACTATTTTAATTCTTTTTTTTATCGGATTACTTGCAATTGCTATATGGGCATCAAAATCGGCCAGTAAGAGTGCTGCCAATTTTTTTGTTTCTGGCCGCTCAATGCCATGGTGGCTTTTAGGTGTATCGATGGTTGCAACTACTTTTTCGGCTGATACGCCTAATCTTGTAACTGATATGGTCCGCCAAAATGGAGTTTCGTCCAATTGGCTATGGTGGGCATTTTTATTAACCGGTATGCTGACCGTTTTTGTTTATGCCAAGCTGTGGAATCGATCAAAAGTGCTTACCGATTTAGAGTTTTATGAAATACGCTATAGTGGAAATGCGGCTGCTTTTTTAAGGGGTTTTAGAGCCTTGTACTTGGGTGCATTTTTCAATATTATGGTTATTGCTTCCGTTTCGCTGGCTCTTATAAAAATAAGTGCAGTAATGCTTGGCTGGCCTGCAGCGCAAACACTCATCTTAGCCTCCATTGTAGTCGTTTTTTATAGTGCCCTAGGAGGTTTACGAAGTATCTTATTTACAGATCTTTATCAATTTTCAATTGCTATGGCTGGCGCATTTGGTGCTGCCTATTTTGTAATAGCTAGCCCTGAAATTGGCGGTTTATCAGCTATGCTGGCTCATCCTCAGGTTTTACCAAAACTTTCATTTATTCCTGATTTTGGTAATACCGAATTGCTTATTGCTATTTTCATTGTTCCAATTGCCGTTCAATGGTGGAGTGTTTGGTATCCTGGTGCGGAACCTGGTGGTGGAGGATATATTGCGCAGCGAATGCTGTCAGCCAAAAACGAGAAAAATGCTATGGGAGCAACCTTGTTATTCAACTTTTTCCATTATGCTTTGCGTCCCTGGCCTTGGATATTGGTTGCTCTTGGCTCATTAATTATTTTTCCTGATCTGAATTCATTAGTATCTGCTTTTCCTGATGTCGATCCAAATATCATTCGAGACGATTTTGCCTATCCTGCTATGCTTTCGCGATTCCTACCTGTTGGGTTCCTTGGCCTGGTGGTTGCTTCTCTAATCGCTGCTTTTATGTCCACAGTAGCCTCTCAACTCAATTGGGGGTCTTCCTATATTGTAAACGATTTTTATGGCCGCTTTATCAATAAAAATGCAACAGAAAAACAGAAGGTAATGGTAGGCAGATTATCGACCATTATTTTAATGTTTTTTGCTGTTCTCTTCGCTTTAATTTTAAAAAATGCACTTCAGGCATTCAATATTTTACTTCAAATTGGAGCAGGAACAGGACTTATTTATATTTTACGCTGGTTTTGGTGGAGAATTAATGTTTGGACTGAAATCACCGGAATGGTCACTTCATTTTTATTTGCGCTCGGTTTCATACTATATGAAAATCAATTTCTTATGGATGACAATACCATTTCGCTATTTGGAACCGTCTTTTCAGGTACGGCCTGGGGAAGCATAAAAATTGTATCGGGAGTAGTTCTGACAACTATAAGCTGGCTTACAGTCACTTTGCTCACTTCCCCGGTTGACGACGAAACACTGGCTGCTTTTTATACCAGAATAAAGCCAGGTGGTCCCGGCTGGAAAAAATTATTGGTTCGTGCGAAAGCAAAAGGTCTTGTTACAGAAAAAGTTGGCAATTTAAAATGGGATGTTCCAACCGGAATCTTATGCATGGTTTTAGGTTCAACTGCAGTATACAGTTTCTTATTTGCTATTGGTTATTTCATTTATGCCGATTATCTATGGGGATTTATTTTTAGTGGAATAAGTGCCTTGACATCTTTTGCTTTGTTTAAAAGTTGGAACAAGTTAATTACGGAATAACTAAACGCTGTAACTTTCATTTTTATTCTGCATCAAAGTATTGGAAGAAAAGAATTCCATAAACTAAATTAAGGACAAAATGGAAACAAAAAAGTTATATAGAAAAGCAAACGATCGTGTTTTTGGTGGCGTTTGCTCCGGCCTGGGCGATTATTTTGACGTGGATAAAGTGCTTATTCGATTGCTTTGGGCCCTTGCCATAATTATTGGTGGTGTTGGTATAATCGCTTACCTGATAGCATGGGTAGTTATTCCGGTTGATACCGTAGTCAATTACAGATAAACTCCTCTTTTGAAGAAATCGATATGGCATTTTATTAATATCTTTGTCGACAAACAAATCATTAATTATGCACATTTCTTCAAACTTTGATGCCGGAAATATTGAAGTTATTTCCGCCTCAGATCCTCAAAATATTGAATTAAAGATCCGCAAAGATTACAAAGCCGATTTCTTTCAATGGTTTCATTTTCGCATACAAGAAGCGCAGGGATTAGACCTTAAAATTCAGATTATCAATGCTTCGGAATCCTCCTATCCTGAAGGATGGGTAGATTATCAGACAGTTGTTTCGTACGATCGGGTTACATGGTTTCGTGTTCCCACTTCTTATGACGGTGAAAAACTGACCATCGAATTTATGCCGGAATACAACTCTGTGTTTTTGGCCTATTTCGCTCCTTATTCTTACGATCAGCACCTCGATTTACTAAGTGCAGCACAAATGTCGCCCAATGCCATTTTGGTAAATATTGGGGGAACTGTTCAAGGTCGCGATCTGGATATGCTTGTGATAGGCAATGATGAAGATGAAAATAAGAAACGGATTTGGGTAATCGCACGACAACACCCGGGAGAAAGTATGGCCGAATGGTTTATGGAAGGATTTTTAAATCGCTTACTTGACGATCACGATCCAATCTCAAAAAAACTTCTGGAAAAAGCTGTTTTTTATGTTATTCCAAATATTAATCCTGATGGCTCCATCCTTGGAAATATACGAGCAAATGCTGCCGGAGTCAATCTCAATCGCGAATGGGCAAACCCCGATCCGGAAACAGCTCCTGAAGTTTACCATATTCTTAAAACGATGGAAATGACAGGTGTGGACTTAAATCTTGATATTCATGGAGATGAAGGTTTACCGTATAATTTTATTTCATCCATCGAAGGAATCCCTTCATACGATGCTCATTTAAAAATGATTGATGAAAAGTTTTCAGCCAGCTGGGAACGCATAAGTCCTGATTTTCAAACAAAACATGGCTACCCTAAAAACGAAGCCAAGAAAGCCAATCTAAATATTTGTTCGAAAGCAATTGGCGAAAAATTCGGCTGTCTTTCTATGACATTAGAAATGCCGTTTAAAGACAATGCCGATTTACCTGACGAAATTTTTGGCTGGTCGCCTGAGCGTTCCCTAAATCTGGGGGCCTCTATTTTACATCCTATTTTTGAGATTATTGACGAATTATAAGCTTTGAACTATGAATGTTGAAAGTTTCTATAATCAAATTAGCAGCGAATACACAGAAATGCTGGAGCGATTAGTGCCTCGCTATCGTGAGATGTTATGGATGATTTTGAATTATATACCTGAAGATTTAAGCCCCAAACGTATAGTCGATTTAGGTTGTGGTACAGGAAACCTTTCGGAAGGGATTTTAATGCAATATCCTGATGCTAAGTTAATTGGTGTCGATCTTTCTGCCTCAATCCTTGCAGAGGCTGCAACTCGTTTGAAAAATTATTCAAATATCAGTTATTTAAACGAAGATTTTAATTCATTAGAATTTGAGGAAAATTCAATCGATTTAATTGTTTCCAGTATTGCCTTGCACCATCTCACAGATCCTCAAAAAGAAAAACTTCTTCAAAAGATTTATTCCTGGCTCACTCCTGGGGGCGTATTGATTTTTGGCGATCAGTTTGCAGGAAGTACCGAAACACGCTACCAGCAACATATCGATAATTGGAAGTTGACTTCCGAAGGTAAAAACGTACCAGATTCCGAATGGCAATTGTGGATGGAGCATCAGGAAAAACACGATTACCACACGACTATTGAAAATTATTTTAATTGGTGCAGGCACATAGGCTTTAAAAACAGCGATGTTGTTTGGAGGTATTATTTATGGACTGTTTTTATAACTCATAAAAATACATCTAAATAACTAAATGTTTTTGTACATTTGAATCTACTCTATGAGCAAAATACTTTCATAGATTTATTTTTATAAACTTAAAAATGATTTGAAATGAAGAAAAATGTTGGAATGTGTGACAAATGGATCCGAATTGTTTTTGCAATTGTAATTGGATTTCTTTACTATTTTAATGTAATATCAGGTACTTTAGGCATCGTTCTTATAGTGTTAGCTGTAATCTTTTTATTGACTGGATTATTCAATACCTGTGGATTATATTCAGTTTTTGGAATAAATACTTGTTCTAAAAAGAAGGATTAAACTACATTAAATAAAAAAAACTCCGGGATTTATTTCGGAGTTTTTTTATTAATTCTATTTTCTTACTCGCATTTGGAGAAACCGCAGTGTTTGCAGGTCAAACACCCTTCTTTATAAACCAATCCATCGTCAACACCACATTCAGGACATTTATTCTTGCTTGCAGTTGTACCATCAGGAATGTATTTTTTTAGCGATCGTACGACACCATTTTTCCAGGTATTGATACTTTCTGTATCAAAGTTTAAATTTGAAATCAATTCAACAGCCTGATACAAAGGCATTCCATGACGTAAAATACCGGAAATTAACTTTGCATAATTCCAGAATGTTTTATTAAAAGTTCGTGATAGCCCTTCCGAAGTTACCTTATATCCTTGTTTATCAAGAAATTGGAAATCATATCTTGCTCTTTCACCTTCTTTTTTATTTCGGATTACAGCTCCTCTTTCTACCCAGGGTGGTAAATAAAAATCATCTGCTTTTCCTGTGAAAACTTCATACGGTTTTCCATCAAGAAGTCCAACAACTGCAATCCATTTTTCATAGTCGTTTTGAAAACGAATGACATCTGCTTCTAATTTTTTTGGGCGAACAGGAGCTTGTGTTTCACAAAACGTATTATTTTTTCTTTCTTTTTCAGTATTGCTAACCAAAACACCCGATCGAGAACCATCGCGGTAGATAGTCATTCCTTTACACCCTGATTCCCAGGCGGTTTTATACACTTCGCTTACCAATTCTTTGGTAGCATCTGAAGGTAGATTTACGGTTACAGAAATGGAATGATCAACCCATTTTTGAATCTTACCTTGCATTTTCACTTTATTTACCCAATTAATGTCGTTGGATGTGGCCTTGTGATAGGGCGATTTTTGGATCAAAGCATCTAAGTCCTTATCGGGATAATTCTTAACTTCCTTTTCATTGTATCCTTTAATGCGCAACCATTCCATAAATTTTGGATGGAAAACATTGTATTCTTCCCAGCTATCACCAATATCATCCACAAAACTTATATCCACATTTTTGTCGTTGGGATTTACTTTTCGCCGACGTTTATAGGCCACCATAAAAACAGGTTCAATTCCGGAAGATGTTTGCGCACAGATGCTTACACTGCCTGTTGGAGCGATTGTAAGGAGAGCAATATTTCGGCGTCCATATTTCTTCATTTCTTCAACCACTTCCGGAGCTGCCTCGCGGATGCGGCTTATAAAAGGATTGTTCTCTTCACGCTTGTAATTAAAGATTGGAAATGCTCCTCTTTCTTTCGCCAAATTAATGGAAGATCGATAGGCTTCTATTGCCAATATTTTGTGCACCTCGGTTGAAAAAGTAACTGCTTCATCAGAACCATAGCATAAATTAAGTGCTGCCAACATATCTCCTTCTGCCGTAATTCCTATTCCTGTACGTCTTCCTTCAATACTTTTTCTTTTTATGTTTTCCCAAAGGTTTAATTCAACACGTTTTATTTCTTTATCTTCAGGATCAGATTCTATTTTATCGATAATTCGATCAATTTTTTCAATCTCTAAATCGATAATATTATCCATAATTCGTTGAGCATAATGAACATGCTGAGCAAATAATTCAGAATTAAAAACAGACTCATCCGTAAAAGGATTTTCTACATAGCTGTATAAATTGAGAGCCAATAAGCGACAACTATCGTAAGGACATAAAGGTATTTCACCACATGGATTAGTCGACACAGTCTTAAAACCCATATCAGCATATGTATCTGGAACTGATTCGTTTATAACCGTATCCCAAAAAAGAATTCCGGGTTCTGCCGATGCCCAGGCATTATTTATAATCTTATCCCAAATTTGTCCAGCGTCTGCTTCTTTTACAACTTTTGGACTGTCACTTTCTACAGGATATTGCTGAATAAATGGTGTTCCATCAACAACAGACTTCATAAAATCGTCTGTAATTTTTACCGAAACATTGGCACCGGTAACTTTGCCCTGTTCCATCTTAGCATCGATAAATGCTTCTGCATCAGGATGTTTAACTGAAATGCTTAACATTAATGCACCACGTCGGCCATCTTGTGCCACTTCGCGTGTAGAATTGGAATAACGCTCCATAAAAGGAACAATTCCTGTAGAAGTTAAAGCACTGTTTTTTACGTCTGATCCTGCAGGACGAATATGAGATAAATCGTGTCCAACACCACCCCTGCGTTTCATCAACTGCACTTGCTCCTGATCAATTTTCATAATTCCACCATAGGAATCAGAATCTCCATCATTACCAATTACAAAACAATTCGATAAGGAAGAGTTTTGAAAATTATTGCCGATACCAGCCATTGGACTTCCGGCCGGAATAATGTATTTAAAATCTTTTAATAAATTAAAAATGGTTTCTTCCGATAGAGGATTGGGGTATTTTTGATCGATCCGACCAATCTCAGAAGCTATGCGCCTATGCATTTCATCGGGAGTAAGCTCAAATATCTCTCCGGCTGAATTTTTTAACGCGTATTTATTCATCCATACATTAGCAGCTAAATCGTCGCCACCAAAATATTTAGCTGATGCAGCCAAAACTTCCTCGTGCGTATAAGATTTTGCAATAGGTTCTTCACTTTCTTCTGATTTCTCATTCTTATGAAACGTTTCACTTTGAAAACGTTCTACCTCTATCTTACGATAGAAATTAGAGGTGACATCCTTTTTTTCATCTTTTTTAATAAGTGGCACGCTGGCGAATAAATCTTTCTCCATAATTTTAGGTGAGTTCTATTAATTTTATGATCATAATAAGATCAATATTGGTTAAATTCTTTCCTTGTTCAAATGTAATTATGATTTTTGAAAATTGAATTTTAAATTATCAACAAGGCAATGTTATTAACTTCGGAAACAACCATAAATGCTTGACTTTTACGTAAAAATAAATTTTCGAAAATTGAAAATTATTTTTTATCGTGATTCTTTATTTGACTGATATACAATTATTTATGTTGTTTTTATAAAAATTTTTATGGCTTTTTTTTATTTTTTTAAAAAATAATTTCAAAAATTATTTTCATTTTTTTGTTGTTTTGGCATAGCCCTTGTATGAGGTGCGCTATGTTAGTCGTATAAGGGGTTTTAGAATTTTTAATTCAAATATTCCAAAGAAAAAGAG
>CAYPOW010000019.1:16451-23952 GCA_964412145.1 uncultured Draconibacterium sp.
TCTCACTGATTTAATATCGGTAATGATCAGCTTTGTAAGGGCCTTCTGGTTTAATACCAAGATAAGCTGCCTGTTCGGATGTAAGTTTCGTCAACTTCACTCCTATTTGCTCTAAATGCAAACGAGCCACTTCTTCGTCAAGATATTTTGGTAAACGATAAACGCCAATTTCGTATTCATTGCGTTTTTCCCACAAATCTAATTGAGCAAGGGTTTGATTGGTAAAAGAATTGCTCATTACAAAGGAAGGGTGACCAGTTGCACAACCCAAATTTACCAAACGGCCTTCGGCTAAAATAAAAATGGAACGACCATCTTCCAAATAATATTGATCAACCTGTGGTTTCACATTTACTTTTTGAACACCGACAGCATTATCCAGATCAGAAACTTGTATCTCATTGTCAAAATGACCAATATTACAAACAATGGCCTGATCTCTCATAGCCAGCATATGCTCTAAAGTAATCACGTCTCTATTTCCTGTTGTAGTAACAAAAACATTTCCTTCTTTTATGGCTTCTTCCATTGTCGTTACTTCAAAACCTTCCATAGCAGCTTGCAAAGCACAAATCGGATCGATTTCGGTAACGATTACGCGAGCACCATATGAACGCATGCTATGTGCTGAACCTTTTCCTACATCACCATAACCTGCAACAACAACCACTTTTCCAGCTAGCATTACATCTGTCGCACGCTTAATTCCATCGGCTAAAGACTCACGACAACCATAGAGATTGTCAAATTTCGATTTAGTAACCGAATCATTTACATTGATCGCAGGAACTAGCAATTCGCCTTTCTCAAACATCTGGTAAAGGCGATGAACACCAGTAGTAGTTTCTTCTGAAACTCCTTTCCAATCTTTAACAGCTCTGTGCCATTTTTTACTATCCTCGGCCTGTGTGCTTTTTAGCAATTTAAGAATTTCTATTTCCTCAATGCTGCTTGCTTTTACATCCAAAATAGAAGGGTCTTTTTCTGCAGCAAACCCTTTGTGTATCATTAAAGTAGCATCGCCACCATCGTCCACAATCAATTGAGGCCCTTTACCGTCAGGAAAGCTCAAAGCTTGCTTAGTACACCACCAATATTCTTCTAAAGTTTCTCCTTTCCATGCAAAAACAGGAACACCGGAAGCGGCAATTACAGCGGCAGCATGATCTTGTGTAGAAAAAATATTACAACTTGCCCAACGTACATTGGCACCTAATTCAACAAGTGTTTCAATAAGAACGGCCGTCTGTATTGTCATATGCAAAGAACCGGTTATACGCACACCCTGTAAAGGCTTCGATTTACTGTGTTTTTTGCGAATAGCCATTAAACCGGGCATTTCTTTCTCGGCTATTTCAATTTCTTTTCTGCCCCAATCTGCTAATTTAATATCAGCAATTTTATATTCAATTGTTTCTGTCATCGTATTTTGCATAGATTCGTTATTTAAAAGTGATTTCTAATTTTGTGGCTGCAAATATAATTACTTTTTTTTGATTTCATTTTGGTTACCTCTTTGCGGAAAATCAATTATAAATTGTAATTTCGTATAATGAGTAAAAAATCGGTAACAAGCTTCAGCCTTTTTTTATTTTTTGTGCTGTTTTTTCTTGGCTTAAGCCTGAGTATCAACAATACGCTTAATCAAAGTGAAGAAAAAGTTCAAGCTGATTTTCAATATAAAATCCAAGAATTTTCTAATGAACTTTCCCATACACTGGATGAACTGAGTGAGACTGTCTATTTTAAAGGCTTAGATGAATTTAAAGAACAAGCTTTAATTAGCCATCAAAATAAGCAAAGGGAGAGTCTGGCTTTTTATTTATACATAGATCATAAACTCGTTTTTTGGACGAATAATAATATTCTAGTGCCCTCTTCAGATAGTTTACTTAATCAGGATATTTCCTGTGAAAAGGTTGGGCCACACTGGTTACTAATGCAATCTATTAAAAATGAAGGCCATACGCTTTTGGGAGTAAAAATATTACAAGTTGAATATACACTTCAAAATGAATTTTTACACGATCAATATTTGGAGGCATCTGGAATAAAGAACGATTTACTACTTTCAAAGGAAAGAGGGGAATATGAAATTATTGATGCCAATGGTAATTTTTTATTCTCTTTTGTTTTCAAAGAGAAACAACTTTCAGCTAGCACTATGCCAGTTCTGTTATTTTTTGCATTGCTATTTTCCTTTGTCTTTTTTACTTTTTGTCTGGATTCAGCTTTACAAAAAGCAAAATTATTGAAAATCACCGCCATAAATAAGGTGTTCATATTTAGTCTGTTAAGTGGTTTGTATTTATTGTTTTTTGGTTGGCTTGAATTTCCATCTGCTCTTTTTCAAAGTCCTCTTTTCCAGCCACAATTATATGCCAACCTCAGCATTTACTCCTCTCTTGGTCAGCTTTTTTTTATTAGTATTTGGTTGTTTTTTAGTGTTTTATATTTTACACGAAATTTCGAATGGAAAGAAATTAAAAGCCACTCCACATTTGTTAAAATTAGTTTAAGTACGCTCATTCTAGCTGGTCTTGCCATGCTCTATTATGGCATGTATACTTTACTGATAAGTTTGGTCTTCGACTCACAAATAAATCTGGAAATTACAGCTATAACTAAAATGGATTTCTACAGTTATACTGTACTTATCTTACTGATGTTCTTGCATTTATCGTGGTTTTTATTGAGCAAAAAATCAATCTATTTTGTTTTAACTATTCTGAAAAACAAACTGTATTTTATTCTGATTTCGTTTTTTATTGCCTTACTCTTTGGGTATTTGCCTCTTCAGGCTACACCTCTAAACCAATATAATCAACTGTTTTTATTTGTTTTCTTTCTTTCTTTATTCTATCTATTTTCACGAAAATTTCAATCTACATTTTGGCAAAATGTTTATTTTTTATTTCTCTTTATTAGTATTGTCAGCATCTATTTTTCTATTCTATCAAAACAAAAAGAAGAAGAAATTCGAAAAACCGGATTATCAACTTATTTATTAAAAAACGACCCTATTTTAGAGAGCAATTTTTTAATGGAGAGGCAAAAAATTCTTTCGGATAGCATATTCCTTTCATTCGTAAAAGATCCGAACATTTCAAATGAAGAGCTAATAAAACGAATTAACGATTCTTATTTTAAAGAAGCATCAAAAAACTATGAAATAAGTATGGTTTTCTGTGATGCCGAAAGCCAGCTACTCCTGCTCCCTGAAAATATTGAAACGCCTTGTTTTCCATTTTTTAATGAACGAATAAAGCAAGCAAACGATACAATTGAGAAAAATGTACTTTATTTGGTTGATCAACATTTTAGAACAAAGAATTACATAGGTATTATTGAATTTTGTACTGAAACGTATTCGAAGACAAAACTTTTTGTTGAATTCCTATCCAAATATCAGCCCAAAGAATTAGGTATACCTGCTTTACTTTCCGATGCCAAAAACAGAGATTTGCGTTTTTTCAATAATTATACCTATGCTTTCTATTATGAGGGGAATTTGAGTGAGTGGTTTGGGAAATTTAATTACAAACAAAACTTGGATTCCTATGGCCAAAATTGGATAGAAGACGGTAATTATTTTTCGTTTGATGGCTATTCTCATTTTATATATACGCAAGATAATCAGAATGTTCTGATAGTTAGCAAGCCCGATGTTACCTTGCTTGAACAAGTTGCTTCTTTTGCTTTTTTGTTTCTCTTTTATAGCCTGAATATTTCCGGATTATTTTTATTCATTTACTTAAGCCAAAATTTTTTAAATATAAATATCGGATTTCAAACGCGGCTTCAAATCAATATGGTCGCTATTTTACTTTTTTCCTTTTTTATTATTGGCTTTGCTAGTTTGTATTATCTGAATTATTTGAATAACGAGAAGAATCAAAGTGTTTTGCTGGAAAAAGCACATTCGGTTTTGATTGAATTGGAGCATAAAATGCAAGATATTGATGCGCATTCCAGCGAACAAAAGGCCTATTTAGAAGAATTGTTGATTAAATTTTCGCAGGTCTTTTTTACAGATATAAACTTATATAATCTGGAGGGCGATTTATTAGCCACATCCAGGCCGCAATTATTTGATTCTGAACTACTATCAAGAAGAATGAACCCAAATGCATTTTATAATTTAGGCCTTTTGAAAAGCTCGCTTTATATACATGACGAACAAATTGGAATGCAGGAATTTTATTCGGTTTATGTTCCTTTTCATTCTGTCGACAAACAAACAGTTGCTTATTTAAATCTGCCTTATTTTGCAAAACATCAGGAATTAGAAGAAGAGATATCCGGTTTTTTGGTTGCTTTCCTGAATATCTATATGTTCTTAATTCTTCTTTCGCTTGCCCTAACTATACTGATTTCAAACCACTTATCAAAACCTTTAAAACTTTTACGGGAAAAAATACAACATATTCGGCTCGAAGCCCCTAACGAAAAAATTGAATGGCATAAAGAAGATGAAATTGGAGCTCTGATTCTTGAATACAATCGGATGGTTGAGGAATTGACTGAAAGCGCTAAAAAATTAGCTCGCTCTCAACGCGAATCTGCCTGGCGGGAAATGGCACAACAAATTGCCCACGAAATTAAAAATCCACTGACTCCAATGAAGCTAAATATTCAATATCTTGAAAAAGCATGGAAAGAAGGTGGAGAGGATTTTGACAATAAATTAAGTAAGATAACTCAAAATCTTACTGACCAAATAGATAGTTTATCCGATATTGCATCTCAGTTTTCGAGTTTTGCTTCCTTGGATCAGCTGAAAGCAGAAGCAATACCTGTAAAATCATTGATAATGAGTAGTATTGAACTGTTTTCAGGTCACAAAAACATTCGTTTTGAAACTCAAATGCCCAATGAAGAAGTCTATATTTTATCTGATCGAAATCAATTAATTCGCATTTTGAATAATCTGCTGAAAAACGCCATTCAATCGATGACTGAAAAAGTTGAAGGTAAAATTGAAGTGACTCTTTTAGCACATACAGATATAGTTGAAATTCAGGTTGCTGATAATGGTTGTGGGATTTCAGATAAAGAAAAGCCACATGTTTTTGAACCCAGATTTACGACAAAAACCGGAGGTATGGGGCTGGGTTTAGCACTGGTCAAAAAAATGACTGAAAATGCAAAGGGAGCTATTCGTTTTGAATCAAAAGAAAATAAAGGAACTCGATTTATTTTACAATTCCCTAAGCATAAGTAAAATGAAACGAGCATATTCGTTAAATATAAAATGGATGAAAACTTATGTAAATTTTATCTGATCAATAAAAAGAAAAAGAATGAAAATAGACATGATTATTTTAGGAATTGCTTCCATTTGGGGGCTTTATTGGACGCTAAGAAATCAACATATTCTGAGCGGATTAGTAACTTTAGGCTTGATTGGAGGGATCATTTTAGCCTTCTTAAATCTCTATGATTCCAGTTTTGCGGGTGTCGTAGTTTTTCTAATATCAGCTGGTATTGCCTTATTGTATGCGCTTTTTTACAAAAAATTCAGTATTCATAAACGCGTTGTTATCATATTAATAATTGTGCCAACTATGCTTTATTGGATATTTCTGATTAATCATTTACCAGGTGCACACATGTTGTGGTATAGTTTATTCCTGCCTTTTATTGCTTTAATTTATGGTTTAACATATCCTGTAAATTTAAAAAACGAATGGGGTTTTGTTATTATACTTTTGGCCGAAGCATTTACACATATTTATCCTGTATTACTTAATTTAAAGCTAACTTAATATGATTCAAAATAAATGGCGACTCGATGGGAAAAAAGCAATAATTACAGGCGGAACCAAAGGCATTGGGTTAGCAGTTGCTGAAGAAATCCTCAATCTGGGGGGCTCCGTTTTTATTGTCGCACGCGACCAAAAAAGCATAGATAAGCATCTGAGCGCATGGAAAAAGAAAGGTTTTCAAGCTTATGGTTATGCAGCAGATGTAAGCACAAAAACGGGCAGAGAGGAAATCTTTGTTGCTATTAGAAAAATATGGAGCAGCTTCGAAATTCTTGTGAATAATGTGGGTACTAATATTCGCAAAAAAGCACTAGATTTTACTTTGGAAGAGTATGAATTTATAATGTCGACTAATTTGACTTCTAACTTTGAAATGTCTCGCTTGTCTTATCCTTTTTTAAAAGCCAGTGGCAATGCAGCAATTGTAAATTTAGTTTCAGTTGCCGGATTTACGCATTTGCGCACAGGTCCACCTTACGGAATGAGCAAAGCAGCTATTCACCAACTCACAAAAAACCTAGCTGTTGAATGGGCCAAAGAGGGCATTCGGGTGAATGCCGTGGCACCCTGGTATACGCGTACTCCTTTGGTAGAAAAACTTTTGCAGGACGAAGTGTATTATCAGGATATTTTAGATCATACACCTATGGGAAGAATCGCTGAGGCGGAAGAAGTGTCAGGTTTAGTAGCCTTTTTATGTATGCCTGCCGCAAGCTATATCACAGGACAAAGTATTGCCGTTGATGGAGGATTCTTAATTCAAGGGTTTTAAACAAGCTTTTTCTTTGTATTTTTTTTACAAAAGTCTTGCTCAGGAGTAAACTCATTATGCTTAACTTTGCCGCCCTAATTCGATGAAATGAATATTCGTGAAGAGCGTCAAAATAAACGCATAAAGCCCGATTGGCTCAAGATTAAAATCCCTTACGGAAAGACGTATATTGCTGTAAAAGAGATTATTGCAAAAAATAAACTGCATACAATCTGTACAAGTGGTCACTGTCCGAATATGGAAGATTGTTGGGGCCGTGGAACAGCAACACTGATGATTTTGGGTGATATATGTACGCGAGCCTGTAAATTTTGTGCCGTCAAAACAGGCAAACCTCTTGCTGTAGATTTGGAAGAGCCCATACGTGTGGCCGAATCGGTTGAATTGTTAAAACTAAAACATGTGGTTTTAACTTCTGTCGACAGAGATGATCTGGAAGATGGGGGCGCTGCTATTTGGGCAGAAACTGTTCGACGAATAAAAGAACGGACTCCCGAAGTAACTATCGAAACTTTAATTCCTGATTTTAAAGGCAATTATGAGCATTTGAAAACAATGATGGAATCTCGTCCCGAAGTTATTTCGCACAATATGGAAACCACACGTGTTCTTACACCACGTTTAAGAAGTTTGGCTAAATACGATCGTAGTTTAGAAGTAATCAAATGGATATCAGAATTTGGCATTGTTTCTAAATCAGGCATTATGCTGGGAATTGGTGAAACTGAAAAAGACGTTTTAGAAACAATGGACGATTTGCGCGCCGTTGGATGTCAGGTTTTAACAATTGGCCAGTATCTTCAGCCTACAAGTAATCACCTTCCTGTGAGAGAATATGTACATCCTGATGTTTTTGAACGATATCGCATAGCTGGTCTGGAAAAAGGCTTCACTCATGTTGAGAGTGGACCATTGATTCGATCTTCCTTTCATGCTGAAAAACACGTCAATAAGTAAACAA
>CAYPOW010000020.1:0-23553 GCA_964412145.1 uncultured Draconibacterium sp.
GGCTTTATTACAAGGTATAAGAAACAAGCTTCAATGGTTTGTTTATCATCATCTGGTGGAGGAATATCAGCTCTATTCAAACTAAAGAATAAAATAACGAAAGATAATTTTGATGATATATGGTTGACAGTTCGTAATACGATATTAGTCGATGAGCCAGTGGATATGAAATGTAAGAACATTGGTAGATCGATGTTTATTTCTAAAGATCCATCTGTATTTTATAATTATGAAAATTACATTGAAGTAGAATTACCCGATTCAATAGCCCAAACAGATAAAAAAGAGGGAAAACAGTGTAAAACCTATAAAGAATATAATAGTACACTGATTTCCCCTTTTTCGATTCCATCAATAGGTATAGTATTACAAAAATTAATTACCAGTACCCAGGTAGATGTTTATAATCCAATTGTAGATTTCAAACCTGTTGAATATCACAATATATATATTCCAGAACACATAAAAGATGGAACTAAGCATATAATATATACCAGTATGATTCATGCTCTAGTAGATCTAAATCCAAACATTGAAAAGAAATATATCTACTCATATCTATTTTTCGTAAATAACAGATTTGCTAAACCAAAAATGGAAAAAAGAGAATTCAACCGAACATTTAATTCGGTTTATGAGGGAATAAAAAAAACTGGGAATACGATAGTCAAAAAACGATTGAAATATGTTCATTTTAATCCTAATTGTCATCTTACCAAGAAGGAGAAGAATACTATTGCGAACATGTTGAATGGATCTAAGCGTAAGAATGAATCTATTCAGAAGATAATAGACGCAAAGATAGAATTGGGACACTTAGGTCAAAAGATTACCCAGAAACGAATATCTGAAATTTCGGGACTATCACCAAAGACAGTAAGAACGCATCTTAATTCGACCATAATTGATATAGATGATATTGTTGAAATGATACATAATTCAGTCCCAATTGTACCATTTAATGATGATTTAGTGTAATAAAAACACCTCGTTTTGTCGTGCCCGAGCGGTTAGTGTTAAAAAGGATGGAAGAAGAAAATTATCAAAGGAATTCCCTCTTGTAGTATTTATATGTAAACATTTAAGGATTAATGTATTACAAATTTTAGATAAATAAAGGTTCTGATATTTGTCCTATTCGTCAGACTCAACCAATATTAATTTAAAAATTGAAAAAAAAGTAAAAATAGATCTGATAAAATGGGATTTGTAATACGAACCAGACTATTTATAATGATGAAAAAGACAAAACATTTACGGATAAGGATTTCGGAATCTCAGTTTAAGAGATTGACGGAAACGAAAATCAATGAGCAAAAAAATACATCGTCTATCCTCAGAGAAGCACTAGAAAATTATATGGGAACCGATGAACGTGTTAAAAAGAAGAACAATAACCAACGGAAAGAAATATGAGAAAAATGAAAATTGATATGTGGCAAGAGGTGGATCAAATTGTCAAATTTGGGGATGAAGATTATCAACGTAAAATGGAGTTTGCAAAGAACTTCTTGAATGGTTGTGGTGTGAGTGGTTCAGATGATATGGAAATTCAGTTTGACTCAATTAGCAAGAAAACTTTGATCTATTCTATTTATAGTATCATAACAGAGTTTGAGGCGCAACGAAAACAACTTGAGACCAGTGAAGATAATCCAACCGGTTAAGGGGAAAATCAAACGGTGCACCTTGAAATAAATTTTTTTGATCCCCCACTCTATAATAATAAATGATGTGAAGAATTCGACCATGGAAATAAATCATCATGAAGTGTGATACATTATATCTTGATAAAAAGTAACGCACTATTAGCTTAAAATAACCAGCTGGATGTTAGGCAGATTGACTGATTTGTATTACTTTTATTGTTAGTTTAAAAGTAGCACAGAATGAAGATAAAGTACAATAGAGTTTCAACTTTGCAACAAACAGGAAATAGGTTCTCTGCTGACCCAAACACATACGACCAAGTATTTTTTGATAAGATTAGTGGGACGGTTGCATTTAAGGATAGGCCGCAGGCAAAACAACTTGTTAATCTTGTTGAAGAAGGAAAGGTGAAAGAAATTCATATCGAAGAACTGAGCAGGATTGGAAGGAATGTTGGAGACACTATAACTGTTTGTGAATGGCTGGATTCAAAAAATGTGAATGTCATCGTTAGAAATCTAGGATTACAATCTCGTCCAAACGGAAAACCAAACCCTGTCTGGAAAATTGTAAGTGCTACCATGAGCTCACTATATGCTATGGAATTGGAGAATATTAAAGAACGAACGGCTACCGGCCGCTTGGTATACTTACAAAATGGTGGTGTTCTTGGAAGGCCAAAAGGCAGTAACGAAACTGAAATGGACTTTTTAAAAAAGAAGATAAGTCAAAATGTGATTAAGTCCTTAGAAAAAGGAATGACAATTCGAGAGGCGAGTAAGGTTAATGGAGTTTCGACACGAACAGTAATGAAGATAAAAAAAGTTGCAATGAAACATGAAATTTTGATTTGATTTTTAATCCGAAATTCTTCCAACGGGGTTCAGGATTTTACATGAAACTCAATCTGCACAGACCTTGTGCCGTTTGAGTTTAAACATAAACCATGGGAAATCTCCTTCAGTCTTCCGCAGCAATTCTGTTTTTTCAACAGGAACAATGGCTTCGGAATTCTTAGCATTCTGGTTATGTGCCGTTTGATTTTTGGATCCCCGGAGTAGATCCTCCTCCGGTAAGCCCTCAGGCACTCTAGTCGAGCCACCGCCGTCCCCCACCTTACTATACTGATTATCAGTATGTTATAACAGGACTATACTACCTTCTATGAAATAATTATTTTCTGGTAAAAATTCTGAAAAATCGACTTTATGGGGAAACCAAAAAAAATATTTTTTCAAATTTTTTGTTGGAATCATGGACTTGATGTCTTTTTAATTAAGTCGTTAATCAACCTTTCTTAGAGTATTTTAAAGTATAAAAGAAAGGTGTTAATTCCCACCAAAGTTCATCACTTATCTATAAATCAAACCGAAATTAAATCCGATTTTACTCCTGTTCCCGTGATATTTAATTTCTGTATTGCTCGTGAAATTGCGACGTACAATAATGCCTTTTCCCTTTTGAAGTAATCTTCTTTTTGCTTTTCGTTAAACTGATTAAGATTCGTGAAATAAAACGGACAGGTTCGATTATTAACATCACTTAATACAACTGATTTAAACTCCAATCCTTTTAAGCTATGAAATGTAGATAATACAACACCTGTGTAATCTGTCGACAAGGAAGTGGTATTATCATTATATGGTATTTTTAATTGATGAAGTGTTGTTTTCAACTCTTTTAATGAGTCTTTTGTTCTAAAACCCACAGCAATGTCATAATACTGAAACCCTTCTTCACGTAAATTATTAATCAGTTCTACAATAGAATTAATTTCTTCATCCTTGGTTCTGAATACCTCATAAGTTGGCTTTTCACCATGGAATAACGACAAGTAGCCATTTAATTTCTCCGCTTCACCATCAAAATCATCGTAACTTATTTCTTTTACTGCGCTAAGAGCAAGTCTTTTGATTTCTTCAGAAGTTCTGTAATTTATTCGCAATTGCCTGCTTCTATTTCCTCGAATTGATATTCCTGCCCTAGAAAAATTGATTCGCTTATTATAAATTTTCTGATAGGGGTCGCCTACCAGAAATAAATCGTTTCTTTTTTCTTCTACTAATGATCGTAAAAATCTCAGTTCAACATTGGATAAATCTTGTATTTCATCTGAAATTACATTTTTAAATGGATGTGATTTTGAACTATTAAAATGATTTGAAACGATATTAAACAATTCCAAACGGTCAAGGTACTTTTGCTCTATTTTGCGGACTTCATATAATTGAACAATTTCCCACACTTCCATTTTTTGTCTTCGAGTAATCGGTTTTAATCTGCCAATCCGGCTAATTTTCAAGTATGAATTCAAGTCCTTAATATTATTGAACAGGATGACATCCTTATATTCAGCGGAAAGAAATCCTGTATCAAATTGAGTCAATTCCATTTCCAAAACTTCATCCCACAATTCTTCGCTACTCTTCGATTGATAAAAATCCAATACTCTTGCTGACTTATCAATTAATCCATTCTGAAGCGCCAGCTCCTTTGCAAGTGTGTCGATATTGGTTATAAAAACTTTGGAAAAATTTACACCTAATTTCTTGGCCAGTAAATTTAAGTTATTCGTTAAAACATTGGTAAAAGTTGTAAACACTATTTTCCTTGAATCCCTGTCGTCCGGCAAATTAGATAGATATTTTAATCTGTGAAGCGCAACAACTGTTTTCCCTGTACCTGCACCACCAGTTATTTTTGTCGAACTTTTAAAATCATGCTCAACAAGATTACGCTGAGAAGGGTGTAGAAATATTTGCCACTTATTTAAATCTCCATTGATAATATCGTACATCAATTTGTCATCAACCTCGACAAAGTTTCTCTTGTTATTTACACTATCAATCTGTTCATTTAAGTCAGTTGAAGATGTCTTTCCTTCGTTAATTTCTGCTAGAATAAGATTTATATTAACACCATCAGAAATGTAAAACAAGTTCTCAAATGCTTCATGAGGTAAATATTTCTCTGCTGTATCAAGTTCATCCAGATTTTTTATACTTCTTACCAACTCTAATAACGAGTCTGGTACACCAATGGAAACTAATTGGTCATCGGTGTATTCAGAAAATAGAGTGGATACTTCAGGTGTATTATCCTCGGATGGTTCAACTGTTTCTTCAGGAGCTGTGAAAATCTGTGCTGTTTGGGTATATTCGTTCCACTTAAAAACCTTATTCTTTGCCCAGTCCATTGCTTCATCATGGTTGTCAACCCATAACATATAATAGCTATCTCCCTTTTCAGGAATTCGAATTATCACCCGATATTTTAAATCAATTCGAGCTGTTCTTAAATTTGGATCCTTGAACATAATTATAGATTCCAAATTGATAGCTTCTGATTTTGAATTTACCCTAAACTTTTTTTGAAATTCAAGTACTTTTTTTTGGGTAGCTTTTGGTAAGTCAAAAAGCTTCTCCATACATTTATCGTGGATGTATAATTTCATAGCAGCAAATCATTTAAATTAAAGTCTGATGGTTCAATTTCTTTATATTCGTATTCCTCAAATATTTTTTTGTCATTATCAGATAGCGGCCTTATAAAAACCTTTTGGTCGTGAAAGCCCAACTTTGCTTCTGCAAATGTTCCTTCTGTTTCAAGGAAGAAACCACCATCTTTTTCAAATGGAATATTATTGTCGATGAGTTGTTTTACAATTTCATGAAGTTCCTCATCATGGTATTTTACACATTCATATTTATCTGATTCATCTTCAGTATTGTTAACTTGCGGCACATTATCTTCCTCGATAAATTCACATTGATGTTGGATTAAATTATACTGTTGCCAAAAATAATCCCACTGATTTTTATCCAAATTTTCCGAAACCTCTTTTATCGCAATTGTAGATTTCATAGATAAATCAGAAACCTTAACGCAAATTTTGGTGGCGATAAATTCAGATGTAGTGATTGGATTTTCAGGGAAAATGTAAAAATTACCCTTTTCTCTATTTTTTGCCAAAAGTTTATCATCAACCAGAGCAAAAGGTTTTGTCAAAATATCTGAAACATTATTTTCATCAATTGACGGTTTTCCAAATTCCTGCTGACGTAACGACAATAACAAACCAATTTTTTGAAGAACCTTATTTTCATTAAGTGGATTTTTCAATTGCCACAACAATCTTCCAAAGGAGTTTTGACAATCAATCAGTTCGCTTTTAAATGCACTCCAATAGGGTATTCTCTCATAAGTTTTTATTGCATTTGTATAAGCCTGTTTGTTTAAAAATAAACTATCCTTTTTTGATTCAGGTTCTGTTGAATCAAATCTTTCAATATCTGACCAAGTTAATGTCCATGTCATTTTATTTCCAGACTCCCATATTGCCAACCTTTTTCTTAGGTCATTAAAGAAACGCATTCTTTCTTTAGTCGCATGGTAGGTGTATCCATCTAAATACACAGCAATATCTTTCGCTTCCTCAATTATTTCTGGATTTGGAACTGATAGACCATCGATTTCAACTCCAGTAAGCGTTATATAGAAATCTGATATAGTTCTATATTTGACACCATCACTGGCGCTCAATTCTTGCTGTGGCCTTAGAAAGTAAAAAAAGGTCTTGGAACCATTAACAATTTTAAATTTGTAATTGACGATACCATCAATAATTACATCTTCGAAAACCCAACCCTCATCACTTTTATTTTCAATATAATTTCTTAGGCTTCTAATAAATCGTTCTTCCAGTTCGCTTTCTTCAATTTGTCCGGAACCGGATAGAGAACCCAATCCCGTTTTGAAGCTTTCCCATACATTTGATTTGTCAACAATCTTCTTAAACAGAATTTCTGCTTTACTTCTGCTCAATTCTTCCTGTACGGATTGATTAGAGTAAGTGTAAATGCAACGGTAGCAACCATCTTGTCCTTTATGTTGACAAGCACAATCTCTTATGGATTGATAAGCTTTTACGATTACTTCAGTAAATTCTGAAGGATTGAATAGTTTTTCGAGATATCCGGTACCACCGGGTATGGTATCATAAATCACCAAGTATTTATCAAACTTTGAATTTTTGATATTAAATTCGGAATAGTCGATAATATTTAGGTGTTGAGGATTCCCCTTGTAGTATTTTTTGAGACCAAGTTCAAGTCCTGCTTTAAACATTTTTACCTGAGCATCACTCTCAAATTGTTGCACGGGAAGAAGAACTTTTAATGCTTCCGTTTTTACTTCTTTAAATAAATAGACTTCTTCAAAAACATCATCACTTACCCCTTGATAATCTTTGTCTTTATGTTTGCAATAACCAAAGTGGAATTTAAAATCGCGATCAAAATTTATGCGATGTGGCTCAGAACTACTTTTTCCACAGTGTTTACAAGTAACAAAACCGTGCCATGGAACATTTTCGTGATTGTTTATTATTATTTTATTTGCATCACCTGCCGATGTAAGGCCTAGGTTTACCTGTGTGATATCTACATTCTTTACATATTCAATACCAAAGGGAATATCTTTCATTCCCCACGCTCCTTGGAATGAATTGTAATCGAATTTAATGTGTGTTGACACCTTATAAAAACTTGATTCCCTGTCATCGCTGTGGTCATCCAAGGTTGCTTTTTCTCTTGTATTTACTGATTTTACACTACTGATTTTGACGAAAGTATGTAAATTTTTTATCGATGACCAAGAACCATCACCACACTTCGGACAGTTAGGTTCGTGGGAAACCACTGCATCGGCAATATGGTCGCAATGCGAGCAGAACCTTTTCTTAACAAGAATCCCCGGGTCTGACCAATCAAAAGTGTTTAATCCTGAGATTTGAAAACGATATCCTTGAGAATAAAAGAAATTACCCGGTGCAAATTCTCTTAATGCAACATTTGAAGACCGAACTATTTCAAATAACTCATCACTCGGTATACTATCGCTTGCTTTTGCCTGAAAAGACATGACTCTTGCATTTAAGGTAACCCCCGTTTCAGGGAATGCGTAATTGGGTAATAACCCAACATTAGTCATATATTCAAGAATCGACCTTTTGTCTAATAATCGTTTTAATCCCCAAAGCGCTTTCTTTTCGTTTTCGAGTCCTATCCTTTCTATATCGGTTTTCGGTAATTTTTTCTCCTTTATATAGTCATCAATCTCTTTTCTTTTATCAAATATGTTTTTGTATTCACTTTTCAATCGTTCAAAAACTTTTTTAAGTCGTAGGTAAAAGCTTTCTTCAATTAGAAAGGTTCTTAACGACTGTAATACGCTTACATCTTCAAGGTCTTGCTCATAGAAATTTATGAACGTATTCAATAATCGATTCTCATTCGATTTTATGTATGAGATAATTCGATTAATCAGAAAATCAGGAGAATTTAAATCAGTACTTGATAAACGTAGAGAAATTAATCGACCGGGAATGGAATGGTTCTTCGGGTCGTCTTTCGCCCAGTTATCTAAGCAGAACGCGAAAAAATGACGATATAAAATATCTTTCGCTTCAAGGAAGCAACCGGGTGTTGCTATTTCCCCTTCCATCATATCACTGGGCTCATGGTAATAAAACAAGTCGTGTGGTTTGTTTTGTGCAAAATTGGTAATTAAAGCACTTCCTGAAGAACGCCCCGCACGACCAACTCGTTGTAAAAAATTTGAAGTTAAAGGTGGAATCGAATTATTTATGGCTGAATTTAGGGTTCCTATATCAATACCCATTTCAAGGGTTGATGTTGATACAATGGTATTCAACGAATTAAAATTCGGACGTTTTTTAAAATCGATTTCAATATTCTCACGATCTTTTCGTTCCAATATGCCTGTATGTTCAGAAGCGTAAATCCGTGGGGATCTGTTTCGGTTGTATACCAATTGATAATAATTGGGTTTTGTATTGTCTAAAAGGGAGTATTTACCAGTCTTGCACGTATAATCTAAACAATTTGTTTGATGTGAAATGTTATCTGAATCAGCCACATTTAATACAGAACCACAGGAATTACAAGTCAAGTGTTTAACCTTATTTTCTACAATTATGGCTGAAGGTTCAATCGCATAATTCAGGTTATTGTCACTGGGCGTCCTGTTCATTAATCCAATTTCAACAAAAATCTCGAATAGTCTTTTGTAGAAATCATTCACAACACCATGGTAATTACTTGCTGTTTGAAAGGACTTTATATAGAAATTTCTGTACCAATTGCTAGTTTTGGTGAAAGTAGAGTCAAGTAATCCACGAGAATGCAGTTCAGTTGTAATTAATCTTGGGAATCGAGCTTGAGGGTGAAAGCGTTTATTTAAAAAATGTCTGTTATCACTCATCCAGTTTAAGTCCCAAGGTCTTAAATCGCCATTTCGAAATTTACTCAGGTATTCATGGTCAATACCACCCCGGATTCTTATTCGATGTAAAATTCCATTAATAAAAGGGGTTAAATCTGTCTCAGAAATCATGGAGAGATTGTTTTCTCTTAGCCATTCTTCTAAAAGAGGGAAAACCTGTTCCAATTTGGATTCATCAAATTTTATTGCTGATGCACCCGTTTTTTCAAGTGTACGACCAATAGTTGCGTTATATCCAAACTCAGACATTACTTGCCAACGCATTCGTTCATCAAATTCTCTTTTAAATGCATCGGTAAATTTTTTATTATAACGGTAATCATTATTGAGGTCGACACGTCCTTTATAATCCGCCGGAAAGAATCTGTAAAAATAAGCGTCTTCAGGATTTTGTCCTGATTCGTCTGAATTGTTTTTCCAAAAATCGATAAATGATTCCTGAAGTTTATCCAGCGAAATTTTATTATTGATCTGATTAATAACTTTTTGTAAGGAAGCACGAAATGTGAAACTGTAATTTCGAGCCTCAACAAATCCTGCTTGATGTGCAGCATCTTGAACACTATTGGTAAATGCAAGTATCTTTCGTTCTTTGTCTGTTCTTGGGTCAAGATCAGAAGCCAATACCTGACTTACTGTTATTGATGACAAGGTTGCCACCTTGGTACCAATTATTCCTATGTTATTTTCAGTATTACATTCAGGACAAATATGCCGTGTGTTTGATTTGTCTAATTTACGAACCGCGTGTATCATAAATTGTCCGTCATCAGGTTTGTCATGAATGCTCAGATCCACTTTATTCAAGTAATCGTTTATAGTTGTAGTTGGTTCGTATTCTTCAATGTGTTTATGTTCCGGTGTATTTATAAAATATACGTTTTTGTGATGGGAGAAATAATATTCGTAAACCTGATTAGGATCGTTGTTAAATAGGTTTTTGTTATCGTCTTTAACTCCAAACCATCCACTTGCTCCACATTCTCTACAAAAATAGGAGGGCAATGCCTTTGGGTCGTATTTGTTTCCCACATTATCTCTCCACGTAAATTTTGGTTCTTCCTGCAACACCCGAAGGACACCACTTAGTTCGCGAATCCAAAGTTGAACCTGTAAATATAAGAACGGAAATTTTTTCCCTTCACCAACTTTTGCCTCACTGATTAATGCCAGTAAAGAATTGATGACTTCCTCGCGCGGATTCATATCATTTGCGGCATCGTATTCTGCAAGTCTCCTGAAATCAGGGTTTATGTTTGCTAACTCTCGGATTAATTCGTCCAATTGTTTTATACTACCTGTTGTTAACGAAATTAAATCCTTTATTATCTTCAGCTTTTTCAACTCACCACCAAGAGTAATATCATCGGTTAATTCGGGAATTTGCCACAAGCGTTTTTGCCTGTTAATATAGTTTTCATAGGTTTCATTCTCCTTTAGTCTGCTCTCCTGAATCCCAATCTGTCGAGGAATGTACTTATCCAATTCTTCATCCTCAATCTCAAAGAAATCTTCTAATTCAACCCGATTTTCAGTTATAACTGATTCTTTATCAAAATCTTCCCCAAATACTTTTTGAGCATAATCGATTAATAGGTTTTTTGAATCATCGCCAGAACCAATGGTGGCGGAAGTCCCTACCGCACAAACCTGACCTTTAGGAATATTTAATTTCAGTTTCAAACGTCTGATTAGGTTGGCGACATCTGTTCCCTGTGCTCCATCGTAGGTGTGCAATTCATCGAGCACCAAAAACTGAAGCAATGACGGATCTTCCAGATTAAAACTCCAAAGGTTGTGATAGTTGTTCCGCATCAATGCGTAATCCAACATTTTAAAGTTGGTGAGTAAAATATCAGGCGGACTGTCAACAATGCTTTCCCTGTTTTCAATCACATGAGATTCACCCATATCTTTCGGAAAGTTTTTCCGGTCTTTCCCTTCACCAATAAATAATCCGGCAGTTATCTTTCCTTTTAATCGCTCATCCTCCCAAATAACTTCGGCCAAACGCTTGGCTTGGTCGGTTGCCAGAGCATTCATAGGGTAAAGAATGATGATTTTTATTCCCTGTCGATGAATGTTTTTATAACAAAAATTGAGTACAGGAAATAAAAAACATTCCGTTTTCCCGGATGATGTTCCCGTAGTAATTAAAGTCGATTTTGGAAGAATATCATCGGAATATTGTAATCGTTGAAATGCTTTATATTGGTGGTCGTAAGGAGGAAAGTTGGGTTGAATTTCCAATGGAATATTTCCCGGGTTTCCAGATTTTACAAATGGAAGTTTCAGCGAAACATACGGACCTTTAAAAATTCCATCTTCCTTGTTGTTAATGAATTGCTTAAATGCTTCATTTACCTTTTGATCTTTAAAGTTGAAGGTTGCTTTTAAATACTCAATGATAGAGTGTTTTACTTCGTATGATTGTTGCAAAGGTAACATGCTGATTTCTTAGTTTTAGTTTGATAAAGCATTGATTCTGTCATTTAATACCTTCATACGGGTCATTAATTTATCGAAAGAAAGGGAGGGATTATAAAACATACTTTCCTGCATAATTTTATAATCTTTTTCCCATTCACCAATGACTTCGCTGGGCGGAATCAGGTTGATTCTTTCAGGAATATGGTTAGCATAATCAATTCCCCGTTCGGGAGTTACTTTTTCACGGTGTAAAACAATGGTGTTATATAACACTTTGTTTTTTAACGCTGATTCAGCATAAGATGTATCCATTAATTTTTCCAAATCATAAAAGTGGCGACTTTGACGTTCAATTCTTTTTTTACCAACTTTCAATTGAAAAATTTCGTGCAATAAAAATACTTTTTCCAAAAAAGTTCTTTCAGGCATAACCGTTGGAACAGTGATGTCGATATCGGCAAAAGTACGACCAGCGAACTGTTCTCCTACCAAGGATTTAAAACTTCTGTTTGTTTGAGGTTCAATTAAGGAGCGACTACCAATCTCTATCTTAACTCGGGGCAGTATGTAATCTATTTTGTCGGTTACGGAAGGATAACTTACGATTATATTCAATGGGTCAACATCAGGTCTTTCAATTTCCTCTAATTCGATTTCAAGATTATTAAAACCAGCGTCAATAAACCGCTTTTCTATTTCGGGGAAATAAATTTCAGAAATAAACTTTAAGGATTTTCTCCTTAATTTACTCACCTGCGAGCCGTTCATGTCTTTATCTTCTTTGTCGATTCCTAAAAATCTACGATCGAGTGCTAAGTCTATGTCTTCCGAAAATCGGTCGATAACATTCCACGCTTTACTTAATGAGGTGCCTCCTTTAAAAACAGTATGTGGTGCAATGGTCGATTCAAAAACCAATTCAAGGGCGCGAACTACCCACCAATCTTTCTCTACAGCTGAAGGAGGGAGGTTTATTTGGGCAGAAACTTCATTAAAAACTTCTCTTTTATCTGTTTCTTTTAGTGTATGCCATATTTTTAATGCTTCATTATTCATTGCTGTTGGGGATTGATTGCTTTTCTCATGATTTTCCGAATCCATTCGGGAGCAACGGTTAAATCATTTTTTATATTTTTCTGGCTTTCGTTTTTTAATAGTTCCAGTATTTTCTTTTCTTCGTGTGGTTCAATTTTCCCCTCACCAATTGCTTTTAGTGCTTGTATTACCAAACCGCTGATTTGACCAACTGCCGCTAAGTTTTTTGGTGCGGTTTTTTTGAACAGGATATTCCGGTTACCCACTTTTACTTTTCGTGCAGCTCCATCGGTGAGGTAAACCACATTTAAGGGAACTTGAGTTGATAACCCCAGACGGTTGAGTGCATAAATTCCTGTGGGCACAATGCGAGCAGAATCTCTTTCAGCAATGGCTTTGGCAATTTCTTCCATTGATGGAGTTAAGCTACCAAGTAGTTTGCTTTGTTTGGGATATACGTAAATACCAAATGCCAAACGTTTTAAAAAACCCTTCTGTTCCAGTCTCAGAAGAACTTTCTTGGTTACTTCAGCACTACCCAAATCAAGAAAATCGGTGGGGAACACTATTGTTCCTTTCCCTTGTTCTATAATTCGTTTTTCTATTCTTTTATGTATTGAAGTTCCTGCCATTTTTCGTTAATTATGTCCCAAATATAGTAAACATTTGGGACAAAACTCCATTAAGACTCTTTTTCTTTAAACACCTTCTCAAAGTGTACCCAAGCCGTTTTGTAATCTTCTACCCGATCGCATTTATCAAAGGGAGCGTGGTATGTTATTTTTTGGCCATTATACAATTCACTTTTGGTAATGGTGTGTTCGTAGGTTTCTCCAGCTTTAAGTTTGCGTTGCAGAGGATTCACTTCTTCAGTAATTTGATTCCATTCGGGTCGGTCTAAACCAACACCAACCAATCCTTTGCTGCAGGTAAAAACGATATTTCCTTTTTGGTCGTACCAGGTATCGTCTTCGTTTTGCAGCAATACCGGAAACTGCACGTTATAAATCAGAATCAATTCTTCCAATGTTAATCCCAATGCCATGGCAGCAATTACATCAATCTCAACCAAGGCTTGTCTGCGTTCAAACCAGTTTCGTAAGGGCGTTTCCCATTTCCATTCTTTTGTTAAAGTTGAAAAAGCTTTTAAACGAGAATCGTTTTTGCTCCAAGTATCCAATTTATATTCTTCCTGCCAGCTTTCTTCCCACAATAGAGCGTAATATTTATTGAGGCTATTGAGTTGAAGAGTACGATTGAATAATTGAGATTTGTATTTGTCTTCAACTCCTAAAGGAAAAGCAGATAAGCGACTATCTGTAAGATTGGATGCCCCGATGGTTTTTAAAAAGAAATCCAAAATAATGGACGAACATAAAGATGCTAATTCAATAACGTTAAGACGGTTATCGAATATTGCCGATATAACACCATTTGTATGTGTGGTTGAAGGTAAAAGTATTGCACATGACAATGTTCGTTCACCAGTCAATGCAAGCATTTTTCTAAACCCGACTTTATAATAGTCTATCCAACGGTCATAAATATCATTCCCATCATCATCAGTACCAGTTTTAAAGCCTTTAATCAAGTGAGAGAAATTTTCAGTATTTAAATGAGGAATATAATTCGTTCTTGCTATGAAATTTTCATCAATTAGTGAATGTCCAATAATATCATAATCCGAGTTTAAAAGACACACTTTAGTGGGTGTCTTATAAAGTGGATTTGCTACAAAAAAATGAGGACCACTATAAACCATTTGATATTGGTCTAAATCAGGAAACAGAGTTGAACGCTTAATTATACCAGAATCTACATCATTTGTTTCGTGCCAGCCTTCTGTAATTTTTGACTTATAATTTTGAATAGTAGTATTGAATTTGCTTAGCTTTTCCAGAACACTAATTATAGAGGCAGAATGAACGGTGACAAGTTTTGCACTTTCCCAATTATCTGAATTTTCAAAAGTTTTCGCTAAAATCCTTAACTGATTTTCTTTAAAATATACAATCCTGTCGAAGTGTGGTTTAACGTTCCAAATATACTTTCCTGAGCTTTTATCTTTTATTTTAATGCCTTTTGCAAAACCAATATGATTGCCAAGGAAAGAATTCTCAACAGTTGATGGATGAAATAAATTATTAATAGAATGGAAATTAATTTTGGACTTGCTGCCGGAATAAATATTGGTACTATATGTATTGTGATGGTCAATTTCTGCAAACAACATTAATTCATTTTTAAACTGAAAATGATATCTCAATCTTGGATAAATTTCTTTTCGTAATGGCTGACCATTGGGGTCGTCATATACTCCTTCGGGGTGAAGAATCCCCATAAAACCTTGTTTCCCAAGTAAACTAAAACCATTTTCAAGCACACATTTATATAAATTTGTTTGTTGCCCGATTAATAAGGGAAAATTTTGATGAGCGTTTAAAAACACTGAAGCACATTCAGTCCCAAGCATTTCATCATAATACAATTCTTTTAACTGACTATCAGCAAAAAATTTACTTTGCAATAATCTTACTTGAGGCGCTGTTAGATTTTTAACTTCTACTTCTGGAAATTTATCAGCAATGATTGGTTTTTCCTCAAAAGTGAATTTAATCCAAGGGGGATTTCCCGCAATTAAATCAAATCCGCCCCGTTCCCAAAACACTTCCAAAAATTCCAATTGTGGGTGGAAGAAGAAATATTTTGTTGCCAGTTCACTTACAATCTGTAAGCGTTGATTTTTGTCAAAGAGGTCTTTGCGGTTGGCGTATTCTACAACCGCTTCAGTAAAATCACCCGCTAAATTATTCTCTTCCCCTTCTTCTGCTTTGGGTTCCATTGCAAAACTTAGCTGGGTGTCGGAATCAAATATTTTTTGTTGTCCGCGTTTTTCAATAATTCCTTCCAAAGCTTTGTTGGTATCCAGTTCCAAAATGTTGGAAATATCTATCCAATATTGCATTCGGGTTGGTAATTCTGAGGCTTCGCGTATATCCCAAAACCACAAGCTGCACCAGTAATCCATCACCATTTTTAATTTAAAATAGGGGGAATTGTGTCGGTTCCGCTGGTCGGCTAATTTTTCTTTTTCATCATAAGTACGCAGCTGGAGCAATGCCTGTTCATCTTTTTTAGTTGCTCCAAAGATGTTGTGTTTGCAGGCTGTTTTTAAATTTATGGTTCGCTGGAACTTGTAATATTCAATCAACAGCTCGTCAATTTTAGTACAAATCTGTTTTAAATGTATAAGTTCTGTTTTACTAATTGGTTTAGTCCAGTTGTTTCTCCATTGAGTTACTTTTCGTGCTTCATCGTCGTATTCTGCTTTTAACATTTTTATTCCGGCAGAAGGAACCATGTTTTTATCGGGTAACAGAAAATGGTAGATTTCGTTCTGTTTCCGTCCGTGTCTAATTTTATCAAAGTCGGTTCCGGGTTTAAACTCCAACTGGCGTGGTGCAATTTCCCACCAAGCTTTTTTAGTTTGTTTCCTTAGTGTATCACCTTGTGCATTGGTGTCTACGGCAATGTCTTTTTCAGCATATACTTTTAACCAAGCTCCAACTACTGCATTTCCCACACAAATGCGGTTGCTAAAGAATGGAGTTTCCATGTCTTTATGTATCACATTTAACCACAACGAGAGTTTCCCCAATTCAATAGCGGTTGGATTTAAGTCAACTCCATAGGTATTGTTGGTTGCAATATATGCTTTAACTTTCTGGATTTCTTCCTTGTACTTATCGGGCTCTACTTTCCATAGTAATCGCCCTAAATCACGAAGTTCCTTTTGACGGTAATTGATATAAGCTTCGGACAACTGGTTAATCATTTCGTTGTGAAAAGCTGCTGCTCCCATAGCAGGTTCCAATAGTTTTAGTTCCAACAATTCGGCGGCTTTCATTTCACCCTTGTCCAGTTTTTCCAAAATGGGTTTCAGGGTGTATTTTACGGTGGTTTGGGTAAGTACTTCAGGCGTATAATACGAAGCTGATTTTTGTCGGTCGCGTCCACTTAAACGGTAAACAAAAGTGCCTCTTTTCAGGAGAATATCTTCGTGATTATCGTCTTTCAGAATTTCATTTTCCTTGAAATCATCCCTTCTGCTGCGAGGAACAAGGTAAGTCCCATCCTGTGGTTTCCCTGCTTTATGAACTTCTATGTAATCCTGTTCGGCATAAAATCCACGGTAAGCCAGTAAACTTTCGTAAACACTTCCTAACTGATTTATCCCAAGGTTAGCATATGAAATTCGTCCTCGATTTTTCCCCCTTTGCTGTTTCGAGAGAGACAAACGCCGAATAATTTCTTGCCAAACCTTATTCCGGAATTTCACCTTGTGCAGATGGTGGAGTTTCCGGTCATCGAAAAACGGAGAATCGATGTGACGGACTTTGAAACTTTTGTTGATTTTTACATTTTTATCAGCATTGATTTTTTCCTTGTCGAAAATCGCAATTTCATTTTCACGATACCCTGCACTCAATAACTTAAATAGTTTTGTCAAGGAATCGTGGAAGAAGTAACCGTTTAAACTGTTCTCGGAATACATGGGAACTTGTTCCAAATCACGCAACATTTCCAATGAATATCCACGATTGTAAGTGGAATCATTGCTTGGAAGGATATCCAAATCGTCACGACTTTCAGCATAAAAAATGAACAATAAACGATAGATAATTCGTAAACAGTCGTCTTTTATTTCCTGTTCAAACTGGTCATTGGTTTCATCGAAATCTTCCTTTAATTTTTCTTTGAGATAATACAAGGCTTCATTGGCCAAGTCTTCAACTGCATGAATAATTCCTTCTTTCAGGTCTTTAGTAACTTCGTACGCGCTTTTGTGGCTGTCTTCATTCAATTGGTCGAGCAAAACCATTTCGCTATCAGGAGCAAGGGTTTCTTTTCCAGTAAGGAAATAAAACAAAGCATAATAATTAGCGTTTCGGTTGGCAGTTGCTTCGGTAAACAACTCTTCCAAATCGAATTCAAGATGGCTACCACGGAACCATTTTTCCTGTTCGAGCAGAAAAATCACATTCCCTGCCAAGAGTAAAATATATTTTGGGCGCAAGTGCTCATCCAAAAGAAATAACTCGGATATAGCTTTATGAATGATTTTTGGAGAAATACTTGTTCCTACTTTAGGTTTAAAAAATTCTTCCCATTGTATGCGATGATATCGTTGCGGAGGATGGGTTTGTTCTTCACCTTCCACATTATAACTTTGCTCAAACAAACCATCGGGTTCTGTGTCGTCTTCTTTAATTAGTGCCTGCATTTCCATAATCATCAAATGCGGCTTTTCTCCACGGTATAGAGTATGTCGAATGGGTAAAACCTCTGTTTCGGAAAGGTGAAACAAATTATCGTATTGCGTATGATCTCCATCGTATCCCAATAAATTCAGCAATTGGGTGTGGAAAAGATGGGTCTCCTTGATTTTGTCTTTGATACGTAGTTTCCCTTCAATAAACAACTGTTTGAAACGATAGTATCGGTCTTTTAAAGGAGTAATTTGTTTGTTAAAGGTTTTTACATCTTCTGAAGAATGACCTGTTTTTGATAAGACCTTTGATGCAAAATCTTCATCGAAATAATTGGATGAAAAATAGTCTCCTGTATTTTTTATAAATTTTATCATGCTATAAAAAGGCTTATGAATTATAAAATACCGCCAGAACTTTTAAATAAGATTCACCATGTAAGGATGTCAAGTCTTTGTAGTACTGGCTTGAAGTACTCAAAATGGTTTCAATTTCCCGTTGACGTGAATCCTTTATTCTTGACCAAAAATTACTTTCAGACCTTTCACTAAAATCCAATTCCAATTGTGCCAATGCTTCGGTATGCCATTTTTGAATCTTAGCTTGGTATTCTTCCATTTTGATTTCCATCTTTTCTTCCAGTCGCTGTTGTTTTTCCAACATATAATGGTTTGCCCATTGCACGGCATCGGGTAAAATGTCTTTCAGTTTGTCTATTTCATCATCAGGAATATGTTCAGTATATACCTGTGATTTTAAATTGTATTCTTCAATCAGTTCTGAGAGAGAAAAGGTATTTCGAAATCTACTGCCGTCTTTTTGGAGACCAACAACCAAAAAATCGGCGATCACTGGTTGTCCGAGATTGTTGGAAACCTGTCCTTGAAAAACAAACCAAGCGGTGTTACTGGGTAAGGCTTTGGTTTTGGCAACCAGAGCAACATCTTTATCCACACTGGCTTCCAGTTTGGTCATGTAGAATTTAATTACCGGATGTAAATCGTATAAAATCTGAAACTCCGCCCATTTACCTTTTTTCTTTCTTGCATCATCAATAGATCGTTGAACGAGATCTTTGTCCAATGTAAGTTTAAACTGTCCACCTATGGGTGGTTTTGATTCAGCAGGCAAATTAAATAGAATTTGATCCAGGTCTTTATTATTCATTATTTCAATATAGCCATCGCTAACCATAACTTCTTTGGGTTGAAGTTGATTGCTCGAACTTAATTGTTCAAATAACTCGGAATAAAACTGATTGTCGCTGTTGTAAATGGAAAGGGGTTTTTCAAAAGGGGATTCGGTTATGGTCACATCGGTTCGGTCATCACCATCTGAAAACAGGGTGGAAAAATCAAATTCATCAGATTCGTTTCCATTGTCTAAAAAGTTTTCATTTTGTTTCAGGAATGCTCTCTCCACAAATTTCTCTTCTTTTCCTGAATCGTACAGTCGCATTACTGAACCGGCATCGCCAATCGCCTTGTAAACCACTTCTTCTTTTTCGGTGAGTCGTTCAATAATATGCAAATCAGTTTTTAAACCTTCAATATCTGACTCAGCCACAATGTAATGAATGAATGGTGTTTTCTTTTGTCCGTAACGGTCTATTCTCCCGTTTCTTTGTTCTAGTGTAATCAGCGACCATGGGATATCGTAATTAAACATCCTGTTGCAATAAAAATGAAGGTTTACTCCTTGTGCGCCCGCATCGGAACTCAGAAGTAAGCGAACATCACTGTCTTCTTTTCCAAAATCATCAATTATCTTTTGTTGGTCAGTGTCAAGTAATCCGCCATGAAAAAATTCAATTGCTTTTTCTGCCAAATTAAAGTCTGATTGTAAATTCTCTTTTAGATATTCCAGTGTTGCAATGCGCTCAGCAAAAACAACATAGCGGTCGTCTCTTTTTCTACCTGACCAACCTAGTTCAATTAATGTATCTCTTAATTTGGAGTATTTTGTGTCGCTCTTGGTTTGGATTACATTTTCAACTTTATCCCGAAGTTGTTTTAAAACATCAAGGTTATCTTCGTATAATCCAGTTATTTGATTCTTCGCATCAACCTTTATTATCCTTTTCTCTAAACTGGTTAGAGCAGCTTTTGGCGATGACATAAAGGACTTAAAAATTCCAATAGCAAAAAGGAAATCTTCTTTGGGTTTTCCTTCCTTTACCGAATTGATTGCAGTAAATTTTAAGTCCTGTTGGTAGGATAAAAAATCTATTTCCTTATCGCTCAGCGATGCTGAATCTCTGATTATTTCTCGTTCCTGAAAATTGGCTCTAACATCTTCATCAATAATATCGTTTTTGAATCTTCTAACATAGTATGGTTCCACATGAGACTTGTCATAATCACCACTTTTCGGGATTGCAGTGGGTTCAATCATGTGAATTAAATTGGCAAAATTTTCCTTTCTGCCGTTATGTGGAGTGGCTGAAGTAAGAATTAGGGATTCACATTTCTTGGCAATAAATTGAGCCAAATCACCTCTTTGACTTTTATCGTTTGCAATGGTATGGCATTCGTCTATAACCACTGCGTCCCATCTTGATTTCTCCAAATAATGACGAAACTTCGCATTGTTCTTTAGAGTATCGATGGAGATAATGGTTTTGTCATAGAACTCAAATGGATTTTTATTGGCTGGTAGTTGTGTCTTAATTCTGGCAATACCTTCAGAATCCAGTTTAACCAATGGTATTGCAAACCGATTCCATAATTCCTGTTGAAATTGGGAAAGAATAGATTTTGGTGCTAACACCATTATTCGTTTTCCTTTTCCACGTTTAATTAACTCAGCAAGAAAAATTCCAACTTCCACAGTTTTCCCGAGTCCAACTCCGTCTGCAATTAATAATCTTGGTCTGGGTAATTGAAGTGCTTTGAGCGTAGGTGTTAATTGAAATTCGGCAGCATTTATTGCCGTCTTTGTTGCAATCACAATCTTTTCAGAAAAAAATGCTGAATTCCTGATTTGGGTTTCTAAAAAAAGTTTCGTTTTTCGGTAACCACTATCTGTATCGGGAACCAATTGTGTTAAATTAGGGTCTGCTGGTTTAATGTCATCGTCTAATTTTGAATCAAAAGTAAATCGTTTCCCTTTTACAAGCTCACTAATCCCTTCGGCTTCAAATAAAAAGCTACCATCATGATTGACATTTGTTCTGGTTATAATAAAGTCTTCGCCACGTGTCGAAATACGTTGTCCTACGGTTAGAATCATTTAAAATGTATTAAGGAGTTTTGTTTTAGAATTCTGCAATTTAATTTTTTTTAAAATTAAACAAATTATGCTACATCAACGTTGATTTTCAGCGATTATATATCAAATAAAAGACGCCATTATTAAAACTACATATGGATTTCTGTATTCATCAGATTGGAAATTGGCTATTAGTAAAGGAATAAGTGTTTCATTGAAGAATTAGAAAGGTTGGTGTAATTTGCCACTGACCATGGGGAAATTGTTAAATGTGGGAGTGTAAAGTGGATCGGTCATCACTTTTTTGGGGGTTAAGAAAATCTAAAATTAATGATTAGCTTTACACAACAGTTCCAGAAGGGTAATCAAAGACAATTATCATAAGATTAGTTCTATTCATATTTAAAACCATAATGTTAAATTAATTATTTTACAAATTACAAGTAATTTTGTTAAGTTATTATTTTAGGAGACTGTTTAAAATAATTCTTCTTCAAGTTTTTCCTGTCCGTCTGACTATATTCTTTTAAATTTGTTACTTCATCCGAAAGTTTTTAAGTAAATCAGAGAATAATGCAAATCATTCATAAAATTGATTCCTTTTTATTTACAATTTTTCCGGAATTACAGGACGGAAACAATGATATAATAATCAAAACATTAGAAAATTATTATACATTCAGCACTTTCAAACCGCAAATACAAATCAAAAACGATTTGGTTATTGTTACTATTGATACTGCTACAATTATATCGCAAGAATCGGATTACAGAAAAACTGTAGCTCTTTGTGAAAAGGGAAATTACGATGAAGCCAAACCAATATTGGAAAGGCTTATAAAGAAAAACCCAACAAATTCGGAATATCACCGAATAATGGGACAAATTTTATCTGATACAGGCGATCAAGAAGAAGCCGTAAATTGTTTGATTGATTCATTACGCTGGGATTCTAAAAATGGCTGGGCATTACTAATGATGGGAAATATATATGCCAAATTTTTTGATGATGTTCCTACTGCAATGAAATATTATGATCAAGCTTCAATTGCTAATCCAAAAGATAATATAACGATAAATAATATTGGAGCAAACTTAATGCAACAAGGGAAACTTGAGGAAGCGAAAAAATATTTTCAAAAAGCATTAAAAATTAATGACCAATATGCCAATACTCATTTTGCTTTGGGAATGATTGCAGATTTGGAAAAAGACTATCAATCTTCTTTTAGTAGCACCATAAAATCAATTAAATTAAACAAGAATAAAGATGTTTTATTTAAGAATTCTCAGCGACAAGCTTTTGAAGTGGCTGAAAAGTTAATAGCAATCGATGTGGGCAAAACGATTTACAAGGAGTACATGCATAAACTTGAATTTGAAGGAGACAGACAAATTGAGATTGTTGTTGATGAAAAAATTCCAACCGCAGCTAAGTTTGAATTTGCCGAAAATTATAATCGTGAAAATCATCTCGTAAGATTTAAACCAAGTTATCCAGCAGTAGAACATCTCATTATGCACGAATTGGTTCATCTGGATTTTGTTATTCAGGCAAGAAAAAGTGAATTGAATCAGTTGTTTATTTCCACTCAAAACCAAAAAACGGAATTCATTAAAGGGCTTGAACCGACGATAAAGAAGTTAAATAAATTGGGGGTTTCTGAAAAGCCAATCACAGACTATTGTTCCAATTTATTTGAAGGGATGAACCGACAAGTCTTCAATACACCTATCGACTTATTTATTGAGGCTTTTCTCTATAATGAGTTTTCAGATTTAAGACCTTTCCAGTTTATTTCACTCTACACTATGCTACAGGAGGGACTAAAGGCTGTAACGGACAAAAATATTATTGAATTATCACCCAGAGACATTATTTCAAAAAGCAAGGTTTACAATATTGTCAATGCTATTCAATTCAAAGATCTTTTTGGTTTAGATTTTATAAACGATTTTAAAGCTACTCCAAGTGAATTAAAACTTGCCACAGATTTTTACGATGAGTATCTTCAATATAAGGACGACAAAGAGCCCGCTGAAGAATACGAATTAGTCTTGCACTGGGCTCAAGATTTAAAACTTGATATGAATTTTGAACTTGTTAATGAGCAGGAATACCGAACAAAAAATACAGATATTGATGAACTTCTTTCATCCATAGAAAATGACCCATACGACTTGAAAACCAAAGATCCTTATAAAGAGAGTGGAATGAAAAAATTCCAAAAGTCGCAAGAAAGTATTGGGACAAATATGGCAGTTGTGATGTTTATGGTGGACGCTTTAAACTTCTTTTCTGACTTACCAAAAGAGAAAATAAAAGAGATTGCTTTGGAAATCGCTATGCAGGGAACTCAAGGATACGCCCCTGAAAAGAAAAATTATAAGTTAAAATTGATTCCAGAGAAGACTTTTTCCGGTTATCATATCTTGGCCTATTATTATGTAAGTTGGACTCTTACATCCCCCGAAATTGTCCCACAGCTTAATTTGCCTTATGATGCTGAATATAAAATGGCAACCACCATGCACAAACAATAAGGGCAAGAAGAAGGATGTTGATTGCAACAAGTTCTGATGTAAGAAGATTTTAAGTGTAAGCTTCCCCAAAATTCGGCCAATTAAAAAGAGAGAAACAAAAAAAGTTTTC
>CAYPOW010000021.1:0-23149 GCA_964412145.1 uncultured Draconibacterium sp.
GTCGCCTTCCTTTTTTAAAAACCCCTCTATTAACTTAGTGGGGTTTTTTTATGCCCTTTTTTTCTGTGATAGAGTGAAGGGGTGAAATGGATATATGCCGAAGAAACTATCCGACAAAGACGGATACCCTTCCAAATAAGTGTGTCTGAGATAAAAAAAAACTCCAACAATTTAACAATTTGTAATAGCAATACTAAACTTAAAAATTGTCAGAAACTTATGAATTTAAACTTCAATCAATATCAGACCTGAGTTGACATTAGCATTGATTATCAAATATCAAGATTTAGTATTTGGAAGGCAACTTAATTGGACCTCTATAGAAATCGCCATTTTCATAGATTAAAACCTCACCGTATTTCCCGTTTTTGATGCTTGAATCGATACCAAATACACGATCACCAAATAGCGAAACTATACTTTTTTGCGAAGTATGCCCAACTACTATTTGCTTTTTATCAAAGTGTTTTAATATCTTATCAATATCATCTCGGCTTAAATCTTTATCTCTAAAATAACCTCTATACCATATTGGCCCGTTACTTCCTCTTAAAAAAGTTAATACAGAATCATTTTCTGTTTCCGATTTAGTATAACCCAATATTTCATTTACAAAAGTCTTATTCATTTGTTCCGCAGTAAAACCCTTTTCCACCACTTCTGGTGAAATACCCGCATGAACGAAAAGGATATCATTCAATTGCAAAATTACAGGTTTTGTTCGTAGCCAATTACCCATCAAAGTATTTTTAGCAAAAAGTTGGTCGTAGCTAAGATCCATTTTAGCTGCTGATTCGACGTACTTATCATTTACATATCGCAAATCCTTATTAATAATCATTTCTTCGTGATTACCGATAGTATAGTGCAATCTCCCACCTTGTTCCATTGCTTGATGTTCAAGTTTGAAAACCATCCATAATACTTCATTAACTTGAGTCCCACGGTCAAAAATATCGCCAACAATCACTAAATGCCCTTTTCCAAAAGACCAGTTATTATGTTCATCTATAACATTATATTCTCTAAGAATTTTCACAAAGAGTTTATACTGGCCATGAATATCGCTAATAGCAATTATTTTATTTATATCCTCATATTCTTGTTTATAATCAACAGGAGTATTATTCTCTTTGAGCCATTCCAGTTTCAAATCCAAGCCAAAATTATCCTTTATTAAATCAAAATTTGATTCTGAAATTGTGTTCTCTAGCACTTTATCTTTTTCAATCCACTTGAGGATTATTTCTCCATTTTGATAAAAAACATAGGGTCCATCTGTAATATTTTTATTGGGATATTCACGAGCATCAAATTTTGAAAGACCTTCTTTTAAATCAATGGGGTTTCGCTCTGTTTCTTTACATGAACTTAGCCCCAAAAATAATAAAGCCAATAAAAACGCAATGTATTTTATCCGAAAAACAGAGTTGGGCAATTTCATTATATCAATCATTAGTTACTTTTTAATTTAAATCCTATGAATAGGATACAAATGTACAAAGCTGCGAACAAATACTTCTATAATATCAAATATATTTCCACTCAATTTGAACACTTAAATCTATAAACACGAGGGTAAAAAAATATTGGCCATAATAACAAGCAGCGCGATTTGGTCGCTTCATAAATTGATAGTACAGCTCTTTTTGTAAAAATGTCAGGAAAAAATTTAGAAGAAGCTAAAATATTAACGTTTGAAACTGCATAACAAATTTACATTACATTGCCAATTCAATTGTAGAAGATACTAAGAACCATCCCTAAATTCAAAGATTCGCTTCATTGATAAAAATATCGAAAGCTACTTTTATATCTTTTTCAATATTTTGATGAAAATGACTAAATGCCTGAACCAATGATTTTCCTTTTTCGGTTAAAATAGTTTGACCACCTTCTTTCCCACCACGTGTTTTTTCGAGTAAATTAAAACCAAGCGTTTTTTCAATCTTTTTTAAATCGCCCCAAGTTTTGCGATAGGTAATTCCTAAAGCTTCGGTTGCTGCCATTAAAGAGCCCGTTTCTTCAATCTTTTGCAGAATAATCCATTTTCCATCTCCCATAATCCCCTTTCCATCTTTATCGGAAAGCCAGAACTTATAATTTAGATTAAGGGCATCGTAAGCAATTTCATGTTTTGGATCCATAGAATAGATGTACTAATTTATTGATGTGCTGATGTGATAGTGTGTTATTTTTTTTATTAGCACATTACCGAATTACCACATTATTTTATTCGTAACGCAAAGCATCAATCGGATCGAGCTTAGCGGCTTTATTAGCAGGAATATATCCAGATACAATAGCAACAATAAAACAAAGAATCACTCCTAAAAATATCCACGCCCAAGGAATCAAGAATGAACTACCAATTAGAAATGAAACACCATTTCCGACAGCAATACCTAAAATTATTCCAACAAGACCACCAATCTGAGAGATAACCACCGACTCGATTAGAAATTGCATTTTAATCATTTGGCGTGTTGCTCCTAAAGCCTTTCGAATTCCTATCTCTTTTGTTCTCTCAGTTACAGAAACAAGCATAATATTCATTAAACCAATCGCAGCACCCATCAAAGTTATCAATCCAATAAAAATAGCGGCTTTGGTAATCATTTGGATATTATCGATGAGCATTTCAGCTAAATTATCGCTTTGTTCAATGACGAAACTATCCTCTTCGCCCAATTTATTTTTGCGAATAATACGCATAATTCCGGTAGATTCGCCAATCGCAGATTCCATATTCAAAAGATTGTCAACCAGAATGTTAATCCTAAAATTTTGATTTGGACTAGGGAAATACTGCCGTACATTTTGAACAGGCAGCCATACAGATCTATCGCCGCTAAATCCCATACTACTCCCCTTTTCTTTTAAAATACCAATAACTCTGTATTTTCCAGCACTAACAGAAATCACCTTCCCTAAAGGATCTTCATTATTCAAAAAAAGATTTTTAGCAATTTCGCTTCCAATAATAGCAACACTAGAACCATAATAAACATCTGTTGCATTAAAATTACGGCCAAATTCAATTTCTTCACCCGATGTAATTGCATAATCTTCATCAACACCCATTACACGAACATTGGGATTGGTTTTTTCTGATTTGTATTTAATCGTCGCAATTCCTGTACCATATGTATAAATGGATGTTGTAGCCCCAAATACAAATTGTTCTTTGAAGGTTTTCGCTTCGTTCCATTCTATTATCCGGTAATGATCTCCACGATGGCGCTCACCCCCAATTTGCACATTCATTCCACGATTTTTAACCGTGAAAGTATTGGCTCCCATCGAAGTAAATTGCTCATTCAAAAAATATTTAATAGCATCAATAGACGTCAAAATACCAACAAGTGCCATAATACCAAAAGCAATAATTAAAACTGTTAGTATTGTTCTGAGTAAATGCGACCGAATTGACTCTAGAGAGATCCGAATGTTTTCTTTAATAAGTTTATTCATTTCTATTTATCTTCTTTTTTACCATATGCTAAATCACCTGCATCACCTAATCCCGGCACAATATATGCCTGAGCTGTAAGTTCATCATCTATTGCTCCTACCCAAATACTTACTTCCGATTTAGAGAAATTTTTCTTTACATATTCAACTCCTTCTGCACTTGCTATTACCGCAACCAGATACGTAAATTTTGGCTTAACCTCATCAATAATAGCTTTATAAGTAAGATGCATAGATGCTCCTGTAGCCAGCATTGGATCGGCAAGAATTAATATTTTGTCTTTCAAATTGGGTTTAGCCATATATTCCAATTTAATTTTAAAAGAACCGTCTTTATTATGCTTTCGATAGGCCGAAATAAAAGCACTTTCTGCTTTGTCAAACACATTTAGCATCCCTTGATGAAATGGCAGACCTGCGCGTAAAATGGTGGCCAACACAATATTCGACTGCAAAATCGGGACTTTTGCTACGCCAAGAGGAGTCTGAATATCTGTAATTTCATAGTCTAAATCTTTGCTTATTTCATAGGCCATGAGAGCGCCAATACGTTCTAAATTTCTTCGGAAACGCAACATATCTCCCTGAACTTTAACGTCGCGAATTTCTGCGATAAATTGATTGAAAATTGAATTGGTTTCTCCGAGATTATGTACCATTTTTGCTTTTATTTTTACCAATTACTAGCTTTATAATTCAAACAAAGATAGTCAAATTGCAAGAATTAGATGATACATATATTAAAAGGTTACTATCTTAAATTACTTCTTAATCAAAAAGGCTAAAGCTGTATTTCTTAATCGCAAATAACTTGCTATTAGGTTTCTTAAAATAATAGATGTGCGTACCCAGCTTATTCGTTTATATGAAATTGCTTTGGCTCCAAACCCCAAATAAAAACGAGCCAAATTAGCATCATTTGAGCCTTCAAAATCAAACACTAACTCCTGTCTGGAATTGGCTTTGATGTATGCATCGATAAGAAAAGGCAAAGCTGCAGTTTCTTTGGCAAATTCAGTAGCACCAGAAAAAAGGAAGGTCACCCGCTTATGGCTACGCATAAAAATAGCAGCTGCACATAAATTATTTTCTAAACTATAAGCTCCCCAAACTTCTACATGCCTCAATTGCAATGCTTTATAAATAACCTGAATCAATCGACTGTAATCTTCTGATTTAAATTCACTTAGATGCTTATTATTCGATTTAAAAAGATTAATGACAGCATCTGGTTTTAAATTTTCAAAAATGGTCAGTTGAGCTTTAACTGCCTTTTTTAAATTTCGCTTTAAATTAGTAGAATACCCTTTATAAATAATGCTATAATCATCAAATAAATTCATTTCAATATTTTGTCGTGATTCCGATTTAATATTAAAACTGTTTAAGCAATTATGCTGATTTAGATTGATATCGATATACTTAAAATGAGCAGGAATTTTCAAAAGAAATTCTTCCAGTAGACCTGGTGAAAGGGCTGCTTTTGAAAACAATCCCAACTGCTGCGAAAAGAATGGTTGATAAATATAATTTATTCCAAATTTACGTCTGATTGGCAATGGAAAAACAGCTTGATAATTATCCAAGATTAAAGCATCCCATTGATCAGAAACAATATCTAAATACCACGAATAAGCATAGATACGTCCATTTACACTCGACGAAACACATTCGTCCCATTTACGCTTATTTATTTCATTATGAGCAAAATAGCTAATCACGAGGCATGAATTTTACTTAATAGATACGAATATACTTCCCTCCAACCCTTCCATCTGTCCTGATCGCTAAAAGATTCATTGTGCCATAAACTTATAAAAGTGCCATTTACCGATTTTACTTCATAAATTAAAGACTGAATAATCGCTTTTGCCTCTTCAATGCCCACATCTTTATAATCGCGCAAAGTGCCGTCCATAACAGCAAATGGGAAAACTCTCAATTTAGTTTCTGTTTCATAATCTAAATCGTAAAAATAAAATGGGGTGCAAATTCCAGCTCTAAATCCTGGCTCAGCAGCGTAACCCATTGTATAATCCTCCATCAGATCAATAGAAAGTAAATCTCGATACGTTTCAGGCAAATGCAGCTTTAAAAAATGCTGGCGACTTCTAGTAATTTCAACTTTCACAACCTCTTCCAAATTGCGGCTTTCTTTTTTAATAAGATAGGGGTTTTCATTAGATGCATACGATAAATGGATTCCAATCTTAGCTTTATCTGCTATTGATTTTATCAATGCTCTAAATGTATTGTTGTTGGGTGAAATATTTTTATCAAATGGGCCCAAATTTGCAAAAAGGATAAAATAAATAGGTTTTAATTTATATTGCTTTTGTAAAGCAAACTGCAAATCAAAGTTATCAAAAGGATCTTTTTCTTTTCCAAAAAGAACTCGAAAACGTTGCCCAATTTTGGAAATGTTGAGTTGATAAATATCGCGTAAAAGTCCTCCCACATTACGTGTAATCCCTTTTTGGTAATACGACCAGGCTTGATCGATATCGTAAGTAGGAATAAACTGAAAGGATTTAAAATTGGCCTTAAATTCAGGATAATATTGCTGTATCATAGCAACCAAATCCTTTGCCCAAATATTTATGACTGGCTTGTGCAGGTAACCTTGTTTGTAAGTGAAACTTTCGTGTGCTGTAAACCGACCATATTCATCCTTTCGATAGGGCATATATTCCTCGTATCGACTCACAAAATAAAAGGCTGCAGCAAAAATATCAAAGGCAAAAACACTCCCTTTTTGATAAACAGGAAAAGGAACTTGCAGGTTTTTATATTCAACAGTATTTAAATCTTCAAGGTTTATTCCGCTCTCATACAGTATTTTAACCGAACCAAAATACAAAGGATGATTTTCCGAATCAACGCCATAAACTATTTTTGGGCCTTCAAAAGCGTAAAACTGTTCAATATCAGCAGAAAGAATATAAGGTACACGAATAATATCCTTAAAAAATAGCTTGAAAATATAATTAAGCCGTTTGGTGATGCGTGGCGTATAGATAAACAGCATAGGGTAAAATTTAGTTCAAAAATACGCGAAGGAGATGAAACTACAAAATTTAATATGATGATGCGGTGATGTGATGATGTGGTGATGCGGTGATGCGGTGATGTGATGATGTCTTGTCCTGAAATAGGTTTACAAAAAAAGTAAACTAAAAACAGGATTATGAAGTTCACACATCAGCTCAATAGTAAATTAACTCATCAGCACATTTACCTACAGCTCTACTACTGTAATGCCATGCCCTCCCCTTTCAATATGCTCATCGTAATAGCGATTTACATCTTGATTAGCTCGCAAATATTCCTGAATTGATTGCCGAAGTGCTCCTGTTCCTTTTCCGTGCAAAATATGAACTTGATTCACGCGAAGCAAGATCGCATCATCTAAAAAACGTTTAATCTGAATGATAGCTTCGTCGGCACGCATTCCACGAACATCAATATTCGAATTAAAATCCATCGACCTCTCAGAGATATCCTGTGCTATACTAGAACTCGATTTTTTAACTGTTTTTTTCAGCATCCGCTCCTGCGTTTTGCTCACTCGTTCAAGTTTTTCAAGTTCAATAAAAAGCTGTATCGTATCAAAATCTACTTTGGCCTTCTTGCCTTTCAATTGGGTAATCGTTCCAGCACTATTTTGGCCTTTGATTATAACTAAATCGCCTAATTTTAATTTTGAAGTGTCCTTCTTTACTTCAGGAATTTCTTTCTCAATTAACTGATTATGTACTAATTGATGTTTGTTTGTCTTTGTTTTTTCTAATTGATCTTCTATCAATTCTGCTTTATCTTTGATCTTTTTCCTAAGCTCAAGCGTTTTTCCTTTTTCTGCAGCACTTTCTCTTATTTCACGAATCGTGTTCTCAATTAATCGATTTGATTTATTCAGAATTTGCTTTGCCTCCAAAGTGGCATCTTTGAGAATGCTTTTTTTCTCTTTTTGTAATTCAGCATACAAACTCTGGTATTTCTCTAAAGTTATAGCCAAATGCTCATCCATTAAAGCAATTTGCTGTTGATTTTTCTCCAGTTCTTTTTTATCCACTTCCAGTTGCTGCAATTGTTCCTCAAAATCCAACTGACGACGATCTGCTTTTTCGTCAATTTTCTTTAATAAAGATTTAGAAAAGCCTATTTTTCGAGCAATTTCAATTGTAAAAGAAGATCCAGGACGACCGGTTACCAATTTATAGAGTGGCATCATTTTCTTTGTATCGAAAAGCATAGCCCCATTTACCATTCCATTTTCGTTAGTCGGTAAAAGTTTCAGATTAGAATAATGCGTGGTAATTACACCAAAAGCTTTTTTCTCATTTAATTCCTCCAAAATTGCCTCCGCAATGGCTCCACCCAAAACAGGCTCTGTACCACTTCCAAATTCATCTATCAAAAACAGTGTCTTATTGTTGGCATTCGCCAGAAAATACTGCATATTCAATAAATGCGAACTATAAGTACTCAAGTCATTTTCAATGGATTGCTCATCACCAATATCGATATAAAATCGTTTAAAAATACCTGTTATCGAACTTGATTTTAAAGGAACCAATAAACCATTTTGAAGCATATATTGCACTAGACCTATTGTTTTTAAAGCAACTGATTTCCCCCCTGCATTTGGTCCGGAAATAATCAGAATACGTTCATGGCTTTGCAAATGAATATCTAAAGGGATGACTTCTTTGCCTTGTGCTTTGTGAGAAAGATAAAGCAATGGATGCCTGGCCTGATACCATTCTATTTCAGAAGTATCGCGTAAATCAGGCTTAACAGCTCGTAACTGAATAGCCAATCGGGCTTTGGCAATGATAAAATCGATCAAACCCATAAAACGATAAGCATCAATAAGTGAGTCGATGGAGGGGCGCAAAAAATCGGCGAATGCCACCAAAATCCGAAGTATTTCCCTCCTCCCCTCCGCTTCCAGCTCTTTAATTTTATTATTTAAATGCAAAACTTTATCAGGCTCCAGATACACAGTTTGACCTGTTGCCGATTCATCGTGAACTACACCCCGAATTTGACGTTTATAGGCTGCATTCAGTGGAATTACCAAACGACCATTACGAAGGGTGGCTTCCACATTTTCACCCGTCCATCCTGCTTTTTTTGCCTGACGTAAACTTTCATTAATGGATTTTTCAGATTGCCGATTACTAGTTTTAATGGCAGATCGAATTTCGAACAATTTCTCTGAAGCCGAATCGCGCACCTCCCCTTTTTCATTTAAAATAGCATCTATCTGTTTGATTATCAGTGAATCAATTTCAATATTTTCTGCTAATTTAAAAAGCTGTGGAAAATCATTTTGATTCGCTTCAAATAAATCAAGCATCTCATTAATGGTTTTCAGAGACGATTTTAAATCGAAAAAACGTTCGATTTTTAAATAAGATCCTAGCTGACGTATTTGATTTAAATCAGGTCGTAAATCGAAAAAATCCTGCGTTGGAAGTCCTAAATTTCCTAGTAAAACCCGCTGCATTTCTTCCGTTTGATTTAACCACAATTCAATCGACAAAAAAGAGGTGCTAAAACTTAATTTGCTTACCCACTGTTTGCCTAATTCGCTAATGCAATTCTCGTTGAGCAAATCTCTTATTATAGAGAATCCTATTTTTTCTTCGAATTGTGGAGGGTAAATCATTGCACAAATTTAGGATTTTTAAATGTGATGATGTGATAATGTGACAATGTGATGATGGACTTAATTAGCACATTAACAATCAGCACATTAGCACATCAGTTTTAGCTTGCTTCAGCTGTAAAACCTTCTTCCAGACGTAAATTATCGATGATAAAATTTTGTCTATCAACCGTGTTTTTACCCATATAAAACTCGAGCAAATTACTTACAGCAGAGTCTTTTCGCATAATTACAGGATCCAAACGCATATCAGATCCAATAAAATATTTGAACTCATCGGGCGATATTTCTCCCAATCCTTTGAATCGAGTAATTTCAGGATTTACGCCTAATTTTTGCATCGCATTTTGCTTTTCCTCGGGTGAATAGCAATAAATCGTTTTCTTTTTGTTCCGAACCCTGAATAAAGGTGTTTGTAAAATATATAAATGCCCCCGCCTTATCAGATCAGGATAAAACTGTAAAAAGAAAGTAAGAAGCAGCAAACGAATATGCATTCCATCCACATCGGCATCCGTAGCAATTACAATATTGTTATAACGAAGATTATCCATGTCTTCGTCAATATTTAACGCAGATTGTAACAGATTAAATTCTTCGTTTTGATAGACAATTTTTTTACTTAAACCAAAACTATTCAGCGGTTTACCTTTTAAACTAAACACAGCTTGTGTAGCTACATCGCGCGATTTGGTTATTGAACCACTGGCCGAATCTCCCTCGGTAATAAACAAGGTTGTTTCCAGATTTCTTTCGTGCTTACTGTCGAAATGAACTTTACAATCGCGTAGTTTTTTATTGTGTAAACTCACCTTTTTTGCGCTATCGCGAACCAGCTTTTTTATGCCCGCCATTTCTTTGCGCTCTTTTTGATTCATCAGGATTTTTTGCAGTAAAGTTTCTGCTATATCGTGATTTCTATGCAAGAAATTATCGAGGTTTATTTTCACTATATCGCTTACATAATTTCGCACCGTTGCTCCATCAGGTTCTATATGCTGTGAGCCTAATTTTGTTTTGGTTTGAGACTCAAATATGGGTTCCTGAATCTTTATACTCAAAGCCGCAGCAATAGAAGAACGCACATCGGAAGGCTCGAAATTTTTATTGTAAAAATCGCGAATTGTTTTCACAATCGCCTCTCTGAAAGCACTTTGATGAGTTCCGCCCTGAGTAGTATGCTGACCGTTTACAAAAGAATAATATTCTTCGCCATACTGTTTGGTATGCGTAAATGCAAATTCAAATTCATCCTGCTTTAAATGAACTATTGGATAACATACTTTGCCATCAATTTGATTTGTTAGCAAATCGTGTAGACCATTTTTAGCCAGAATTTTTTCACCATTGAAATTGAGCGTAAGACCATTATTCAAATAGGCATAATTCCACAACATTTTTTCGATATAATCACTTATAAAGTGATAATTCCCAAATAATTCAGTGTCTGGAATAAACGTTACAATGGTTCCTTCTTTTTCTTCGCATGGCTCAACTGCTCCATCTGTAATAATTTTGCCTCTTTCAAAAACAGAAAGTTTTGATTTGCCCTCGCGAATTGACTGCACACTAAAAGCAGAAGAAAGAGCATTTACTGCTTTTGTTCCTACACCATTCAACCCAACTGCTTTTTTAAAAACCTTGGAATCGTATTTGGCTCCAGTATTCATTTTAGATACGCAGGCATTCACCATTCCAAGAGGAATCCCACGACCATAATCTCTTATAAGAACTTGACGATCAATTATTTCAATATCAATTCGTTTGCCATTTCCCATCACAAACTCATCGATAGAATTATCAATTATTTCTTTAATTAAGACGTAAATACCATCATCGTGCGCGGCTCCATCACCTAACTTCCCAATATACATACCTGGTCTTAGACGGATATGCTCTTTCCAATCCAACGATTTTACACTCGCATCGTTATAGCTTTCTGCCATAAAATTAATTTTTTTACAAAAATAAGGAATTGCTTTATTGACAATGCTTTCGGCGATAAAAACTTACAAACAGCTACTGTTAATATCTGGTTTGTAATCGCTTATATTTTTTCATCCCCTTTAAATTAATTGAAATAAAAAAAGATAGTCACAATAACAGGTCGATTCAAAATAATAACGGAGAGGTTAACCCCTCCGTTTAGCCTAAATAGCATAAATAACTTTCTAATTATCAGCTTTAGTATCCTGCTGCCTGGCCATCTTTACGAAATTCGGAAGCGCCAAAATAGACTTTGTTTTTAGCATCCCACATAATGGCCTGATAACCACCATATCCACCTTTATTAAACTGAATTTTATGTCCACGACTCATCAAAGCATTGATAGTTTCATAGCTAAATCCTGATTCTAAATTTACGATTCCACCATCAGTCATTACTCCACCAGTTGGTTCTGATGAACCTCCGTGATATATACGAGGAGCATCGCCTGCTACCTGCAAATTCATTCCAAAATCAATTAAGTTAACCACTATTTGCGCATGACCCTGAGGCTGCATAGCTCCTCCCATCAATCCAAAACTAATAAATGGCTTTCCGTCTTTAGTTATAAATGCTGGAATAATTGTGTGGAAAGGACGCTTATGGGGTTCATAAACATTCATATGGCCTTTTTCCAGTGAAAACAATTCGCCGCGGTCCTGAAGAATAAATCCTAAATCACCTGGTGTCATTCCCGAGCCCATTCCGCGGTAATTACTCTGGATTAAGGAAACCATATTTCCGTCCTTATCGGCAACAGTCATATAAATCGTGTTTCCCATTTCCAGTTCACCTGCAGGATAAGCACGTGCAGATCGCTCACTGATCAGCTCTTTTCTTTCTTTAGCATATTCTTTCGAGATAAGCTGATCGATTGGAAGCTTATTAAAATCAGGATCGGCATAGTATTTTGCACGATCTTCAAATGCTAGTTTTTTGGCCTCAATAAATACATGCATATATTCATCTGATCCAAAACCCATCGATTCAATATCGTAATTTTCCAATATATTTAAAATTTGCAGCGCTGCAGTTCCTTGTCCATTTGGAGGTAATTCCCAAACATCGTATCCACGATAATTTGCCGAAATAGGCTCCACCCAATCCGAATGATGATCTTCAAAATCGCGCATACTTAAAAAGCCACCCTGTTCACGAACGTATTTTACAATTTTTTGTGCTATCTCACCTTTATAAAATGCATCACGTCCTCCTTTGGCAATAGTCTCATAAGTTTTGGCTAAACGCGGATTTTTAAAAATTTCTCCTTTTCCCGGTGCTTTTCCATTAGACATATAAGTTTCTTTAAACCCTGGAAAGCGCTGTAGGGAACGCACGCTTCTTTGCATATAATAAGAAATCACTTCTGTTACAGGAAATCCACTGTTAGCATAATCAATGGCAGGTTGAAGAATTTCTTTCATCTTCATTGTACCAAACTTTTTATTCATTTCGAACCAGCCATCAACAGCACCAGGAACAGAGACAGGTAAAGGACCAAGTGCCGGAATCTTTTTATAATTATTTTCCAAAAAATAATCTAAAGTCAAATCGTATGGCGAACGGCCACTGGCATTCAGGCCATATAATTTCTCTGTTTTTGCATCCCAGATAATGGCAAATAAATCACCTCCCATACCATTTCCGGTAGGCTCAACCAATCCTAAAACGGCATTAGCAGCAATGGCAGCATCCATAGCATTGCCTCCTGCTTTTAAAATATCTAAAGCAACCTGAGTGGCTAAAGGCTGGCTAGTAGCAGCCATTCCATGTTGTGCTATCACTTCCGATCGTGTGGCAAACTGACTTCCTATTACCCGATCTTGCGCTTGAATAGATAGTGAGATAATAAGCAAGCTAAAAATAATTACGGTTTGTTTCATTGTGTTTTTGTTTTTTGGTAAAAATTAGAAAATTGACTTATTTAGGTTTAAGCTCTTTTTGAAAAATACGGTAGGTCTTATAAATTTTAGCATCAAAGCGTTCGTACATAGCTCTCATTTTGGTATTATCTTCCATAATTAAATGGCTATCAAATATTTCCATTTCCGCTTTTTGAGCTGACTCAACAACTTTCACAGCCAAGAGAGAAACAATCCCCTTAATTCGCAAGCTTTCTTCTACACTTCCAAGTAAGAGATTGAGTTGTTTTGATTTTCTTCCTGATCTTAAAATATGCAGAAATCCGAAAGGGAATAGTCTTCCTTTGGCCTTGCGCATACCAACACTAATATCAGGCATGGCCACTAAAAAGGCAACTATTTTTTCGTTTTGATCCATGACTATTTTGATAAAACGAGCATCGAGAAAAGGCAAGAAACGTTCGGAGAATTCAGTTATTTCTTTATCATCCAGAGGAGCAAAGCCATAAATTTCGGTATATGTTTTATTTAGAAGAGCAAAGACCTCAGGAATATATGGACGTATCTTCTTTGTTTTAGTAAATTCAAGAATGCGGTAACCAGCATCAGTAACGCGCTGAAACATAATGTCATATGATGATGAAATTGTATCAGGAACATCGGCACGGTACTGAACTAAATCAATACTTTTAGAATAGCTGTTTCGTTCCATATTTGAAATCATATACTCAAAGCTATGATTGGTAACGATTATAGATATTGGATCGTCAAATCCACTCAATAAAAAACCTTGTGGATCTTTATCAGAAAAACCAATTGGGCCGACTAGCTTATTCATTTTATGATCTTTAGCCCATCGCTCAACTGCTTTTAGCAACGAATCGAAAACCTCAGCATCATCGTAAGTTTCCAAAGCAAAAAAACGAGCATTATTCTCATTATGAGTTTTGTTATAGGCAGGGTTAATAATTCCCATTATTCGACCAATCACTTTCTGATCGCGCTCAGCAATGAGTAAAATAGTTTCGCAATGGGCAAAGGAGTGATTTTTTTGCGAATCAAACACTTTTTTTTCATCGTCGATTAAGGGTGGCAGCCAATTCGAATGATTCTTATGTATTTCAAAAGGCAATAGGATAAATGCTTTCAAATCCTTTTTGCTTTCAACAGTTCGAATAACTAAATGTGACATAATCTGATTTTAGTTTAAGCTAAATTGATTAAAACTAATTAACTCAATCCTGGTATTATATTGTTCATTATCAATAATATAAGACTATATATTTTTCATTTTTTCACTAAATAAACAGCCCAAATATATACAATTTATAAGTAGAAAAATGTAATGATAATATTATTCTGCCTGATACTTAAAAACTCGATTTGTTTGCTCAATAAAACTCAGAACTTCTTCTGTTCCTAAACCTGTCTCTGAAGATGTGACGAAAATAGGTGGTAGTTCTTCCCAATATTCAATCAAATATTCTTTATAAGCCTTCAGGTTTTTATTTAGTTTTTGAGTAGTCAACTTATCGGATTTTGTAAAAATCAGAGCAAAAGGGATTTGCTCCTCAGCTAAATTATCTATAAATGCAGTGTCTTTTTTTTGAGGAGAATGCCGTACGTCAATCAAAACAAAGGTAGTTAGTAAGTTTTTTCTAGTCTGGAGATAACCACTAATCATTGTTTCCCATTTTTCTTTTATTTTAACAGGAAGACTGGCATAACCATAGCCAGGCAAGTCAACCATATACCATTCGTCATTAATATAGAAATGATTGATTAACTGCGTTTTACCAGGTTTACTCGAGGTTTTAGCTAAACCATTAATACCCGTAATTTTATTAATTAAAGACGATTTTCCAACATTCGATCGACCAATAAAAGCATACTCGGGTTTATCAGGCTTGGGGCAACTCTGATAATAATTATTACTAACTAAAAATTTAGCTGTTTTTACGATCATTCCTGTTTTGCCTAAAAGATTTAATGTTCTGTTGTATTTTTTGAAGATAACTATAGAAATAGCGATGCTTTTTCTTTTCGTGAATGTCATCAATTTTGATGAGCATTCCAGTTTCCTCAACATCACCAAAATGCTCATTTATAGATGTACCAAATATCATCATGCTCGATGAAAGATTCATATATGCATTCACCAAAGGAGGTATATTTTCTTTGTATTGACGCACTATACGTACCAATATTTTGTAGTTTTCCTCGTACGTAGTACCTGAAAATAACTTTTCAATCTCTTCATCAGAGTGTTTTTGAGCAATTGCCTGATGAGGCTTAACTAAATTTAATGTATCGGGGAAAAAATTACGCAAAAAATAAAGTAAAACATCTCTGGCATATACATTATAATTGTTGTACATAGTCATTTTTCCATACAAGTATTTGATTTCAGGATGCTCAACAGATACGGCACCTATTCCATCCCATAAATTATCCAGCGAATACATTCCTTTTCGAATGTTAAAAGCAGGCTGGTAATTAGGCTGCACAAAAGACCGTCCTAATTCAATTGATTTAGGAAGGTATTCCGTGATAAATTTTGGTGAAAACTTAAAAAGTTCTGTTGTAGGACTGATTGCAATTCCATTTTCAATAGGAATATTGTTTCCGCAAATATATCGATATCCACCTACTATCTCTTTGTCAACTGGATTCCAAACAATTAATTGTTTAAATGAATTATCCGAAGTATCAAATTCGTCTATATCCATCTCTTTTCCAGTTCCTCCACCTGCATCACGAAAAGTGATTTCGCGTAAGCGGGCAACTTCTCGCATAAGATTCGGGCACTGTTGAGCAGTAAAAATATAGAGCTCGTTTCCTCCATTATTGGTATCTGTAAAAAAGCTTTCTTTATTGAGTTCCTTATCCAGTAATGCCCTGCTTACTTTTGGTATAATATTTTGCATTGAGTCTCCTTTCTTTCTTATGTTCAATTACTAACGCAAGGTATATACTTGCTTTTTTACTTGATTAGCCCAATCTATGTCTTTTCTTGATCGATTAAAAGTTTTATGTGGAATTGGCTTGCCAAAAACGATTTTTATCTCCCTTCCAAATTGCTTGAACATTTCATCGGCCAAATATAACATTTCAATATTTGTTTTAATCTTCAATCTTGACCTCAAATTAGCTAATCTGTAGAAGAAAGTACTGACAGAACCTTCAATATAGGTTGGAATCACATCGCGTTGATAATCACGAGATTTTCGGATGAAGGTTTTCTTCCATTCCAAATCTTCAATAATTCCATTTTTGCGCCTCGAAACTAAACCGGCTGGAAAATATAGCATCATTACATTAGATGCAAAAGCCTGATCAATTATACGGGCATTCTCAACATTGCTTCCATGCTTATTTACCGGAATAAAAAGCGGCTTCAAATTGGGTAAATTCATTAGTAAATCATTTACCGGAAATAAAATGTCTTTTCTAAGCTTTCCAACCACATCCATCAATGCCAAACCATCTAAACTTCCTATTGGATGTGTTGCGGCGATTATATATTTTTTTGCTGGATCGATAAACTCTAATCCACTTATATTCAGCGTTATGCGAAATTCTTTTAATGTAGCTCGTACAAAATCCAGTCCAATTTTATCTTTATTTAAAAAAAGAAAATCATTGATATAGTCTTGATGCACAATTCGTTTTAAATATGCAATGATAAAACGTGGCGTATACTTGAGTGCTTTCTTACTTTTTGAAGCAATAATCCGTTCCACATCAATAAAATTGAAATCTGTATTTTCAGTAGGTTCCATTAAATCTTGAATTTGCGTTCAAAATTAAAGAATAATTTACTAAAAGCCTATTAGCATAATTATTTAGCTGTTTCGAGTAGAAGTTATAAACATCCCCACCCTTTAAATTATAATAAATTACTCATTATCTAACTGTATATCTGATTATTAGCCAAGCTAAAATTATTTTTTCTGCAAGAAGATGTAACTTTTTATTAACAAAGTGGTAAAAAGTGGTAAATAGTGGTAAATATAACTGTATTTTTACACTCGAATTGCAAGAAAAGATGATAAACCTGATTGGGACATATGAATGTAAAGTAGATGCCAAGGGTAGATTAATGCTTCCCTCAGGATTGAAAAAACAAATACAACCAATTATTAATGAGGGATTTATCATCAAAAGAAGTGTTTTTCAAAAATGTTTGGAACTCTATCCAATGAGCGAATGGAATCAGGAAATAGCAGGCGTAAACAAACTTAATCGCTTCGTTAAAAAAAATACCGATTTCATCAGAATGTTTATGGCTGGAGTTAGAACACTGGAAATAGATAATGTTGGTCGCATACTAATTCCGGTGGATTTAATCAAGTTTAGTGATATCAAAAAGGAAATTGTGCTGGCTTCTTCGGTAAACCGAATTGAAATTTGGGACAAACAACTTTATGAGGAAATACTAAACGATCCAAACATTGATTTTGGCGCTCTTGCAGAAGATGTAATGGGAAATATTCCCGGCAACGACGAGTAAAAAAAGAAGTATATGTATCATAATCCAGTCATGCTGAAGGAAAGTGTTGACGGTCTGAATATTCGACCAGATGGCATTTATGTTGACGTTACCTTTGGTGGTGGCGGCCATTCGAGAGCTATTCTGGATAAATTGGATAGCAACGGGCGTCTAATTGCCTTTGATCAGGATTCGGATGCCTTGCCAAATGCTTTTAACGATCCAAGATTCACACTAATTCATCAGAATTTCAAATACCTTAAAAACTTCCTTCGCTTACACCAGGCAAGCAAAGTTGATGGCTTAATTGCCGATTTGGGCGTTTCTTCTCACCAGTTTGACATTCCAGAGCGAGGTTTTTCTACCCGATTTGATGGAGATCTGGATGCCCGAATGGATAAAAGAAACGAGCGTACTGCCGCTACACTTGTAAATACATATTCATTAACTGATTTGACAAAAATTTTTCGTCTGTATGGCGAATTAAAAAACGCCTACAAGATCAGTAAACGAATTTTAGAAGCCAGAAGTTTAGCTCCAATAAATACGAATGAAGAACTAAAAGTTTGCCTTGCTCCTCTCGCTCAACGAAACAGAGAAAATAAATTTTTCGCACAGGTTTTTCAGGCTTTAAGGATTGAGGTTAACGAAGAGCTGGACGCATTAGAAAGTTTATTAAAGCAAAGCGAGGAAGTGCTAAAACCCGGAGGACGCCTTGTTTTTCTTTCCTATCATTCACTGGAAGACCGATTGGTTAAGAATTTTATCAAATCAGGCAATTTCGAAGGAGCCTTAGAGAAAGATTTCTATGGAAATATCATTTCTCCTTTTAAGGGCATAACCCGTAAACCATTAATTGCTTCAGAAAAAGAAATTGATACAAACAGCCGAGCACGCAGCGCCAAATTGCGAATAGCAGAAAGGAATAATGAACAAAGTTAAAAACGATATAAAGCCAGATAACGAAAGGCAAAAACCACGAAAAAGTTTTGTCAGCGCTTACATCAAGCCTTTACTTGATGGCAGTTTTCTTTCAACGGAAAGCTCCACCAAAGAGCTTCCATTTATGGTTTTTTTACTGTTTTTAATCATCCTTTTTATTTCCAACACGTTTTGGGCACAAGGAACTGTTCGGAAAATAGATAAATACAAAAGAGAAGTTAAGGAACTGCGCATAAAGTCTATTTCAGTGAAATCTAAACTTATGGATAATACACGCCTGACTCAAATTGCAGATAAGGTTAAGAACCTGGGTTTAGTAGAATCGATGATGCCTCCGAAGAAAATTTATGTTGAAAAAGAAACGAAATAAATGAATAACAACAACACCATACTTAAAGCTTCCTATGCGATGTATTTTATCATCCTGATTTTTGGCTTGGGTATAATTGGACAAGTGTTATACATTCAAATAAAGGAAGGCGATGAGCTTAGGAAAATGGGTCTTGAGCACAGCACACAGGAAGTAAAAATAGATGCCTTAAGGGGTAATATTTACACACGAAATAATAAACTCCTTGCTGTAACTACTCCAAAATATGAAATTCGATTTGATCCTATTTCCAATAAAACCGACGCTTTTTTTTATGCCAATATCGATAGTCTGGCACGTTCCTTAAGTGCTTTATTGAAAGATAAAAGTGCCGCCAGCTACAAAAACGCAATTATAAAAGCCAGAAAAAACAACAACTACTATTATTCTTTGGCAAAAAATCTCAGTTACGAAAAATATCAGAAGCTCAAAACTTTTCCCATACTTCGATTGGGTAGAAATAAAGGTGGTTTAATCCCTATTCAATCGAATAAGCGCGACTTGCCATATCATCTTCTGGCAAAAAGAACAATAGGCATTTTTAATTACGAAAAAGGATTATACGAAGTAGGCATAGAAGGTGCATTTAACGAATATTTAAAAGGCACTGAAGGGACTCGATTGATGCAAAGAATTTCCGGTGGGGTCTGGATGCCTATTGATCCTGCAAATGAGATTGAACCCAAAAACGGGAATGATGTTGTTACCACAATTGATATTGAAATACAGGATATTGCTGAGACAGCACTCAAACGTAATCTACTCAAACACAAAGCTAAACATGGCAGCGTGATTGTTATGGATGTGGAAACAGGAGCTGTTTTGGCTATTGCTAATTTAGGAAAAAATAAGAATGGCAACTACACCGAAGATTATAATTATGCCATTGGAGAAAGTTCAGAGCCTGGGTCTACTTTTAAACTTGCATCCATTTTAGTGGCCCTGGAAGATGGTGTTGTACAAGTTGATGATACCATAAATATTGGCAATGGATCTGTCACTTACTACAATCAAACAATAAAGGATGCACACCAAATTAATGATGGAATTATTAGCGTAAAAGAAGTGATTGAGAAATCGTCCAATGTTGGAATGGCCAAAATCATCACTGAAAATTACAAAAATACGCCGCAAAAATTTATTGATGGGTTGTATAAAATCGGTTTAAATAAACTACATGGATTGCCAATTAGTGGAGAAGGGACGCCTTATATTAAAAATACAAGCGACAAAACATGGTCGGGTATTTCACTTCCGTGGATGTCTCATGGTTACGAACTGCAAATTACTCCATTGCAAACACTTGCTTTCTACAATGCCATTGCCAACAATGGAAAAATGATGAAACCGCTGTTTGTTAAAGAGATTCGTTCTATGAATCAAGCCGTTGAAACTTATTATCCTGAAGTGCTTAACGAACGTATTGCCTCACCAAAAACAATTACAATTCTTCAGGATATGCTAAAAGGAGTTGTACTAAGAGGAACAGCACAAAATATCAAAAATGATTTTTATTCCATTGCCGGAAAAACAGGCACAGCTCAAATTGCACAAAAAAATCAAGGCTATAATAAAAGCAATTACATTGCTTCTTTTGCAGGGTATTTTCCAGCCTCAAAACCTAAATTTTCTTGTATTGTAGTTATTAACGATCCAAGTAAATCGGGCTATTATGGAAGTGCTGTTGCTGCTCCAGTTTTTAAAGAAATTGCTGATAAGATATTCGCAAGTAATATCGATTTAGTAGATGATATCAGTATTACAAAAAACCCAAAAAGTCCACGGCCACACACAGGTTATAAAATGGACTACAATACAATTTTTAATGAAATGGGTGTGCCTTCAACAAAAAACCCAAATTCGGAATGGGTGGTGTGCCTTTCTGCTCAAGATACTGTGCATTTTGGACGAAGAATTATTCGAAAGGAAGTCTTCCCATATCTGATTGGTATGACCGCTAAGGATGCCATATTCATACTCGAAGAACTGGGTATAAATTGTCAAATCGAAGGGAAAGGATTTGTTGTAAATCAATCTATTACGGCCGGAACAAGAATTAATAAAAACGCGATTGTCTCACTCACCTTATCTGCTTCATAAATGAAAAAACTAGCAGACATATTGTTAAATATAAAGCCTTTAGAGGTGATAGGGAATAAAAATATCCAGCTGTCAGGCCTAGCATTTGATTCCAGGAAAGTTGAAAAGGGCTTTCTATTTATTGCAACAAGAGGAACTGTTACAGATGGTCACAACTATATTTCAATTGCAATTGAAAAAGGAGCCAATTGCATTATTTGCGAAGACATTCCCAAAAATATCGATTCCGAAATCTGTTACATAAAAGTTAGAAATAGCCAGGAAAGTCTGGGGATGATTGCTGCTAACTGGTACAATAATCCTTCCATCAAATTAAAACTTATCGGCGTTACGGGAACCAATGGTAAAACAACCACAGCAAGTCTTTTGCATACACTATTTAGTGATATAGGCTACAGCTGCGGACTGATTTCAACCATCGAAAATAAAATTGAATCGCATTCGTTTGTTGCAACTCATACCACTCCTGATGCCTTACAGATAAATGAATTATTAAGCAAAATGGTGCTAACTGGCTGTTCCCATTGTTTTATGGAAGTCAGTAGTCATGCTTTAGCTCAAAAGAGAACAGCAGGCTTAACATTTGCGGGTGGAATCTTTACAAATCTCACGCACGATCATCTTGATTTTCATAAAACAATTGCAGAATATATAAAAGCTAAAAAACAATTTTTTGATCATCTACCAAAATCTGCTTTCGCTTTAACAAATATCGACGATAAAAACGGAATGGTGATGTTGCAGAACTGCAAGGCGCAAAAGCACTCATACAGCATCAAAAACCTCGCCGATTTTAAAGGCCGGATTATTGAAAATCAATTAAGCGGACTGCATTTACAGATTAATGAGCACGATATTTATTGTCGCTTAGTAGGACAGTTTAACGCCTATAATTTGCTGGCTATTTATGGCACTGCAATCCTCTTAGGCGATTCCGAAGAAGATATACTTCCTGCATTATCAAATCTTCAATCAGTGGCCGGACGCTTTGATTATCAACAGTCTACAGAAGGAATTATTGCAATAGTGGATTATGCCCATACACCTGATGCTTTACAAAACGTACTGGAAACTATTAATCAATTGCAAAGTGAAGACGGCAAAATTATTACTGTAGTAGGTGCTGGAGGCGATAGAGATAAAAGCAAACGACCCGAAATGGCGAAAATAGCAGCGCGTTTAAGCGACCGTTTAGTTTTAACCTCCGATAATCCACGCTCTGAAAATCCGGAAGAAATTTTGGCTGACATGCAAACAGGCCTGAATGATGAACAACATAAACGCTGCCTTATAATTTCTCATAGAGAGGAAGCCATTAAAACTGCTTTTTTTCTAGCCCATAAAGGAGATATCATTCTGATTGCCGGTAAAGGACATGAGACTTATCAGGAAATTAAAGGCATACGCTATCATTTTGATGATAAGGATGTTATAAATAAATTATTTAATAAAACAGCTTAGATATGCTATACTATTTGTTCGATTATCTAAATACTGAATTTAATTTCCCGGGTGCCGGGGTATTTCAATATATCTCCTTTCGCGCTGGCATGGCGGCTATTACTTCCCTTACCATTACAATGATTTTTGGCAGAACGCTCATCGACTATCTAAGAAAAAAACAAGCTGGCGAAAGCATTCGCGATTTAGGTCTAGATGGACAAATGGAGAAATCAGGCACGCCAACTATGGGTGGACTAATTATTATTGGAGCCATCGTTATTCCTGCTTTACTCTTCACGAAACTTGATAATATTTATATAATCTTAATGCTTTTTACAACAATATGGCTTGGGTTTATAGGATTTGTTGACGATTATATTAAGATATTTAAAAAGAATAAAGAAGGCCTTGCTGGTAGATTCAAGATTATTGGACAAATCATTCTGGGAATAGTAATTGGATTGACCATGTTCTTTCACCCTGATGTTGTGATTAGAGAACAACTTCCTGCTTCAATAATCAAAAATGCAACATCGACACAAGATTCTGGCGAAACATTTAATGTAGTAACGGAAAAAGTGAATGCAAAACCTATTCATTCTACGCAAACAACGATTCCGTTTTTCAAAAATAACAATTTCGATTATGCATCTGTCATTGCCTGGTTAGGTGGTGAATCCAAGAAATGGGCATGGATCATATTTATTCCTATGGTCATTCTAATTATCACTGCTGTTTCAAATGGTGCAAATCTAACGGATGGAATTGATGGATTGGCCACTGGTTCATCAGCAATTATTGGTTC
>CAYPOW010000022.1:0-17734 GCA_964412145.1 uncultured Draconibacterium sp.
TTAAATGGAAAGGCCTTGATGAATTTGGAAATAGAATGAAGCCTGGTAATTATTATATAAGGGTAAATATTGATGGAAACACACGAGTAGAAAAGATAGTAATTTTATAAAAAATCAAAAGGCCGCCTCTTTTGAGGCGGCCTTTTTTGTAAATATTTAGGCTATCAAATTGCGTCTTTATCTGATGATTTTCACAAAAAACAGAAATTATCCTTTTCAAAATCAGCGATGCCGGAATCGATGAAAATCCTTAAACTTAAAAATTTTTGTAATTGCATGAAATGGTTATCAAATTAATTGATACAGTAAAGAATGTCCTTGAAAATGCTTTTTGCGAATTGCACCGCAAAAGGAAATGTTTTTTCACGTAATTTAAAAAGGAAAAGTTTTTGGACTAGGCTTACTAATATTATTCGTAGTTTTAATCCCCAATGAAACAGCGTATTCAAATAGATCCTGGTGCAGGCCCATGTTTTGGTGTTCAAAGAGCTATTCAAATGGCCGAAGATATTCTTGAAGAACATAAAGGTCTAAAATGCTTAGGCGATTTGATACATAATAATGAGGAAATCAATCGCCTAAATAACAAAGGATTATGTACTATTTCGCATTGTCAGATAGTTGAGCAAAGTGGAAAAAAAATCCTAATTCGCGCTCATGGAGAGCCTCCTTCAACTTTTCGAATTGCCAATCATTATGATGTAGAGATAATAGATGCGACGTGTCCGATTGTTAAAAAACTGCAAGAGCAGGTGGCGGTTTCCGACCAAAAAATGAGAGAACAGAAGGGGCAAATTATTCTTTTTGGAGATATTTATCATCCTGAAGTAATTGCTTTAAAAGCTTATACAAAAGGTGAGTTTCATATTGTTCGAAATGCTGCCGACCTGGAAAAATTAAGCTCAAAAAAATCAACTATTATTTTCTCGCAAACTACTAAACTTCAGTCGGATTATTCCAAAGTGATAATTGCTTTTCAAAAAAAGCGTCGGGTAGAAAAAGCAGAGTTTTTCCCTTTGGAAATTGTTTCGAGTTTGTGCAAGCAAGTAGCTAAAAGAGATAAACAATTGCTCAAGTTTTTGGAGGACAAAGACATGTTAATCTTTGTAAGCGGCCAGAATAGTTCGAATGGAAAATATTTGTTTGAAAGCGCCAAGAAAAGTGTAAGATCGGCTCATTTTATTTCGAATCCGGAGGAATTTAATACAAAGTGGTTTAGAAAAAGAAAAAACATTGGCATTTCAGGGGCTGCTTCGACACCATTTTGGCTTCTTGAAAATGTTCAATCACGTATTGAAGAGATTTTAAGTGAAAATGGAGCCTAAATCAAACACATATAATCTATTTATCATTTCTAATTTTCATACCTTTGATTCGAAATAAAATAGCTTTGCATGTATCTTAAACAGCTCAAATTCACTAACTTTAAAAATTATCAGGAAGCAGAATTGCAGTTTTCGTCGCGCATAAATTGTTTTATCGGACAAAATGGAGCGGGGAAAACGAATGTGTTGGATGCCATTTATTACCTTTCTTTTTGCAAGAGTTATTTCAATCCAATTGATTTTCAAAACATTAAGCACAAAGAGGATTTCTTTGCCATTCACGGCGATTATGTTCGAAAACAAGATGCTATGGATAAAGTGCATTGTGTTTTAAAAAGAAATCAAAGCAAACAGTTTAAATTGAATGAAAAGAAATACGATCGATTGGCCGATCATATTGGATTAATTCCTTTGGTGATGATTTCGCCTTACGACCGCGATTTAATTAATAATGGGAGTGAAGTAAGAAGAAAATATATCGATGGAGTAGTTTCGCAATTCGATCGGAATTATCTAAACAATTTGCTCGATTATAATAAAGCTTTGGCTCAACGTAATGCTTTGTTAAAGCATTTTGCCGAGAAACGCTATTTTGATGAAATTGCTTTAGAAATTTGGGATGTTAAACTGATAAAATTAGGTCACGAAATTGTAGATAAGCGTAAAGCTTTTATTGATGATTTTATACCCATTTTTCAAAAATATTTCAAATTGATAAGTGGTGGAAATGAGCAGGTTGAATTGAATTATCAATCATCGCTTTGCAAGGCAAAAATGGGAGATTTATTAAAAGAAAATCTGGCTAAAGACAGAGCAGTCAGATATACTTCAGCGGGCGCTCATAAAGACGATTTAGATTTTCTGATAGATGGATTTCCTATAAAAAAATACGGCTCGCAAGGTCAGCAAAAATCGTATGTAATTGCTATTAAACTGGCTCAGTTTGAATTTATGCGAAAGCTGAAAAATTATAAACCTATTTTGCTTTTGGATGACATTTTTGACAAGTTAGATACTCAAAGAGTGGAACAGTTAATCAATTTGGTAAGTGAAGAAAATTTCGGACAGGTATTTATAACGGATACGCAAAGAGAAAGAGTAGAAAAGCTTTTTCACGCCACCCAATTGGATCATCGTTTATTTGAAGTAGTAAAAGGCACGCTTAAAGAAATTAAAAATGGCAGGGTTTAGCAAAAACAACGAAAAGAAAATAGATCAGGTTTTTTATGAGCTCTTACGTGTTTATGGAATTTCAAGAAAATACGATGAGTACCGACTCAAAAGTGAGTGGGAAAATGTTGTTGGAAAGACCATAGCTAGTCAAACAAAATCTTTAAATATTGATAAAGAAACGCTGTATGTGCACATGAATTCTCCAGCTTTACGTCAGGATTTGTCGTATGCACGTATGGATTTGCTTTCAACATTAAATAAAGCCGTGGGTAAAGAGTTGATTCGGGATATCGTTTTTTTATAATATTCCGCCTCCGGTATTTTATTCCTATAGAATTCGTTTTCAAATTAAATGTAATTTTCGCCAAATTGATCATTTGATATTCAAGATTGGGATGGATTCATGTTAAATTCCTGTTAATTAGGGGTTTTTGTCCGTGTACACGCCATTTTTGATGAAACATTTTATTTTTTCTGAGTCATATTATTAGAAAAGTTTAAAACATAATAAAATGTTTGTGTTTCAAAAGAAAATATTCTTCATCCTGATAATTTGCTTTTTTGGCCTTGTTAATCTGAAAGCCCAAAAAGATAGTAAGGTTCATGATATTCCCTTATTTCAATCCAATGAAATACTTAATCTTTATCTTGAGGCCGATTTTGAAACTGTATTTTCTTTTAAAGACGATTCAACCAAATTTCCTGCAATAATTTCTTTAAATGACCATTCAGGAAGCCCGATTAAATTAAATATAAAAATAAGAACGCGCGGTAAAACACGCCGTGAATGTGATGTTTGTAGGTTTCCTCCACTTCGTTTAAAATTCTCCAAAAAGAAGACAAAGAATACAGTTTTTGATGGGCAGAAAGGCCTAAAGCTTGTAACTCATTGTAGAAATAGGGATTTATATGAGCAAAATACAATTATCGAATATTTAATATATAGAGCCTTTAATATATTAACTGATAGTTCTTTACGCGTAAGGCCTGCATTGATAAACTATGTTTATGCTGATTCTAATCGGGATTCTATACAAAAGTTTGCATTTTTTATTGAGCACGATAAAAAATTGGCCAGCCGTTTAGGCGGAATTGAAATTGAAGATGAAAAAACGCATCCCGACCGTTTTCATTCTTTTCATACTTGTATGATGGATATGTTTCAATATATGATAGGAAATACCGACTATTCGGCCTATGAACTGCATAACATAAAATTGATACGAGATGAAACTCGGAGATTACCGCCGCTTGCAATTCCTTACGATTTTGACTGGAGCGGTCTGATCTCTGCTCATTATGCCGTACCTAACTCTCGTTTAAATACAGATAAAGTTACAGAAAGAGTTTACAGAGGATTTAAAAAACGCCCTGAAATTGTTTATTACTGTATTGACAAATTCAATCTAAAAAAGAATGAAATTTATCAATTGTTTAACGATTTTGAATTATTGAGTACAAAAGAACGCAAGCATGTGATTAAATATTTAGACGAATTTTATCAGATTATAAATAATAAACGTATGGTACACAACGAGTTTGTTAATGGTGCTCGAACTGTAAAGGCATATGCAAGACGATAGCTGAGTTCTTAAATGCTTATTTTTTCAATCAGTAGCAATAAATAGCTGATCACAATAATTTTTGAGGCTCCAACAAATACAAAGGATATTAATAATTTTAACTTCCTTCCGGAAGCAATATTTTATCTTCAATTAAAGTTTTGTTTTTGCCACTTCCGATGGTCTCGAAGGGATACCATCGGCATCACTATATGGGTGCATTTGTGGCTTTATATTTCGCCACTCACATAATGATGCCTAGGGCAGGATTCACGAATAAATATATGAATATGCCTCAATTGTCATTTCAATTTACGCACTTGTTTTTAGGTCTTTGGATTTAAGATGACTGTCGAGATCTTGTCAGTTCGCCTTTCGGCAAGCTCAAGATGACTGTCGAGAACAGGAATTCCACTAAAAATTGCATAAAAGCTTTATTAATCGTACTATTGCGAATAGTAAAATAATTATGGAGAAAGCAAATATCACTTTTACAGACGAACAAAAATCAGCAGCTCGCTATGCAAAAGCACTGGGGCATCCTGTTCGAATGTATATAATTCAATTGTTGGCAAATCAGTCCTGCTGTTATAGTGGCGATTTATCTGAAATATTACCCATCGCAAAATCTACACTTTCTCAGCATCTGAAAGAATTAAAAAATGCAGGTTTAATCAAGGGCGAAATTGAAGCTCCAAAAATTAAATATTGTCTCAATCGGGAAAATTATGCAGTGGCTCAGAAACTTTTTCAGAATTTTCTTCAATTGTGATTTTTAGAATTGAACCAATCAAACACGAAAATAATTAATTTATGAAACACAAATTAATCCAAAGCCTGACTCTATTATTGTTTCTTGGAATTGCTTGTAATCCAAAATACAAGCTAAGTAATGATATCTCCAGATGGGAGAAACAAGCCAAAAATGTTACTATTATCAGAGACAATTGGGGCATTCCTCATATTTATGGTAAAACCGATGCTGATGCTGTCTTCGGATTCATCTATGCCCAATGCGAAGATGATTTTAATCGTGTTGAAGTGAATTATGCCACAGCATTGGGAAGAACAGCAGAATATGAAGGTGAAAAAGCATTGTTTACTGACCTTAGAATGAAACTCTATATCGATCCTGAGGAAGTAAAAAAAGAATACAATAAGAGTCCAAGATGGCTTAAAAAGCTAATGGATGCCTTTGCCGATGGCGCTAACTATTACCTATATACTCATCCCGAAGTCACACCAAAGGTAATAGATCATTTTGAACCATGGATGGCTTTGGCCTTTAGTGAAGGAAGTATTGGAGGCGATATTGAGCGCATTTCCATACGCGATTTAAAATCCTTTTATGGAAATGAAAAAGCAACGAAAACTTTGGCTTCGGTTTTTATCGATGAAGACGATGAACCAAGAGGATCCAATGGTTTTGCCATTTCGCCTAAAAATACTGCCAATGGAAATGCCTTATTTCTAATTAATCCGCATACATCTTTCTTTTTTCGTCCGGAAGTTCATGTTGTAAGTGAAGAGGGTTTAAATGCTTATGGTGCCGTTACTTGGGGGCAATTCTTTGTATATCAAGGATTTAATGATAATTGTGGTTGGATGCATACATCCAGCAAAGCTGATGTAATCGACTATTATTATGAAACAATAGTTGAGCAAGATGGTAAGTATTTTTATAAACATGGCGATGATTTAAAGCCAGTTATTGAAAAAGAAATCACTTTAAAATATAAAGAGAACAATGAATTATTGGAGAAGAAAATAAACGCCTATTATACCCATCATGGACCAGTAATTAGAGAAGAAAATGGTAAATGGGTGAGTATTAGTTTAATGGTAGAACACGAAAAAGCGCTTACTCAATCCTATATGCGAACCAAAGCAAAATCTTATGAAGAGTTTTACGAGACTATGAAAATCAGAACCAATTCTTCGAATAATACCGTTTATGCAGATGGAAAAGGAAATATTGCCTATTTCCATGGCAATTTTATGCCTGTCAGAAATGAGAATTATAATTGGGCTGGAATAGTGGATGGAAGCGATCCGGAAACAGATTGGAAAGGTTTGCATCCGCTCAAAGATATGATCATCGCGCTTAATCCTGAAAATGGATGGGTACAGAATTGCAATGCGACACCTTTTACAGTGGCTGGCGACTATAGTCCTAAAAGAGAAGATTATCCAGACTATATGGCTCCAGATTTCCAGAATTTCAGGCAATTGCATGCTGTTAAAGTATTAGAAAACAAAACAGATTTTACCTTAGCTAGCTTGCGCGATGCTGCTTACGATTCCTATCTACCAGCTTTTGAAGTCTATATTCCTATTTTGATCGAAGATTTTAAAAAAGCAGATAAACAACTGCAAATGAAGCTAAAAGCTCCGATGAAGGCTTTGAAGAACTGGGATTATCGCTTTGCTGAAAACTCAACGGAAACTTCTTTAGCAGTTTATTGGGGACAAGAGATGATGAAAATGACTCGCTCAATCAAAATTGACCCAAAAGTTTCTGTTTACGATTATATTGCTGAAAGCCTTGGCTCAGAAAAAAGAGTAAAAGCACTAGAACTTGCTGTTGTGAAATTAGAAGCCGATTTTGGAAGTTGGAAAACACCCTGGGGAGAAATAAACAGATACCAAAGAGTGAATGGTGATATTGTTCAGCCTTTTAATGATGAACTGCCCAGTTTGCCTGTTGGTTTTGCCTCTTCACGTTGGGGATCACTTGCTTCCTTCGGGAGTCGTGCTTATCCAAATACCAAAAGAATGTATGGCACAAGTGGAAATAGCTTTGTGGCTATGGTTGAGTTTGGTGAAAAGATTATAGCCAAAAGTAGTTTGGCTGGAGGACAAAGTGGCGATCCTGAGTCTCCTCATTTTGATGATCAAGCCATCATGTACACCAAAGGCCAGTTCAAAGATGTGTTGTTTTATCGTGAAGATATTGAGAAAAATGCCGAAAGAACTTATCAACCAGGAAAATAAATACTACACCTTTATTGAACATCAAATAGGGTCAAAATATTTTTAAAATAGTTTGACTTTATTTGTTACTCTATCAAAATAGTTCGTATATTTACGAACTACGAATTGAAACTTATAAACGATGGAAATTAAAATTTTAGGTACAGGATGTGCCAAGTGTAAAACACTAGAAAAAATTACACGTGAAACAGTTGCTGCAATTGGCTTAGATGCCACAATCAGCAAGGTAGAAGATATTATGGATATTATGACATTTGGAGTTGTTTCAACACCTGCTTTGGTAATTGACAGTAAAGTAGTTTTATATGGCCGTATTCCTTCAAATGACGAAATGAAGAAAATTTTAACCCAATAAAAATAGTATTATGAAAAGAATTATGAATGTAATCGTAGTTTTATTTTTCGTATTTGGAGCTTCATCCTCAGCAAATGCAATAGTGGCAAATACAGAAAATAAAGCTGAAGTAAAACAAGTAGATGTATATTATTTTCATGGCGATCGCAGATGTGTTACATGCAAAGCTGTAGGTGCAGTTGCTAAATCATTGGTAGAAAATAGATACGGGGAAAATGCCAAAGTTAATTTTATCGAGATAAATATTGATGAAGCTGGAAATGAAGAAATTGTTGAAAAGTTTAAAGTTTCTGGATCAGGATTATTAGTTTATAATGGCGAAAAACCTCTGGATATTACTGCTTACGCTTTTCAGTATGCAATTGTCAATCCTGATAAGCTGAAAAACAAACTCATCCAACTCATCGATAGAAATCTAAACTAAATGGAATTACTTCTGGGCTGGCTTGAAAATAGTCAGTGGCCATTTTTTACAGCTTTTATCCTTGGTTTAATGACGGCTATCAGTCCATGTCCACTTGCGACTAATATTACAGCCATTGCTTTTATTGGGAAGGACATAGAAAATAAGCATCGTGTTTTCTTAGGTGGACTTGTATATACACTTGGCAGGGCTATTACCTACACTCTTTTGGGTTTGTTATTCTTTTTTGGTGCAAGTCAATTTAAAATTTCCGGTTTCGTCCAAAGCTGGGGCGAAAAACTCTTGGGGCCGCTTATGATTGTCATCGGCATTTTGATGCTCGATTATATTAAAATCAAATTTCCAGGATTAGGAAAACTAACTGAAAAAGTAGAACGCAAAAGCAAGAATGGATTTTGGGGCGTTTTACTCTTAGGAATTGTTTTCGCCTTGGCATTTTGTCCGTATAGCGGAGTACTCTATTTTGGAATGTTAATACCGATAACAATTAGCAGTGCATCAGGACTTTATCTTCCTTTGATCTTTGCTATCGGAACAGGTTTGCCAGTGATCCTTTTTGCTTGGTTTATTGCCTATACAGTTGGTGGAGTTGGAAGTGTCTTTAATAAAGTCAAAATCTTTGAAAAGTGGTTTAGAAGAGTTGTGTCTATCGTATTTATTGCTATTGGGATCTATTATTCAATAATTTACTTCTTTTAAAAATGAATTCTATTTTTATGATGCTGATATTAAGATAATTAAAAGAAGATAATTTTCTAAGTGTTATTTTGATTAGTAATAAAAAAAATATTTTAACCGCAAAGGAAACAAAGGTTTTCACAAAGGATACACAAAGTTTTAAATGAAAGACAAAAACCGATTAAAAAATGGAATGGAAAAAAGAACTTAAAATACTCACTTGGATACTCGGCTTCTTTTTGTTTGCCTATTTTATGCCCATAGGGGATGAACGCTTTAATGGGGCATTATTACAAGCTTTTGAACTCACCAAATGGTATGCTCAAGAACATGTGTTACTTTGTTTGATACCTGCTTTTTTTATTGCTGGAGTGATTGCTGTTTTTGTTAGTCAAGGTGCTGTGATTAAATATTTTGGTGCTAATGCAAAAAAGTGGAAAGCTTATTTAATTGCTTCTCTTTCTGGAACTATTTTGGCTGTTTGTAGTTGCACTATTTTGCCTTTATTCTCCAGCATTCATAAAAGAGGAGCGGGCTTAGGTCCAGCAATAACTTTTTTGTATTCAGGTCCTGCTATTAACATATTAGCTATTATATTAACGGCGAGAATTTTAGGTTTTGAACTTGGATTAGCTCGGATTATTGGCGCCGTAGTCTTTAGTGTTGTCATTGGAATTATTATGTCTCTAATCTACCGTAAGGAAGAGAAAGAGCGAGCCGAAAAAATGGATTTCCCCGATTTTAAAGAAGAGCGACCATTGTGGCAAACTTCCTACCATTTCTTTGTCTTGGTGTTTATTTTGCTTTTTGTTAATTGGGGCAAGCCCGACACTTCGGAAGGAATTATGTTTTTGCTTTGGAACTATAAATGGCAAATAACTGCATTTTTCGGTTTGTTGTTTATTGTTTCTTTGATAAAGATTCTGAAAATGAATCCTATCTATGTTTTACTAGCTGCTCTGCCGGTTATTGTCGCAGCCTTTTTATTTCCTGGGCAACCTTTAATTCCTTTTATAATTGCTATTATTGGCTTGACTATTCTAACATTGATTACGCCTGGTGAATCTCAAGATTGGGTTCGGGAAACCTGGGGGTTTGCAAAACAAATAATGCCTTTATTGGCAGCCGGAGTTTTGGTTGCCGGCTTATTGCTTGGAACTGCCAATGGCGAAGGATTAATTCCAAGCGATTGGATTGCATCTTTAGTTGGTGGAAATTCAATTCGATCAAACTTTTTTGCTTCCATATTTGGTGCTTTTATGTATTTTGCCACTTTAACGGAAATTCCAATCATACAAGGTTTGCTAAACAATGGAATGGGACAAGGGCCTGCACTGTCTCTTCTTTTGGCCGGACCCGCATTATCTTTACCAAATATGTTGGTAATAAGAAGCGTAATAGGAACACAAAAAACGATTGTCTATGTTATTTTAGTTTCAGTTATGGCCACTAGCAGTGGATTGATTTACGGTACATTCTTTTAAATCGCCTGGTCAAGAATAGTGTAATTCTATTCCAGTTATGTTTAAATATTTTTTGATCTCTTTTGATGTTTTTGAGTGTTTATGCCAAAAAATTCAAACAGTTCAAAATACATAAGTATTTGACTCCAAATGTCATATTATTTTCAAGTATTCTTTTGTTGTAGTTAATTTCTACATTCCTGTCCATTTAGAATACACTTACTAATCCAACCCCACCTCTTAAATATTGTGTATTGATTGCTAACCAGTAAGATATTAGATTTGTTTGTTAAACGATATATCTTAATCTTATGAAGCAGCGAATACTTCAAATAATTTTAGTGTTTTTTACGTTAACCAGTTTTGGTCAAAGTCATAGACTGGCTATTCTCGATTTATGTGAGCGCAATGAGGAGGTGAATAAAGAAAATCTGGCAAGCGCTATTCATATGGCTGAAGTAGCCGGAATGCCCTATTTCATTACCAGTATTGTTTCTGAAGCAACAGAAGTGCCTTTTATTTTAATCACTTCTTCATTACGCGATGAAACATTGCAAACGTCTGAAATTCAAACTTTAACTGATTTTGTTAATCAGGGTGGTATTTTAGTTGCTCCCTATATTCGAAACTCAATTTATTTCTCTCTTTTTGGAATTTCGAGTTCTTCATATGCTTCAACACGTTATAGTCTAAAATGGGAAAGTTCACAATTATATCCCGAATTGCAATGGGTAAATGAAGATTTGGAAAAAGAACTTCCTTTGGCTGATCCTGAATATGACCGTTCTATATATACCAGAGGCTATACGCCTGAAAATGCTTCTGTTTTAGCCTCTTTTGAAGATAATCTGGCAGCAATTACTAAAAATAATTATGGACAAGGGAAAGCCTATGCCCTTGGTTTTGAATTGAAAGATGTTATTTTACGAAATCTATTGAATAAGGATTATAGCACACAAAGAACCTGGTCCAATGGTTTTGAACCTACTACAGATATGTTTTTATTGTTTTTACGTGCTATTTATACTTCCAATCAGCCCGTTTCTATATACAAACATACTTCTCCCGGAAATTCTACTTCTGTCTTATTGCTTACGCACGATGTGGATAGCCAGACTGGTGTTGATTCTATGTTCTATTTTTCTGAATGGGAAGCCAATGAAGGTATAAAAGCACATTATTTTATAACCACACGTTATTTTTCTGATGGATTAATGAGTGATTATTACAAAGAAGAAGATTTTGATAAAATGAAAAATCTTCTAAGAAATGGGCACAAAATTGGTAGTCATTCTGTCGGGCATTTCACCGACTTTGCAAATATGACCACTTTCCCAATCGGTGAAACCGGAAATACAAAAGAAAATTACAATCCTGCTTATCACGATGGAGTTACCGTTGGTGGAACAGTAACAGGCGAATTGGAAGTTTCGAGAGACTTATTAAATAGTGATATTGGGGCAAATGTAAGATCTTATAGATCAGGTTATCTGGCGTTTAATTTGCGTCTGACAAATGTATTGGCTGATCTTGGTTTTGCTTTTAATTCAACGCACAGCGCCAATGATGTGTTGACAAATTTTCCTTATCGTCAAAGAACAAATTCTGCATTTAGCGGATCGCCCACAGAGGTCTATGAGATGCCAATGACCATTTCCGATGCATCCAAATCAATTGCCTTTTCAGAAGAAACTTACGACCAGGTAGTTGCTCTCTGGCTCGATGTTTTAAATAAGAACAACGATAATAATGCGCCTACCGTATTGCTTATTCATCCAAACAGAGGTTGGAAATTGGAAGCTCAAAAACTTTTTATAGCTGATAAACCAAGTTCAGTTATCACCTTTGAATTTGATGCCTTTGGCGATTATTGGCTGGAACGCCGCGATTTGGATTTTGATTATTCAATTGTTGAAAATACACTCAAAATACAATTGGCAAATGATAATCCAATAGGCGAGGAGCAGAGTATGATCATTGGTAATGGTGCAAATCTGGAAAAGATTGAGGTATTGAATGCCTCAGGCGAATTACTTGAAATTCAGCAAGATACTTGGAAACAAAATGATATTATTATTTCAAGAATAGGATCATCGGTTATTCCTGATCCTGATCCTGACCCTGATCCAAAACAATACTCATTAATTATCCATTCAAAAGATGAAAATGCACAAGATTTAAGCGATGTAAACTGGCAAGTACTAAGTGCTGACTCTACCTTAATTGGTGTAGGAAATACAGGTTTGAATGCATTGGATACTTTGCAATTCTCGAATGAAAATTCGACTCTTGATTTAATTGTCAAAACATATAAATCGGAATATACCGACTTCAGAGTTGAATTAAATATCGAGGCTGAGCAGGAAGTTCAAATATCTATCATAAACGAATTGATAAAATACCATTATTCATTGGAAGTGTCGGCAAAAGATAGTGAAACTGAAGTCACACTCGATTCAATCCATGTAAAAGCTTTTCTAAATGAAAGCTTGCTTATGCAAGGAGAAAGTCTTGAAAATACAATTGCTCAACTAGAAACAACTCAGGCTGGACATCAACTTGAAATAGATATTATTATTGATAGAAAAGGCTATCCTCCTTCCGATTCCATCAGTATAACACTTGAAGAAGGAGAAGATAATCAATTAATTGTCAACTTAATAAAAGAAGACAATCCGGAACCTGACCCTGATCCTGTTGTGATTGATTTGGAATCTCGTTTAGCTATTCTCGATCTGTGTGATCGAAACGGTGAGACCAATAAAGAGAACTTAGCCAGTGTTAAGCAAATGGCTGATGTAGCTGGAATTCCTTATTTTATAACTAGTGTGACAGAAGAAGCTTGTGAAAATGGTTTTATCTTGTTAAGCTCTGAAATAGATGAGCTTACATTAAGCAGCATCGAACTGGAAAGTTTGATAAAATGGGTGGATGACGGAGGTGTGCTAATAGCGCCTTTTGTAAAAAACCCTGAGCTTTTTGAATTGTTTGGCATCGAATCTTCCAAGCTGATAAGATACCGCTATGAATTAAATTGGAGTGCAGATGATACTTTTTCAGAACTAAAATGGATAGACGATCCTATGGAAAAAAGTATTCCCTTAGCGGATCCAAGCTATTACAAGTCCATTTATACAAGAGGATACGCACTCAGCACGGCACAAGCTCTGGCAGAGTTTGAAGATAATTCAATTGCTGTTTGTAAAAATAGTTATGGAAATGGAAAAGCGTATGCTTTTGGCGTGGAATGGAAAGATGTTATTTTACGAAATTTGCTCGATAAAGATTACAATGCCCAACGTTCTTATTCCAATAATTTTGAGCCTACTACCGATGTCTTTATGCTTATGCTACGTGCGATTTTTACAGAGAACCAAGATGTTGCTGTGTATAAACATACTTCACCAGCTCAATCAACATCTACTTTATTAATTACGCACGATGTGGATAGTCGCACGATTATTAGTACGATGAATTATTTCTCCAATTGGGAATTCATTCAAAATTTAAGTGCCCACTATTTTGTAGCTACTCATTATTTTAAAGATTCTTATATGAGTGCCTACTATGAAGAAGCGAATTTTGATAAACTAAGCGAATTAATAGAAAGAAATCATACAATTGGAAGTCACTCTGTTACGCATGCCCCCGATTTTTACAAGACTTCTGTGTTTCCTCTGGGAAGTGCCGGGAATACGCAATTTAATTATAACCCAAGTTATGATGGTTCTGCTACAACAGGAGGCACAGTGTATGGCGAACTGGAAGTTTCGCGCAATTTGTTAAATGCTGATATAAATGCGAATGTACGCTCTTTCAGAGCAGGTGCTCTGTCACTTAACCCGCTTATATCCAATGTAATGGAAGAGCTGGGATATACTTTCAATTCTTCGATGAGTGCCAATAATGTATTGACTAATTTTCCTTATTTCCAAAGAACAAAAAAAGCCTTTAGTGGAAGGCAGACAACTATTTTGGAATTGCCTTTAACGCTGACAGATGGTTCTTCCGAAAATAAATTGGTAGAAACGAATATAGATGAGGTTGTTAATCACTGGACGGATGTAATTATAAGAAATAATCGAAATAATGCACCTTCCGTATTGTTGATTTCCCCCAATCGTGAATGGAAATTAGGAGCACTGGAAAGCTTGATTGGAAATCTTCCTTCAGGGGTAATCACCTATAATTTTGAAGATTATGGAGATTATTGGCTAGATAGAAATGAACTTGATTTCGACTATACTTTTGAAGAAGGCGTTCTTTCCATACAATTGAAATCAGATATTACACCAGCTGAAGATTTAAGCTTGATTATAGAAAATGGAATCAATGTCAGTCAGATTGATATTACAAATTCATCAGGCCAAAATATTGCTTTTTATACGAAGAGCTGGAATACAAACGACAGGATTATTACTTTTGGTCAGGAAGCCCAGTCTGTCCGTTTTAAAAATACAGCAACGATAGATATTCCTTCTTTGGTAGAAGAATCGCAATTTAATTTATTCCCTAATCCAGCTAAAGGCTTTGTTAATCTGCTTATTGATATGGAGCTAGAAGAAGAATACAACATTCGAGTTATGGACTTGAATGGCCGTTTAATTTCTTCATATGGTGGAATAAGTGCGATAGGCTCATCAATACATCGCATAGATTTAGTGAGTTTTAGCAAAGGAATTTATCTTATTAATTTTGAATCGGCTTCCATTAAGAAAACATTTAAGTTGCCGATAGTTGATTAAGAAACAGTTTAAATTTCTGATATAGAATTTTCTATCTCAAGATGTTTAGTGTGTTTTAGTGCTTTTGAGCTTCAGTGGCAAAAAAAATTAAGCCACTCACAAAGTGATGCCTGTGGCAAAAATCACCAATTCACAGAATCCCACAAAAAAACAAAAAAGAGTATAAAATAAATATTGTTTATTCAGTTTCTAAAAAGTAAATCCCAGACTCAAATAATAATAAAACTTATCGTTATTCGTATTTCTTGTGGTTGTAAATTTTAGAGGACCAAAAATAGAACTATAAGCAATACTGGTACCCCAACCTGAAATAGCCTCGCTATCAATTCTCAAGGATTGTTCAGAAAAGGTTTCCGAATTGTTTATAAAGCGTGCATACTGATGGAATGCGTTTAGATACCAACTTTTGAAAAGAATCAATTGCAATCCAATACCTGCTTGAACAAAATTATCAGTTGCAATATGGAAAGCTTGAACACCTGCCTGACTAAAATTATTTATTCTGGAATTAAATCCGTTGCCTCCTAAAAAGAATTTATCGGCATAAAAAGGAATGGAGCTCATAACTCCAAGAGTAATCTCTGGAATAATAGAGACTCGCTTTCCGATTCTAAAATACTGCTTGTAATCGATTACTAGAACATCATTTTTATCTGAAATAGGCTTAAACAAACCTTCCTCAGAAGTAAATGACGAAACAGGATTGAGTATTCTTTTATAGATAATCTCAAATAATGCTCCTTTGGTAGGAAAAACCGGATGATTTAAAGAGTTTATTTTATATTTTCCTTCTAAAGAGAAATTGCTTGATGAGACTCTTTTGATATCATACAAATACTCCAATCCTCCTTGTAGTAGAAAAAAATTGCTAATATGCGAAGCCTTAATCTCTATTTTGGAGTTCTTGGAGATTGAATATCCATAACTGCTGCAAAAATTAAGTTGATTGTTTCTGAATTGTCCCATTGAAACAATTAAACTGTTAGGGAATTCATAAAAATTTGGGATTACTATACTTTGTGTACTCATGCCCAAGCTGTATAGACTGCGTTTTTTTGCTCCACCAATAATATTATAACTCAGATTGGTTCTTGGGTATTGCGAAATATCGAGCGTAAGATCAAGCCTTGACGAATTAATTAACCAATTATTATAGGATGCATTAATAAAAAGTCCGGCACCATAGAAATTATCGTAATAAACACTGGCATTGATAGTTATTAAGTCTTTCTCAATCACATCAAAAACTAGATCATAGTAATAGCCCTTTTTTACAAAACGGTATTCAATCTTATCAAATAATAAAGTCCCATACAGTCTTTTAAGTGCGTCATTTATAATGGACGTATTGATCAAACTGCTTTCTTTTATTTGTGCCGTAGCAATTACAAATTCTTTTTTTACACGATTTAACCCATTGATTATTATCTTTTGAATTGGTAAATCATCCTTTTTGATCGAAAAAGCCCTTAGAGGTTTTATAGGAAATAATTTAATCGAATCGGAAAGTGATTTCAATTCAGCATAAACAGCTTCATTGCGAGCTGCCTCTTCGCCCATTCGAACAATTTCTTTCGCTCTATGAAAACTTTCAACGCTGGCTCCTTTTAAATCAGGAATTATCTTTATATCCAATTTCTTCATTTGGTTTTTAGCATTCACTACGCCTAAAAAAGAAGCTGAATGACTCATGATTTTCACCAATGTATTCAACTCATCTGCTTTCACATTTTCATTCGATCCAACATAAACCCCAACTACAATATCAGCTCCCATATCAATGCATTCCTGAACAGGGAAATTATTAATTACACCGCCATCTACTAATAACATATGGTCTTGCACAATGGGTGTAAAAGCAGAAGGGATAGACATGCTTGCACGTATGGCTTTGGCTAAATTCCCTGATTTAAATACAAAGGGTTTCCCCGAAATAATATCAGCGGCTATGCAGCGAAAAGGAATGGGAAAATCATCAAAAGAAAGAATACCTGTCGATTGCCAGCTAAGCTCTGAAAGCATTTCGGATATAAGCTGACCGTGTACTAATCCCAAAGGAAGTTTTATTTCTTTAAAACTATTGCCTGAAAAGTTTAATTGATAGTTGGTATAATTTTTTTTTACGTTTATATCAATCTGATTATAACTTAACTTATCACTAAAAACCGAATTCCAATCAATAGCTCTAACCAGACTATCCAATTCTTTTGCTGTATAGCCAATAGAATACAAGCCGCCTACAATAGAACCCATGCTTGTTCCTGTTATATAATCTGGTCGAATACCTAATTCTTCCAATACTTTTAATACGCCAATATGAGCAAGCCCTTTTGCTCCGCCACCACTCAGAACCAGGCCTATTTTCGGACGGGTTTTCTCTTGATCTTCTTTTTGCTGAGCAATTAAAGTTAAGTCAAAAAAAACCAGTAAAATAAAAAGAAGCGTCAATGATAGAGGGTGTTTAGGCATTTTATAGAAATTTAAGGTTATAAGAGCTAAACAAATATACTAAATAATAGCCCCTATTTTCTTTATAAAACAGAGTTTTTGGAAAAATATTTATCGACAAATAGAATGATTCGGAAAAGTAGAATCTGGACCTTCGGCTTAAAATTAGTTTGAAATAACTATTAAATGAACTGCACTCAAATAGAATGACCCTTAATTTTACACTTTTTTTAAGTTTGGCATCTTTTTATATCTACCATAAATCCACAAGCAAATTACAAAACTCAATGAGCACAAACCCTACGAGTAGTGTTATTGTCAGGCTTTTGTGAATGCATAAATTGTGCATATAAAATCCTCGTAGGATTATCGCTGCTGATTTATGGATCTATCTGAATTTTCCAATATAAAATCATTTAAAAGACAATCAATCTTCCAGGGGTTCTATGGAGATTTTCCCTCGTACAATATATTCTGAAGGTCGCACACCTAAAATTTTCAAAAAAGTAGTACTAAAGCTTGGTAAGCTATTATAACCAACCATTAAGGCAATTTCACCAACAGTAT